>CAWUMZ010000356.1:0-1513 GCA_963923625.1 uncultured bacterium | reverse complement strand
CCGCGAGCCCGTCTTCATCGCGGAGAACGCGCTGCAGGACCCGCGCGTCAAGTACTTCCCCGAGTTCGAGGAGGAGAAGTACCAGTCGATCGTGTCGGTGCCGCTGATCGCCCCCGACGGCGAGCTGATCGGCGTGATCGCCCTCCACGCCGAGGCGCCCCGCGTCTTCACGGAGGAGGACGCCGCATTCGTCATCCACTCCGCCTCCCTGGTCGCGTCCGCGATCGTCAATGCCCGGCTGTACGAGGCCGCGCGGCGCCGCGTGCGCGAGCTCGAGGGGCTGTCGGCGCTCGCCACCGTGGTCTCGTCGGCCACGGCGCTCGACGATCTGCTGCCCGTCGCCGTGACGCGTGCGCTCCCGCTGCTGCAGGCCGAGAGCGCGCACATCTACCTGCTCGACCGCGGCGATCGCCTGCAGCGCCACGCCTCCGCGCCCGAGGTCGGCGATGCGCCGTCGGCCGTCACCGTCAGCGAGCTGGCGGAATCGCGTCGCACCGGCAGCACCAGCGCGGTGCAGGCCACGCTCGGCGCGGCGCTGTGGGGCGCCTCGGCGGAGCCCGGCGCACTGCTCGTGCCGATGCTCGCCGACGGCGAGGTCCTCGGCGCGCTCGTCGTCCACACCGCTCCCGGTCGCAGCTTCTCGCCCGACGATCGCGAGCTCGCCGCCTCGATCGCCTCGCAGGTCGCCGTCGGCATCAAGAAGATCCGCCTGATCGAGGGCCTCGAGGAGCGCAATCTGATCAAGGACTTCTTCTCGGACCTCGCCGCCGGCCGCTTCGCCGACGGGCTCTCGTCCCGAGCACGCAGGCTGGGCTGCGACTTCGGCCAGCCCAAGCTCGCGCTCGTGGCGATCGGCTGGCGCGATGCGGACGATGAGGACCGCGCCTCGGCGCTCGAGCGGTTCCGCGCCAACCTCGTGCGCGCCCTGCCCGGCGTCCTCGTGGACCAGCGCGACGAGGAGGCCGTCGCACTCGTGCCCGCGCTCGGCGTCGACGAGGCCGACTCGCTCAAGCGGCTCGAGAAGGCGCTCGGCGAGGGACCCGCGCGTCTGCCGCTCGTCGTCGGCGTGTCGAGCCCGTGCCTCGGCGCCGCCGCGCTCGCCACGGGCCTGCAGGAGGCCCGCCAGGCGGCGCTCGCCGCGCCGGTCATCGTCGATGCCCCCGCGATCGTGCCCTACGACGGCCTCGGCCCGTACAAGTACCTGCTGCGCGTGCCGCTCGACGGCGACGTGCGCGACCGCCAGCGCGACGCGCTCCGCAAGCTCGGCGAGTACGACCGCCAGCGCCAGGCGCAGCTGACGCGCACGCTCGAGGAGTTCCTCCGCCAGCGCGGCAACATCTCGGCCACCGCGCAGGCGCTCTACGTGCATCCGAACACGCTGCGCCAGCGCCTGCGCCGCATCGAGGAGCTGACCGGGATCAGCATCAAGGGCGACGACTGGCTGATGATCGAGATCGCGCTCAAGCTGATCCGCCTCGAGGAGGCGCTCGGGCAGTAGGGCGTTCACCACCCC
>CAWUMZ010000355.1:0-1513 GCA_963923625.1 uncultured bacterium | reverse complement strand
CTACCTGATCCGCCTCGATGAGGCCCAGATCGTGCTGGCGGGCGGCATGGAGTCGATGACGAGCGCGCCGTACATGGCGCTCGGCGCCCGCGCCGGATACCGCTTCGGCGATCAGCACCTCGTCGACGCCGTGCTGCACGACGGCCTGCGCGACCCGTGGACGCATCGCGTGATGTACGACCAGGCCAACGAGATCTCGAACGAGCTCGGCCAGACGCGCGAGGAGCTCGACGCGTGGGCGCTGCGCTCGCACCAGCGTGCCGTCGCCGCGATGCAGAGCGGCGCCTTCGCCGACGAGATCGCGCCGGTCACGATCCGCGAGCGCAAGAGCGAGCGCGTCGTCGACCGGGATCAGGGACCCCGCGAGGATTCCACGCTCGAGTCCCTCGCCAAGCTCGGGCCGCTCACCGAGGGCGGCACGCACACGGCGGGCAACAGCCCGGGCGTGACGGACGGGGCGGCGATGGTCGTCGCGGTCTCCGAGGACGTCGCGGCCGCCAAGGGCCTGAAGCCGCTCGCGATCGTGCGCTCGAGTGCCGTCGCCGCCGACATCACGAATCGCCTCGCGCTCGCACCGGCCTCCGCCGCTGCGGCCGCGCTCGCCAAGGCCGGGCTCGGTGTCGCCGATGTCGACATGCTCGAGGTCAACGAGGCGTTCTCGTCGATCGCCCTCAACACCGTCAAGGAGCTCGGCATCGATCCCGACCGCGCGAACGTCCAGGGCGGCGCGGTGGCCCTCGGCCATCCGGTCGGCGCCAGTGGCGCGCGCCTCGTCGGCACGCTCGTGCATCAGCTGGGTCGTGCGGGCGGCGGCATCGGCGTCGCCACGATCTGCTCTGGCGGCGGTCAGGGCGATGCGATGGTCCTCGAGGTCCTGCCCGCCTAGCGTCGGCCGAACGCCCGCCGCAGCCGATTGACCTGACATGAGCGACGCCTCCGACGACATCGTGGTCCGCCTCGACCGCATCTACACGCGCGGCGGCGACCTCGGCGAGACGAGCCTCGGCGACGGCCACCGCGTGGCGAAGCACAACGCCCGCGTCGCCGCCTACGGCACGGTCGACGAGCTCAACGCCGCGCTCGGCGTCGCGCGCCTGCATTCGGCCGACACGCCGGCCGACCCGTGGCTCGTGCGCATCCAGAACGACCTCTTCGACGTCGGCGCCGACCTCTGCGTCCCGCCGCCGCCGGAGGACGACGAGAAGCATCGCTCGCGCCTGCGCGTGAGCCCCGATCAGGTCGCGTGGCTCGAGGACCGCATCGACGAGGTCAACGCCGCGCTGCCGCCGCTCACCTCGTTCGTCGTGCCGGGCGGCACGCCGCTGAGCGCGTACCTCCACGTCGCCCGTACGATCTGCCGCCGCGCCGAGCGCGACGCCGTCGCCCTCGCCGCGCAGGAGCCGATGACGCCCGAGGTGATCACGTACCTCAACCGCCTGTCGGACCTGCTCTTCGTCCTCGCCCGCGCCGCCAACGGCGATGGGGGCGAGACGGTGTGGAAGCCCGGCGCCAG
>CAWUMZ010000354.1:0-1529 GCA_963923625.1 uncultured bacterium | reverse complement strand
CGCCGGAGTACGAGATCGTCGCCGCGCCGCTGCCGGACGAGAGCGTCGACGGCGGGATGGTGCCCGAGACGGTCACCGCGTAGCTGACGACGTTCGCTCCGGTCATGGAGAAAGGCGACTGCACCCACGCCGTTCCCGAGTACGCGTTGTTCGCGATGGCGACGTCCGAGCCCTGGTCCACGAAGACGTTCCAGCTTTCGGAACTCGATGTGCCGAGCGTGATGGCCTCGACGTACGCCCCCGTTTGCCCTGCTCCATTGAAGAACACGCACATCTGGGCGTACGCGTTGCCGCTCGTCTGGGCGAACGCCACAGGTGCAGGCGGTGCTGGCGTGGAGTCAGGATCGCAGAAGAACCAGCACTGGAACCCAAACTGCCGCGTCGCCGCGGCCCGGCGCGGGTGTGCGACGGGCATCTGCCGATGACCCTGGAGCGCGACGGTGAGCGACGGCGTCGGTCGGGCGTCTGCGGCGAGCTTCGCCGACGCCGCCTTCGGGAATGCGAAGTACAGCAGCGCCGTCTGGCCCGCGAACGCGCGGGGCTTGAGCTGCACGGTGTCAGCGGTCGTGATCGTCGTGTCGCCGTCGCGGAGCGTCAGCACGCCGCGCAGACGGCGCAGGTGCCCGTTCGCGGCGTACTGCTCGCGCTGCGTGACGGCGCCGCGCGTGGACACGCGCACGACCGCGATGAACTGCCCCGCACCGGTGCCGCTCGCCGGACGGTAGAGGTGCATCGACTCGAGCTTCACCGGCTTGGCAGCCGCGCAGGGGACGGCGACGGCGAGCAGTGCGAGTACGGCGGTGAGGACGATCGGGAGACGGCGCATGCGCGGAGGGTAACGCCTGTCGCCAACTGCGTCCACGTGCCGGCGGTGAGCGGGTTCACCGCCGGCACCGAGGAGGCTCAGTCGAGCTGCAGCCAGATCATCTTCAGATCGGTGTACTTCTCCATCGCGTGCAGCGACTTGTCGCGGCCGAAGCCCGACTGCTTGAAGCCGCCGAACGGCGTCGTGATGTCGCCCGCGTCGAAGCAGTTGACCCAGACCACGCCCGCCTTGATCTCGCGCGCAACCTTGTGCGCCGTCGAGACGTCGCGCGTCCAGAGGGCGCCGGCGAGGCCGTAGATCGTGTCGTTCGCGATCTCGACGGCCTCCTCGATCTCGCTGAACGAGATCGCGGAGAGGACGGGGCCGAAGATCTCCTCCTGGGCGATCCTCATGTCGTTCTTCACGTCCGAGAAGATCGTCGGCTCGATGAAGCAGCCGCCCGTCTCGGTCATCACGCGGTTGCCGCCGAGCGCGACCGAGGCGCCCTCGGACTTGCCGGCCTCGATGTAGCCGAGCACGCGCTCCATCTGCGTCGCGTCGACCATCGCGCCCATCTTGGTGCGGGCGTCGAACGGGTTGCCTGGCTGGATGCCCGCGGCGACCTTCGCCACGCGGCCGATGAAGTCGTCGCGCACCGACTCGTGCACCAGCAGGCGCGAGCCCGCGTTGCAGACCTCGCCCTGGTTGAAGAAGATGCCCCACG
>CAWUMZ010000353.1:0-1552 GCA_963923625.1 uncultured bacterium | reverse complement strand
CATATGAGCACACCGCAGTTCATCTTCACCATGCACCGGGTCAACAAGTTCCATGGCCCGGAGAAGCACGTCCTCAAGGACATCACCCTGTCCTTCCTGGCGGGCGCCAAGATCGGCGTGCTCGGGCCGAACGGCGCCGGCAAGTCGACGCTGCTGAAGATGATGGCCGGTCTCGAGGAGGCCTCGAGCGGCGACATGAAGCTGCACCCGGGCGCCAGCGTCGGCTACCTGTCGCAGGAGCCGGAGCTCGACGAGAGCAAGGACGTCCGTGGCAACGTCGAGGACGGCCTCGGCGAGCTGCGCGATCTGCTCCAGCGCTTCACCGACCTCTCGATGAAGTTCGCGGAGCCGATGAGCGACGACGAGATGGCCGAGCTGCTCGAGGAGCAGGGCCGGGTGCAGGACCGCATCGACAAGGCCGATGCGTGGGACATGGATCGCCGCATCGACATCGCCATGGATGCGCTGCGCCTGCCGCCCGGCGACGCCGACGTCACCAAGCTGTCCGGCGGCGAGAAGCGCCGCGTCGCGCTCTGCCGCCTGCTGCTCTCCTCGCCCGACCTGCTGCTGCTCGACGAGCCCACCAACCATCTCGACGCCGAGTCGGTGGCGTGGCTCGAGCGCTTCCTGCACGACTACGAGGGCTGCGTCATCGCGGTCACCCACGATCGCTACTTCCTCGACAACGTCGCCGGCTGGATCCTCGAGATCGACCGCGGGCGCGGCCTCCCGTTCGAGGGCAACTACTCCGCCTGGCTCGTCCAGAAGCAGGAGCGTCTCGCCCTCGAGGAGAAGCAGGCGTCCGCGCGGCAGCGCACGCTCGCGAAGGAGCTCGAGTGGGTGCGCGCCAGCCCGAAGGCGCGTCAGGCCAAGTCGAAGGCGCGCCTCGCCGCGTACGACGAGATGCTCGCGGAGGAGCAGAACGTCAAGCTCGACGCCGTCGAGATCCACATCCCCGCCGGCCCGCGCCTCGGCGACGTCGTCGTGCGCGCCGAGCACGTCCGCAAGGCGTTCGGCGACAAGCTGCTCGTCGAGGACCTCTCGTTCAACCTCCCGCCGAACGGCATCGTCGGCATCATCGGCCCCAACGGTGCCGGCAAGACGACGCTGTTCCGCATGATCGCCGGCCAGGAGCCCGTCGACGGCGGCGAGTTCATCCTCGGCGAGACCGTCCAGATGGCGTACGTCGATCAGAGCCGCGCCGAGCTCGACCCGGACAAGAACATCTGGGAGGAGATCTCCGACGGCCTCGACATCATCAACGTCGGCAAGCGCGAGATGCCGTCGCGCCAGTACGTCGCCTCCTTCAACTTCAAGGGCGCCGACCAGCAGAAGCTCGTCGGCAAGCTCTCGGGCGGAGAGCGCAACCGCGTGCACCTCGCCAAGCTGCTTAAGAGCGGCGGCAACCTGCTGCTGCTCGACGAGCCGACCAACGACCTCGACGTCGACACGCTGCGGGCCCTCGAGGTCGCGCTCAACGACTTCCCCGGCTGCGCCGTCGTGATCACCCACGATCGCTGGTTCCTCGACCGCGTCGCCACCCACATCCTCG
>CAWUMZ010000352.1:0-1559 GCA_963923625.1 uncultured bacterium | reverse complement strand
TCGAGATCGAGCTGGTGCCGGCCGATATCCAGACGCTCAACACGTGGGCGATGGAAGGTCGCCTCGAGGCGACCGCGATGTCCGTGGGCGCGTACCCCGGCGTGCAGGACACGTACCGCCTGCTCGGCCACGGCGCCTCGCTCGGCGAGGGCTACGGTCCGGTCGTCGTCGCACGTGAGCCGCTCGCGCCCGCCGACCTCGCGGGCCAGCGCGTCGCCGTGCCCGGCCCGCAGACCACCGCGTTCCTGACCGCGCGCCTCGCGCTGCCCGCCTTCGAGCCGGTGCAGCTCGACTTCGAGCGCATCATGGAGGCCGTCGCCGCCGGCGAGGTCGCGGCTGGCGTCGTCATCCATGAGGGCCAGCTGACGTGGGAGCAGGAGGGTTTCTCCCGCGTCCTCGATCTCGGCGCGTGGTGGGAGGGCGAGACCGGCGGCATGCCGCTGCCCCTCGGCGCCGTCGCGATGCGCCGTGACGTCCCCGAGGATCGCGCGCTCGACCTGTCGGCCGTCCTCAAGGAGGCCGTCGCCGTCGGCATGGAGCATCGTGAGGAGGCGCTCGCCTACGCGATCGAGTACGGCCGCGGCATCGCGCCCGACCTCAACGACCGCTTCGTCGCGATGTACGTGAACGACCTCACGCTCGACTACGGCGAGCGCGGCCGCACGGCCGTCGCGGCGCTGCTCGAACGGGGTGCGGCGGCGGGTCTGCTGCCGAGCCCGGTGAAGCTCGACTTCCTCGGCTAGACAGGTACGACTGCGCGCACGCACGTGCCGCCGTCGACAGCCGCGATCGTCCAGTTCCCCGCCGTCGCCTCGTTGAGGACGGCGCTGCCGAGGCCGGGCGCACCGTCGCCGATGCCACGCCCGTTGTCGATCACCTCGACGACCACTGCGTCGCCGTCGGCGATCAGGCTGACCGCGGCGTCGCTGGCCGCACCGTGGATCGACGCGTTGGCGAGGCACTCGCGGACGACGTTGCCGAGCCGGTCGACGACGGCCGCATCGAGCTCGCCTGCGGGCAGGGTCCAGCGGATCGCGAGGATGCCCTGCCACGTCTCATCGATCGCCGTGCGCATGGCCGTGAGGTCGCGCGAGACGGGAGCGGGGGCCGGGTCGCCGACTCTCGCGGCGGCAGCTCGGGCGTCGGCGATGGCGTGTTCGAGCGCAACCTCGTCGCCCCGCGTGGCGGCGTCCTGGATGGCGTACGCCGAGGCGACGAGGCCGGCCTGCACAGTGCCGTGGAGGTAGAGCGCGAGGTCGCGCTGCATCTGCTCGGTGGCGGCCTCGAGGGCGAGGCGCTGGAACTCGGCCTCCTCGGCCTGCGAGCGCAGCTCGCGCAGGCGCTCGCCCTGCACCTGCAGACCCGCCCGAGTCCAGCTGGCGACGATCGTGAGCACGATCACCATCGCCACGCTGATCAGCGCGAGCAGCAGGCCGTTGCCGTGTTCGTACTGCGCGTTTCGGCGGTAGAGCGCGAGCGTCGGGATCGCCGCGACGAGCATGGCCGCGAGCGCCAGCAGTCGCGCACGGACGAAGCACGGGGCAGGTGCATAGCGGCTG
>CAWUMZ010000351.1:0-1562 GCA_963923625.1 uncultured bacterium | reverse complement strand
CCGGTCGGGTCGAGCTGAATCGCATCGCGAAGATCGCCCGTCGCAAGGGCGGGAAGGTGTACGTCACGGGCTTCGCCCGCCGCAACGGCATCGACAGCGACGCGTGGCTGCTGCGCCTCTCGCAGCGACGTGCCGAGAACGTCTCGCGCTACCTCGCAGACCGCGGCGTGACGAGCTGGATCTGGTGGAGCGGCGTCGGCGCCGCGACGTCGTACATCGGCGCACCGACCGATCGCCGCGTCGATATCCGCTGGGCGAAGTGACGGCGCGACATCGGTGATCGCAGCACGCGTGGAAACACGTGTATCGAATTCGCGTGAGCGCAGTCCGATGCAGCGCCATTCACGCGTAGGTTTCAGGTGCATGTCCCGCTCCGTCGTCGTTCTGCTCGCGATCGCCGTGGCATACCTGCTCGCCGCGTGCGGTGGATCATCCGAACCCGCGGGACCGAGGACGATCCGAGTGCCGGACGATGCGGCGACGATCCAGCAGGCGGTGGACGAGGCGCACGCCGGCGACATCGTCCTGATCGCGCCGGGCACGTACGCGGAGGGCGTCCACGTCGACGCGGCCGGCATCACCGTGCGCGGGGAGGATCGCAACGCCGTCATCCTCGACGGCGGCGACAAGGAGCAGAACGGCTTCTGGGTGACGGCCGACGGCGTGGCGATCGAGAACCTCACGGTTCGGCACTTCACGAACAACGGCGTGCTCTTCACGCGCATGGGCGAGGATCTTCTGCAGCAGGTCGAGACCGAGGACGGCGGCGCCAACACCTCGCGCGACACCGTCGACCCGTCGAAGGACCTGCTCTCGGGCTATCGCGCGAGCTATGTGACCGCGTACGACAACGGCCTGTACGGGCTGTACGCGTTTGCGAGCACGAACGGCGTCTTCGAGCACACGTACGTCTCCGGCCACCCGGACTCGGGCTACTACGTCGGCCAGTGCAAGCCGTGCAACGCCGTGCTGCGCGATGTCACCGCCGAGCGCAACGCGATCGGCTACGAGGGCACGAACGCGTCGGGCGGCGTCTACATCGTCGAGTCGCTGTTCACGCACAACCGGCTCGGCATCACGCCGAACTCGCAGGACGCCGAGCGGCTGGCTCCGCAGGGCGAGACCGTCGTGGCGGGCAACCGCGTGGTCGACAACAGCGACCCGCAGACGCCGGAGATCGAGAATGGCTACTTCGGCGGTGGCATCCTGATCGGCGGCGGCGAGCGCAATACCGTGGTGCGCAATCTCGTAACGGGGAATCCCGACACGGGCATCGGCGTGTTCACCCTCGGCCGCTACCAGCCGAACGGCAATCGCATCGACGGCAACGTGGCCAAGGGCAACGGCGTGGACCTGGTCTTCGCCCCCACGGGCACGACAGACGTCGCCGGCAACTGCTTCGCCGGCAACACCTTCACGACGTCGCTGCCGCGTCGTATCGAGCAGGCACTGCCCTGCGCAGGCGCGAGCACGCTGAGGCGCTTCCCCTCCCCTCCCCGCACTCCGGCGCCTGACGGCTGTCTCTTATACACATCTCCGAGCCCACGAGACCTCTCTACATC
>CAWUMZ010000350.1:0-1564 GCA_963923625.1 uncultured bacterium | reverse complement strand
CCTCATCGTCGAACGGCGAGATGAACACGGAGCCCTCGCGCTCGGCGATCGTTCGGGCATTCGCCATCGCCTCGTCGAAGGCGATGCCCTCGAGCTCGATGCGCGCCCCGTACCCGCGGGTCGACTCGACCTTGGTCAGCGACGCGTCGACGGCCATGCAGATCGTGCACGGCACGCCCAGCGACTGCGCGGCGAGGGCGAGGCCCTGCGCGTGGTTGCCGGCGCTCGCCGCGATCACGCCGCGCGCGCGCTCGTCTGGCGTGAGCAGCTGGACGCGATTGGTGGCGCCGCGCACCTTGAACGAGCCGGTGCGCTGCAGGTTCTCGGCCTTGAGCCATACGTCGGCGCCCGTCAGCTCCGACAGGTGACGCGAGTGCAGCAGCGGCGTATCGAGCGCGACATCGCCGATGCGCTCGGCGGCGTCGCGGATGCGGGCGAGATCGATCATCCGCCCGCAGTATGCCGCTCGAGATAGCGCACGAGCGCCAGCGGATCCAGCTCGCCCGCCGCCATGCGCCGCAGGGCATCCTGCACGTCGGCGTCCTCGTCGATCGCGGCGCGCACGCGGGCGCCCGCACGGGCGGCGACGATCGCCGCGGCCTCGCGGGCGGCGCCGGCGTGCCGACGCGCGGCCACGCCCTCGGCACCGAGCTCGTCGCGCACGGCGGTGACGGCGGCCCACAGATCCCCCACGCCCTGTCCGTTCGGCACGGAGAGCTCGACGAGGCGCGGTGCGGTGTCGGGATCGATGCCGAGCGCGAGGCGCAGTTCGGAGCGGAAGGCGTCGATGCCGGGAAGGTCGCACTTCGTCATCGCCACGACATCGGGGATCTCCATCACGCCGGCCTTGATCGCCTGCACGGAATCGCCGCTGCCCGGCTGCAGCGCCAGCACGACGACGTCGGCCATGTCGGCGATGCGGATATCGGACTGACCTGCCCCGACCGTCTCGATCAGGACCACGTCGAAGCCGGCGGCGCTGAGGACGGCCGACGCGAGCGCCGTCGCCTCCGCCACGCCGCCAAGCCGGCCACGGCTGCCCATCGAGCGGAAGAACACGCCCGCGTCGGTGTCGTGCTCGACCATCCGCACGCGGTCGCCGAGCACGGCGCCCTGCGTGAAGGGACTGGACGGATCGACCGCGATGACGCCGACGGTGCGTCCGCTGCGGCGGATCTCGCCGATCAGCGCCCCGACGAGCGTCGACTTGCCGACGCCGGGCGGGCCGGTGATGCCCACGATCGACGCGCCGCCGACGTGCGGCCACAGGGCGGCGAGCAGCTCCGCGGCACCGGTGTCCTCATCCTCGACGAGCGAGATCGCGCGCGCGATCGCCCGGCGGTCGCCCACGCGCACGAGCTCCGCGAGCTCGACGGGGTCTCGGGTGAGGGCGGCCATGCGGATACGGTAGCGATGCCGCACGGCAGCGCCGTACGGCAGAGCGCCTCTACGCTTCCGCCATGGCTCGCGACCTGCCCATCTTCCCGCTCGAGCTCGTGCTCGTCCCCGGCGAGCCGCTGCCGCTCCACATCTTCGAGCCGCGCTACCAGGAGCTGCTCGACCG
>CAWUMZ010000349.1:0-1567 GCA_963923625.1 uncultured bacterium | reverse complement strand
CCGAGCCTCGTGACGATGCCGTGGTGCTTCGACGAGCTGTTCGCGCTGCTCGACCGCGACTTCCGCAGGGAGGTCGAGCTCGTCGCGCTCGATCCGTTCTACCGGATCGACTGGCCGTACGACGGCACGCGCATCGACTTCCGCGGCGACGTGGCCGAGATGCAGGAGGAGCTGGCGCGACTCTCGCCGCACGATGCCGCCAACTATCCGGCGTTCCTCGAGGCCTCGCGGCTCATCCACGAGAACGCCGTGCTGGCCGCGGGGCGCAAGGCGTTCGAGAATCCGCTGCCGTTCGCGAAGCTCCTGCCGACGATGCTCCGGCTCGACGCCGCGCGCAGCCTGTCGCACTTCTGCGAGAAGTACTTCGACGAGCCGCACATCTTCCAGTCGATGAGCTTCCACTCGCTGTACATCGGCGGCGATCCATATCGCGTGCCCGCTGTCTACGCGGCGCTCGCTTACCTGCAGGTGGCCGATGGCGTCTGGTACACGAAGGGCGGCACCTACTCCATCGTCCAGGCGATGGTGCGCGCGATCGAGGGTGCGGGTGGGCGCGTGCGGTGCAGCGCCGACGTCGACGAGATCATCGTGCGCGGCGGCAAGGCGATCGGCGTGCGGCTCGCCGACGGCGAGGTGCTGCCGGCCGAGGTCGTCGTCTCCGACGCCGACCCGGTGCGCACCCGCACGCGATTGCTCAAGGGCGCGCCCGATCGCGCGCCGTGGCGCTTCCGCGGCCCGCGCAACGGCATGTCGTGCTTCCTGCTGTACCTCGGCACCGATCGCCAGTGGCCCGAGCTGCTGCACCACACGCTGTTCGTCGGCGACGGGTACCGCAAGTTCATCGACGACGTCACGAACAAGCGGGTGCTGCCCGAAACGCTCTCGCTGTATCTGCACGTGCCGGCGCGCACCGACCCCGCGATGGCGCCGGCCGGCGGGGACTCCCTCGCCGTGCTGCTGCCGGTGCCGAACCTCGCGTCGGGCGACGACTGGGGTGCGATCTCTGACCTGTGGCGCGACAAGGTGCTTGACTACCTCGAGCACGACGCGGGGCTGACCGGCCTGCGCGCATCGATCAAGGTGGAGCACCGGATGACGCCGGCCGATTTCGAGCAGCGCTACGACGCCGACGAGGGCACCGCGTTCTCGACCGAGCCCGTGCTGACGCGCTCGGCGTACTTCCGCCAGCCCAACAAGGATCGCACCGTCGGCGGGCTGTACCACGTCGGGGCGGGTGCGCATCCGGGCGCCGGCGTGCCCGGTGTGCTCCTCGGCGCCGAGGTGGCTGCCGGCCTGGTGCGTCGCGATCTGGGGATCCCGTCGTGAGGCTCCCGCGCCGCGGAGATCAGGCGACGGATCCGTACCTGACCGAGGCCGAGGAGGTGATGCAGAACGCCGCGCGGACGTTCTCGCTCGCCGCGCGCCTGCTGCCGGCAACGGTGCGTGATGATGTCGTGCTGCTCTACCTCGTGCTGCGCACGCTCGACGACCTCGTCGACGAGCAGAGCCCGGAGGCCGACGCGGCCGTCGCCGCGGTCGAGACGTGGCTCGTCACCGACGAGACCTC
>CAWUMZ010000348.1:0-1572 GCA_963923625.1 uncultured bacterium | reverse complement strand
TCACCGTCACACGAGCCGCCTCGACGGACGCCTCGCTGTCCGCCCTCATGCTCAGCAGCGGAACGCTCGCACCGAGCTTCGCAACCGGCACACTCACCTACACCGCCAACGTCGCCAACGCCACGACCGGCGTCACCGTCACGCCCACAGCGAACCAGGCCAACGCCACCATCATCGTCAATGGCGCAAGCGTGGCGTCCGGCTCGCCATCGGCGACGATCGCGCTCGCCGTCGGGACGAACGCGATCACCGTCGTCGTCACCGCGCAGGACGGCACGACGACGCAGACCTACGCCGTCGCGATCACGCGCGACGAGGGCGCGGCAACCGGCGCTGGTGGCGGCTCGTCATCGCAACCGCCGACACCGACCGTGGTGCCGACCCTGCGTCTGCTCGATCCCCGCGTGAGCACGAACGCCCTCTCGCTCTCGCTGCGTGTGCACACGAGCACCGCCGGACGCGTCCGACTCGTCGGCACGGTGCCGGACGGCACGTTGCGCACCCGCGAGACCGTCTGCACGGGCAGCGGTCGCGCGAGCAGCGCCAAGACGATCACCGTCTGGTGCCTGCTCACGCCGGCCGCGGTGCGCACGCTCGAGCACGTCACGCTGCACGTGATGCTCACCGCGGTGCTGACGACGACCGACGGGCGCACCGCGCGCTCGACGTCGACGGAGACGATCCGCCGTCACGCAGCGCCTGCGCCCAGCCCCGTCACCGGCTGACCTGACGGCGTCGCACCGGGAAGGGGTCGCCCCCTTCCCGGAACGCGCACATCGCCCTATTTGACCTCGACGCCCTCGGCCTCGCACTCGGCGAAGACCTCGCGCGCGATGCGGAAGCCCTCGACGCCGGCGGGGATGCCCGCGTAGATCGCGAGCTGGATCAGCGCGTCCTGGATCTCGGCCTTCGTCACGCCGTTCGTGATCGCACCGCGCAGGTGCAGGCGGAACTCGTGCATGCGGTTGAGCGAGCCGATCATCACGAGGTTCATCAGCGAGCGGTCGCGCTTGCTCAGCGCCGAGCGTCCCCAGCCGGCGCCCCAGCAGTACTCGGTGACCATGCGCTGGAAGTCCATCGAGAACTCGTCGGCGTTCGCGAGCGAGCGCTCCACGTACTCCTCGCCGAGCACCTCCTTGCGGATCCTCAGGCCGGTCTCGAACAGCTCGTCGCTCATCGCTTCTCTCCTCGCGGTGGGTTGGCGGCACCCTAGCCGCAATCGGGCGTCGCGCGCCGGACGCGCCATCCGGCTGCCCGCGCCGTACGAAGAACCGCAAGACATTTGCTCTCCGAAGGTATCTGCGAATAGGATCCCCACATGGCTATGACAGAGGCGCAAGAGCACGAGGCGATGATCCGCGAGGGCGTCGCCGAGCTGTGCAAGCAGTTCCCCGGCGAGTACTGGCGCGAGCTCGATCGCGAGCAGGCGTATCCGACCGAGTTCGTGAAGCGGCTGTCCGAGGACGGCTGGCTCGGCGCGCTCATCCCCGAGCAGTACGGCGGTGGCGGTCTCAGCGAGTCGGATGCCGCGGTCATCCTCGAGGAGATCAACCACCAGGGCTGCAACGCCGG
>CAWUMZ010000347.1:0-1588 GCA_963923625.1 uncultured bacterium | reverse complement strand
CGTCGCGCCGCTCGTCAGCGCGCTCGTCGGCCTGTCGTTCGGCCTGCTGACGATCCAGCTCGCATCGTCCGTGCTCTCGATCTCCGCGATCGCGCCGATCCTCGCCACGATGATCGGGCTCGGCGTCGGCATCGACTACGCGGTGTTCGTCGTCAACCGCCAGCGCGAGGAGCTCCAGTCCGGCAAGACCGTGGCGGAGGCGATCCCCGCCGCGCTCGGCAACGCCGGCCGCGCCGTGCTCGTGGCCGGCCTGACGGTCTCGATCGCGCTCCTCGGGCTCGTCGCCGCCGGCATCCCGACGGTGACGATGCTCGGCGTCACGGCCGCGATCTCCGTCCTCACCGCGATCCTGTCGGCGCTCACGCTGCTGCCGGCCATCCTCTCGCTGTTCGGGATGCGCGTCCTGCGCAAGAAGGACCGCCACGCCGCCCACCGCGCGCAGACCACGGGCCCCGACCAGATCGCGTCCGGCATGTGGGGCCGCTGGGCGCGCATCGTCGGGCATCATCCGATTCCGTTCCTGGTCCTGGCGATCGCGGTGCTGGCGGTGCTCACCGTGCCGCTGTTCTCGATGAAGCTCGGCCAGGTCGATGCGGGCTCCGACCCGAAGGGTTCGCCGACGCGCGTCGCGTATGACACGCTCGCCGACAAGTTCGGTCCCGGCTTCAACGGGCCGATCGAGGTCGTGCTCAGCCCGTACGCCGACGAGGCGGGCGCGAAGAATGTCACCGAGGTGATTGCGAAGGACCCCGGCGTCGCGTCGGTCACCCCGCCGATGATCAACGCGAAGGAGAAGGTCACGCTGATCACCCTGATCCCGACGACGTCGCCGACGGACGATGCGACGCAGACGCTCGTCTCGCGCCTCCCCGGCGAGGTGCAGAAGGTCGTCGGGCCGGGCGTCCAGGTCTACGCGACGGGCGTCACCGCGGGCCTGCTCGACCTCTCCAATCGCATTGCCGAGCGCCTGCCGTGGTTCATCGGCGCCGTCATCCTGCTGTCGTTCCTGCTCTTGATGGTCGAGTTCAAGTCGATCTTCGTGCCGCTCAAGGCCGCCGTCATGAACGTGCTGTCGATCGGCGCGGCGTACGGCGCGATCGTCGCGATCTTCGAGTGGGGATGGGGCGCGCAGTACATCGGCGTGCCGGAGAAGGTGCAGATCGAGGCGTACGTGCCGATGATGATGTTCGCGATCCTGTTCGGCCTGTCGATGGACTACGAGGTCTTCCTGATCAGCCGCATCCGCGAGGAGCACCTGCGCGGCGCCAAGACGCTCGATAGCGTCGAGATCGGCCTCTCGTACACGGCGCGCGTGATCACCGCTGCGGCGCTGATCATGATCACGGTCTTCCTGTCGTTCGTCCTGATGGACGACGTGGTCGTGAAGATGTTCGGCATCGGCCTCGCCACCGCGGTCCTCGTCGACGCCACGATCGTGCGCCTCATGCTCGTGCCGAGCACGATGGTGCTGCTCGGCGAGGCGAACTGGTGGCTGCCCGGCTTCCTGCGCCGCATCCTGCCGAAGGACGACGTCCCGCAGAGCTAGGCGCGTGGGGGGACATCACATCCGCGCGGTTGTGATGTCCCC
>CAWUMZ010000346.1:0-1592 GCA_963923625.1 uncultured bacterium | reverse complement strand
AGCCCGACATCGCCGAAACGGTGCGCCTCGACCACATCAAGACGCACTACTACACGACGCATCTGCAGTTGAATCCGAGCGGCATCATCCCTGCCGGCCCGGCGCTCGACTGGGACGCTCCGCACGGACGCGAGGCTCTGGCCCGGTAACGACGAAGGCCCCGCCGAAGCGGGGCCTTCTCGAGAGCGGATGATGGGGCTCGAACCCACGACCTTCGCCATGGCAAGGCGACGCTCTAGCCAACTGAGCTACATCCGCGTGGAGCGCAGTATACCCAGAGGCGGGGTGCCGGCGGCGACGGTTGGCGGGCCGGGGGCATCCGCCGCCCGACATGACGCCGTCGGCTACCGGGCGGTATGCTGGCGGCGAATCAGGAGGTACGCGTGTCCCCCAAGCGCTTCGCCATCGTCCTCGCTGCCTTCGCGGCGCTCATCGTCATCACCGGCACCGCCGAGGCCAAGCGGCCGCTGCGTCGCCCGTCGGTGCGCACGGTCGCGAATGGTGACTGCGTCAGCAGTGGCGGCACCCTCGTGACCCCGACCTCCGTGACGGTCGACGGCGTGCCACAGACGCGGACGAACGGCGCGCCCTGGGTCCTCATCTGCCGCAACACGTCGCCGGCGACGTACTCGATCTCGTGGGGGCTCGACCAGAGCGGCACGAGCATCAACGAGGAGCTCGGCGGGGCGAACCTCGCCAAGGCGTTCGCGGTGACGTTCTCGACCAGCTCGGATGCGGCGTCGATGCTGATGACGCTCGGCGACACGCAGTCCTTCGTCATCAACGGCTCGACCGTCACCGTCACGGCGAAGCCCGTCGCGACGACGAAGATCGACTTCGCCAACGGCGATCCGTGCAAGACCGCGCCGTTCACCGAGGCCTGCGCGGGTGGTGGAACGAAGACCAACTACGCGGCGTTCCTCAACGAGACCCTGCGCTACGGCACCGACAGCTACTCGAAGCTGACCGGCGCCTACCTGAGCGCCACGGCCAGCCTGTTCGATGCGCAGCTCGACAGCGCGTGCTTCGGCGCGCAGGCCGACGCGGGGCAGGGCGTGGAGCGCGATCTCGCCACGCTGCTCAACCTCAAGCTCCTCGGGCCGCACTTCAAGGCCGACAACACGACGCTCAACACGGGCACCATGAGGGTCGTGATCCCCGTGGCGACCATCCTCACGTGCTTCGGCACATCGGCCACGCCGACGGGGCTCGTCAGCGAGACGACGATGGATCGCACGGAGAGCGGCACGACCGTCCCCGTGCTGCCCACCGGCAGCGGCGGGCTCCAGTACACGATCACGCCCGGCATCGCCGGGCTGACGATCGCCGTGCCGACCGTCACGTTCTCGCAGCCCACCTACGGCATGCACTTCACCCGACCGAAGACCGGCGGCTCGTCCTCGAGCTCGTCCGCCGCGTCGAGCTCGGGATCGTCGTCGGCGTCGGGTGGCACGAGTCGCATCGCCGGGGTCTCGTGGAAGGCGGTCAAGGGCCAGGTGACGGCGTCGTTCGCCGCCGCCACGACGGTCAAGAGCTACGGCATCAAGGCGACGCTCAAGGGCAAGTCCAAGACCGGCACGTGCAGCATCAAG
>CAWUMZ010000345.1:0-1596 GCA_963923625.1 uncultured bacterium | reverse complement strand
CGACGTAGCGGCCCTTGGGGCCGAGCGTCACCTTGACGGCGTCGGCGAGGGTGTCCACACCGCGCTGGAGCGCGCGACGGGCATCCTCGTTGAACTTGATGTCCTTGTGTGCCATGAGAGTTCCTCAGTCAGGAGGGGAGTGGATTACTTCTTGCCCTTGGCGGGCTTGCTGCTGCCGACGACGGCGAGGATGTCGGACTCGCGCAGGATCAGGTAGTCCCTGCCGCCGTCCTTGATCTCCGTGCCGCCGTACTTCGAGAAGAGGATCTCGTCACCGACGGCAACCTCGAGCGGCACGTGATGGCCGAACTCGTAGTGGCCGGAGCCGACGGCGAGGATCTTCGCGCGCTGGGGCTTCTCCTGCGCGGTCTCGGGGAGGACGATGCCACTGGCCGTCGTCGTCTCCTCCTCCAGCACTTCGGCGACCACGCGGTCGCCAAGCGGCTTGAGATTCATGCTGACCTCCAAGGTCAAGGGTTGAGTGGTGAAAATCGTTGGCACTCTCACGGTGTGAGTGCCAGACAGGACTATACGAACCCTACATCACGTTCGCAAGCGAGAACCGGCACTCTCAGTGCGAGAGTGACAGATTTCGTGCGCGAGACCGCATCAATACTGCGATTGCGAGAAGTCCGAAGACCGTGAGCGCGATCACCGCATACGCCGTCGGGTCGCCCGCGAGATCGGCCAGCGGAGCGACCAGCAGCGGCGCCACCGCGAAGCCCGCCGACCAGACCATGTTCGGCAGGGCATTGGCCGTGCCGTGCGAGAGCCCGAGGTCGTCGGCGGCCGCGGACATCAGCGGGAAGATGCCCGTCATCAGGATCGGGAAGAACGGTCCGAGCGCGACCAGGAGTGCGAGCACGGCCCAATCGGGCAGCGGCAGCACGAGCAGCGCCGGCACGACGCCCATGCCGAGGCCGCCGACGAGCGCCACCGGGAACGAGCCGAGGCGCTCACCCAGGCGTCCCGCGATCTGCGAGGCGATCACGCCGAGGCCGGCGCCACCGGCGATCGCGATGCCGATCGCCGTCGGGCTGACGCCGTTCGCGCCGAGCGCGAGCGGTGCAAGCAGGTCGACGGCGGCGACGCCGACCGCATCCGCCAGGGAGAACGCGAGCGAGCACAGCACCAGCGGGTGGCGCAGCAGGCGGCCGAGCGTCGAGTGCAGCGCCGGATCACGCGGCATCTCGACACCCTCCGGCGTCGCGATCGACAGCACGAGCGCGATCGCCGCGAGCACGCTCACGAGCCCGAACACGATCGTCGGCGACGTGGCGCCGGCGAGCGCGCCGAGGATCGGACCGCAGACCGCGCCGGCGGCGAGCACCCCGGAGATGGCACCCGTCGTGCGCGACCGGCGCTCACGCGGCGTGTTGCCGGTGAGCCACGCCATCGCCGCACCCCAGTTGATGCCGCCGCCGGCGCCCTGCAGCAGGCGCGCGATGATCACGACCGCCGGCGTCGGCGCCCACGCGAAGAGCACGGTCGCCACGATGAAGCAGCAGGTCCCCGCGATCACGATGCGGCGCGCGCCGAGACGGCTCGCGAGCCAGCCCGCGGGCGCCGTGACGACGAGGAACGTGACCGGGTACG
>CAWUMZ010000344.1:0-1600 GCA_963923625.1 uncultured bacterium | reverse complement strand
GCCCATGCCGCGGCCACGGCGATCAGCAGCAGGACGAACAGGCCGAGCAGCGCACCCGCCGCGATCGCGAGCGAGCGGACGCGGGGCGCGTCAGTCGACGCCCTGCTCCATGGCCACGTCGAAGCCCGGGTTCTCCTCCGTCGGCAGGTCGACGTGCACGCCGCCCGGTCCGAGGTGACCGCGAATCGACGGATCCGACGCCTCGAGCAGACCCGCCTGGGAGTAGATCTCGAGCTTGTCGCGCGAGTCCTGGATGTCCAGGTTGCGCATCGTCAGCTGGCCGATGCGGTCGAGCGGCCCGAAGGCGCTCTCCGACTTCTCCATGCTGAGGCGCTCCGGGTGGTACGTCAGGTTCGGGCTGTCGGTCGACACGATCGTGTAATCCTCGCCGCGGCGCAGACGCACCGTCACCTCACCGGTGATGGCACGGCCGATCCAGCGCTGCAGGCTCTCGCGGAGCATCAGCGCCTGCGGATCGAACCAGCGGCCCTCGTAGAGCAGGCGGCCGAGCTGGCGGCCCTGCTCGCGGTACGTCGCGATCGAGCCCTCGTTGTGAATGCCGTTGACGAGGCGCTCATACGCGAGGAACAGGAGCGCCATGCCGGGCGCCTCGTAGATGCCGCGGCTCTTGGCCTCGATAATGCGGTTCTCGATCTGGTCGGACATGCCGAGGCCGTGGCGGCCGCCGATCGCATTGGCCTCCATCACGAGCGCGACCTGGTCGGCGAATTCGACGCCGTTGATGGCGACGGGCCAGCCCTCGTGGAAGCGGATCGTCACCTCCTCCGTGGGGATCGCGACCGACTCGTCCCAATGCGCCACGCCCATGATCGGGTCGACGATGTCCATCGACGTCGAGAGGAACTCGAGCGACTTCGCCTCGTGCGTCGCGCCCCAGATGTTGGCGTCGGTCGAGTAGGCCTTCTCGGTGCTGTCGCGATACGGCAGGTCGTGTGCGACCAGCCACTCGCTCATCTCCTTGCGCCCGCCGAGCTCGTCGACGAACTGCTGGTCGAGCCACGGCTTGTAGATGCGCAGGAGCGGGTTGACGAGCAGGCCGTAGCGGTAGAACCGCTCGATGTCGTTGCCCTTGTACGTCGAGCCGTCGCCCCAGATCGACACGTCGTCGTCGCGCATCGCGGCGACGAGCATCGTGCCGGTGACGGCGCGGCCGAGCGGCGTCGTGTTGAAGTATGTGCGGCCGCCGGAGCTGATGTGGAACGCGCCGCACTGCAGCGCGACGAGACCCTCGCGGACGAGCTCGGGGCGGCAATCGACGAGGCGCGCGCCTTCCGCGCCGTACTGCAGCGCGCGGCTCGGGACGTCATCGAGATCGGGCTCGTCGTACTGGCCGAGGTTCGCGGTGTACGCGAACGGGATGCCGCCCTTGTCGCGCATCCACGCCACGGCGGCCGAGGTGTCGAGGCCGCCGGAGAAGGCGATGCCGATGCGCTCGCCGACGGGGAGCGAGGTGAGGACGTTTCCCATACGCGGAACGCTACCGGGGTTCGGGCTCGGCCAGCGTCGCCAACGCATCGGGGACGTCCAAGGCATGCACGAACCGCATGCGCGCATGTTCGACGACGCCCACCGCCACGAC
>CAWUMZ010000343.1:0-1605 GCA_963923625.1 uncultured bacterium | reverse complement strand
GACGTAGATCAGGTCGGTGAACGTTCCCCCGACGTCGACTCCGATGCGCTTCATCCCGCTCCTCCGGTTGATTCTCTCCGTGCGGGGGACGAGGCGCGGATGGCCGCGCTCCGTAAATCCTCCGCGCAGCAGGCGTTATAGAGTGCCTCGGGTGCCGGTGTCAAACGATCGGCCCGAATTGCCCTTGACGCATCCCGCCGCATCCGCTCGACCGTCGTGGACCCTGATGGCGCGCGTCGTCGTGATCGCGCTCGGGATCGGCTGGAACTTCGCGATCATCGGACCGATCGCGCGGCAGTTGGAGGCCTCGTTCGACGTCACGCTGGGTGCCGTCGGGGTCCTGACGACGCTGCTGCTGATCACGCACGCGCTCTCCCAGTTGCCCGCGGCGGAGCCCGCGCAGCGCCTCGGCCCGCTCCGGCTCGTGCGCTTCGCGTTCCTCCTCGTCGCCGCCGCGAACCTGCTCGCAGCGGTCAGCCCCGTGTTCTGGCTGATCGGGGTGGCCCGTCTGATCGTCGGTATCGGCACGGGCCCGGTCTTCGTCGGCGGTCTGGAGGGCACGCGGCGCCTGGGCGGCGCGTTCCTCGCGGGCATCTTCGGCGGCGCGGCGACGCTCGGCCTCGGCCTCGCACTCGTCGTGGGGGCCGGCCTCGAGTCGGCTGGGGCCTCGTGGCGCTGGAGCTTCGTGATCGCGGCCGTGATCGCGCTGCTCGGCTCGGCGCTGGGGCCGCGCGACAGCGAGGAGCCGCGCCCGGCCGCCGGTCGTGCCATCGATCATCTCGGCGCGGTGCTGCGCTCGGGACCGCTCTGGCGCATCGCGATGATCCACTCGGCGTCGTTCGGCTCGAGCCTCGTGATGGGCGCGTGGATCGTCACGCATCTCGTCAACGGCAACGCATCGACCTTCGTGGCCGGTGCCGTCGGATTCATGCTCCTGGCGATCGCCGCGATCTTCCGGCCGATCGGCGGCGCGCTGTTCGCCCGCGGCGTGTCGTGGCGTTTGCTCGGTCCCGGTGCGGCGGTGATGTCGGCGATCGCGCTCGGCCTGATCGCACTGCAGCCGCCGACGTGGCTGGCGGCGATCGAGTCGGTCTTCATCGGCATCGGCTACGCGCTGCCATTCAGCGCGGTCTTCGTGCTGTCCGTGCGCGCCGAGCCGCGCTATCCCGCCGCGGCGATCGCGTTCGTCAACATGACCGGCGCCGTCTTCGCGCTCATCCTCACGCCGTTCGCCGGCGTGATGATGGACCACGACATCGGCGGCGTCGCCTTCGCCGTCCTCGGCGCCTTCGCGCTCATGTCTGCCTGGGTTGCGCGTCGACCCGTGCCCGGCATGGATCCGTGACGCAAAGGGGTCTGGCCCCTTTGCTTCATGAAACGCGCCCGAGCGCCCTTAGGTTGACGCAAAGGGGCCAGACCCCTTTGCGTCAACCCGCGCGCGCGGTCGATGTCAGAGCGAGTCGCGGAAGACGCGCTCGAGCTCGGCCTCGCGGACCGGCAGCGGCGCGCATGCGAGCAGGCGCTGCTGGAGCATCGCACCCGCCACGAGGTCCGGGATGTCGTCCTCGGTGTAGCCGACCTCGGTGATCGTGGTGGGGCAGCCGA
>CAWUMZ010000342.1:0-1608 GCA_963923625.1 uncultured bacterium | reverse complement strand
GCTGGCGTCGGCGCTCCATCCGGACCGATTCGGCCTCGCTGGCGCGCTGCTGTTCTCCCGCATCTGCACCGATGCGGCGATCGCCGAGCGGCTGCGGCGCCTCGGCGAGGGGGCGTGGATCGCCCTCGTCGACCATGACACGCTCACGCGACACCCGGAGCTCGTCCGGCGTTTCCCTGACGCCGTGCTGCTGGATCCGCCCGCGGGGCCATGGCTCGCGCCCGAGGGTCCGCGCTGGACGCGCGTTGACGGGCCGGCGGAACACCGCTTCGCGGCATCGGCGCGCGGCACGTCCGGCTGACGCGCTGGCGGTCGCCTCGCGCTCGTCCGATACCATCCGAGAGGCGATGCCAACCGCCGCCCTCGCACCCGCCGCCGAGCTTCATCGTGAGCTGCTCGACGAGCTGATCGACGACATCGTCGAGTACGCGCCCGATGCCGACGTCGACGGCGTCGCAGCCGCCTTCGAGCTCGCCTGCCTGCATCACGATGGCCAGCTGCGCAAGAGCGGCGAGCCGTTCGTCTTCCATCCGTGGGGGGTCGCCAAGATCTGCGCGCAGCTGCGGCAGCCCGACACGGTCATCATCGGCGCGCTCCTGCACGACGTCGTGGAGGACACGAGCGCGACCGCCGACGACATCGAGGCCCGTTTCGGCGGGGAGGTGCGGCTGCTCGTCGAGGGCGTGACGAAGCTCTCGAAGATCCAGTTCGCGTCGCGCGAGGAGGCCGAGGCCGAGAACTACCGCAAGATGATCCTCTCGATGGCCGAGGACATCCGGGTCATCGTGATCAAGCTCGCCGACCGTCTCCACAACATGCGGACGCTGTCGTTCCTCGGCAAGCAGAAGCAGCTGCAGAAGGCCAAGGAGACGCTCGAGGTCTACGCGCCGCTCGCGCATCGGCTCGGTATCCATTCGATGAAGTGGGAGCTCGAGGATCTCGCGTTCGCCACGCTCTATCCGCGCAAGTACGCCGAGATCGAGTCGATGGTCAACGAGCGTCGTGCCGATCGCGAGCGGTTCGTCAGCGAGGCGGGGCAGACGCTGATGGGCGAGCTGCAGGGCGTCGGCATCGGCGCGGCGATCTCCGGGCGCGCCAAGCACTTCTACTCGATCTACGAGAAGATGACGCGGCGCGGCAAGGAGTTCAACGAGATCTACGACCTCACCGCAATGCGGGTGCTCGTGGAGTCCGATCGCGAGTGCTACGGCACCATCGGCATCATCCACGCGCTCTGGAAGCCGATGCCCGGCCGCTTCAAGGACTACATCGCCGTGCCCAAGTCGAACGGCTACCAGTCGCTGCACACCACGATCATCGGGCCGCACGGCAAGCCGCTCGAGATCCAGGTCCGCACGAAGCTGATGCACCAGCGCGCCGAGTACGGCGTTGCGGCCCACTGGCTCTACAAGGAGCGCGGTGCGGTCGCGACGGAATGGCTCGCCGATCTCGTCGAGTCGCCGCAGGGCGAGGGCTTCACGGCCGATCTGCGTACCGGTCTCGTCGACGACGAGGTGTTCGTGTTCACACCGAAGGGCGAGCTGAAGGCCCTGGCCGCGGGCGCCACGCCGCTCGACTTCGCCTACGCGGTGCACACCGATGTCGGCC
>CAWUMZ010000341.1:0-1614 GCA_963923625.1 uncultured bacterium | reverse complement strand
CTTCTGGTCGACGTACGAGGCCTCGACGATGATCAGCCCGAAGCCGCCCGCGGCGAACTTCGCGTAGTAGTCGGCCATCGCCTGCGTGGCGAGTCCGTCCTCGGTGGCGCTCACGCGCGTCATCGGTGCGACGGCCAGGCGGTTCTTCAGCTCGAGCGAGCCGAGCTTGGCGGACTGGAACAGAATCGACGTATCGGTCACGTGGGTCTCCTCAGGAGGTACGGGCGTTCGTTGCGGGAAACCTAGTCGAAGCGGGGGTTTTCCCGTGCCGCGGGGTCAGCCGCCGCGAATGCCGCGCTGCAGGCGCGCCGGCGAGAGCGTCATCGCGAGCAGGCAGAACAGCGCGGCCGAGACGGGGAACGCGAGCAGCACGAGGTCGAAGCTGCCGGTCAGATCGCGGACCCAGCCGAGCGCCGAGGGGGCGCACGCGGTCAGCAGGTAGCCGGCGAAGAGCATCATGCCGGCCGCCGCGCCGACGTCGATCGGGCTGTCGGCGACATCGAGCGGCAGGCTCATCGTGACGGTGAACATCATCCCGTTGGCGATGCCGGCGAGCAGCATCCACTCGAAGCCGTAGGCGGGGACGAGCGCGAACAGCAGCGTCGCGAGGACCATCACGGCGCTGGCGGTGACGAGCGCCTGGCGGCGCGTGACGCGCTCGCCGATCAGGCCGACGGCGAGCGACGTGGGGAGGGTGCCGAGGTTGTACATCGCCGCGAGCCAGCCCACGGAGGTCTCCGAGTACCCGAGATCGACGTACGCGGCCGGAGCCCACGTGGCGAGGCCGTAGAAGACGATGCCCATCAGGCCGAACATCGCGGCGAAGCTCCAGATCAGTCCGCTGCGCAGCGGGAAGCGCGGGAAGACGCCGCGCTGGCGGGTGACGTGCATGTTGCGTGTCGCGATGATCCACGCGATCACGAAGAGGAGGCTGGCGGCCGACATCACCAGCAGCGAGCCGCGCCAGCCGCCGAACCACAGCGCGAGCGGCACGGCCAGCACGGCGGCCGCGGTCGCGCCGAACTGGATGCCGGTCGAGTACACGGCGGTCAGCAGCAGCGGCCGGTCGGCGAAGCGCTCCTTCACCGCGATCACCATCAGCGCGTTGCCGACGCCCATGCCGACGCCGACGAGGAAGGTGAACAGGATCAGTCCCATCGGGCCGGGTGCGAACGCGCGCGCCATGCCGGCCACGGCGATGAGCACGCCGGCGACGCTGACGGCGTTGATCGCGCCGATCCGACCCGCGATGACGGGCGCGATCGGCGCGAAGATGCCGAGGCAGAGCACCGGGATCGTCACGAGCAGGCCGGTGAACGCGTGCGACATGTTCATCGACCGCTGGATGTCGGGCACGAGCGGCCCGATCCCGACGACCTGCGGGCGCAGCGTCAGCGAGGTGAGCAGCAGGCCGATGACGAGCGGCATGCGATCACCGATCGCGGCGACCGTGCGCGCGGCGTTGGCGTTCTCGGCCATGGCGTGGAGCATGCCAGACCCCCGGTGTCGGCCGAATTACGGCAGGGGCGCAGGCTCAGAACGTCGGCGGCGCGGGGTCGCCGCAGGTGGCGTTCGGGTCGTTGACGACCTGGCGCTGGATCTCGTTCATCGTCA
>CAWUMZ010000340.1:0-1621 GCA_963923625.1 uncultured bacterium | reverse complement strand
GGGCACCTGCTCGAAGGTCGCCGGTGTCGTGGTCTGCAGCGTCCGGGCGCCGACGGGCACGTGGCGGGTGCTGATCACGTCGCGCAAGGGCGGCACGACGAAGGCGGTGGTCAGCCGGAAGGTGAAGACCTAGCGGGGGGATGGGGCTCGGGCGCCGGGCGCGTCAGCGCGTAGACGCCGCTGGCGATGATCAGCGCCGCGCCCGCGAGCGTCGCCAGTGTCGGCAGGTTGTCGAAGAACACCCAGCCCCAGAGGATCGCCCACAGCATCGCCGTGTACTCGAGCGCGCCGATCGCGCCTGGGCCCGCGGTGCGGTAGGCGAACACGATCAGCGTGCTGCCGATGCCGGCGATGAGGCCGCAGAGGCCGAGCAGCGCCGCGTCGTGGATCGTCGGCGCGGCCCACGGGCGGATCAGGAAGGCGCCGGCGCCCGTGCCCGTATAGCCCTGGACGAACGGCGCGAGCACGGCGGCGGTCGCGATCGACACGAGCAGGTAGACGAAGTTCTGATGCCACGAGATGACGGGCGCCGGGATGCCGCCGCCGATGCGCCGCGCCGACAGCTGACCGACGGCGTAGAAGATCGCCGCGGCGACGGGCAGGATCACCGCAGACGACATCGAGTTCGACGGGTGCGCGATGATCACGACGCCACCGAGGCCCACGAGCACCGCGGCCCAGCGTCGCCAGCCCTGGCGCTCACCGACGATCAGCGGCGAGAGCGCGACCATGAAGAGCGGGCCGGTGAACCACAGCGAGACGGTCGTCGCGAGCGAGAGATCCGCGAGCGAGAGGTAGTACGTGGTGTACGACGCGATCATCAGGAGACCGCGCCCCATCAGCGCGTAGGGGCGCTTGTCGATCAGCAGTCGCAACTTGCCGACGTTCAGCACCAGCAGCGTGAAGACCGGCAGGGCGAAGACGCCGCGGAAGGCGATCGCCTCCGTGAGGGGGTAGGTGCCGGAGAACGACTTGATGATCGGGTCCTGGATCGAGAAGATCGAGATGCCGAGGACGAGCGCGACCATCGCGCCGCGGAACGTCGAGAGCGAGGCGGGTGCCTTGATCACGTCGCGCCCCGCACCGTGGCGGCACCGCGCGTGACGGCGAAGATCCCGCTCGCGATGATCAGCGCCGCGCCGATGATCGTGGCCCCATCGGGGATCTCGGCGAACAGCAGGAAGCCCCAGAGCGAGTCCCAGATCAGCGCCATGTACTCGATCGGCGTGACGGCGCCCGGCGGTGCGTCGCGATACGCCTTCGTCAGCAGGATCGTGCCGCCCACGGCGATCGGGCCGCAGAGCGCGAGCAGCACGAGGTCGCGCGTGTCGGGCATCACCCATGCGCGGGTCAGGAAGGCGAGGCTGCCTGTTGCGCCCGGCGCGGCTGCGAACGGCGCGACCATGAACGAGAACAGGAGCGCGCCGATGAGGTACACCCAGTTCTGGTGGAACGAGAGGACGGTTGCGGAGGTCTCCTCGCCGTAGCGCCGCGCCATCAGCTGGCCGAAGGCGTAGAGCGCGGCCGCGGCGATCGGCAGGAACGCCGCCCAGCCGATGCCGCCGGTGCCCGGGCGGGCGACCACGAGCGCGCCCGCGAAGCCGACGAGCACCGCGAGCCA
>CAWUMZ010000339.1:0-1628 GCA_963923625.1 uncultured bacterium | reverse complement strand
TCGGTGAAGCCGTGGTGCGGCTCGCGCAGGATCAGGACGTTGGCGCCCTGATCGTAGAGCTGCTGGCCCAGCTCGAGGAACTGGCGGGGGCAGTTCGACCAGCCGTGGAAGAGCACGACGGATACGGCGGACTGACTGCCGTGCGTCAGCAGCTGCGTCCGGCACGCGGGGAGGATGCCCTGCTGCTCCTGCGCGTTGATGGCGGCGACGCGCTGCACCGCGGTGGCGTAGTCGCCGGCAGGATCGGGGTGCGAGGCGACGTCGCCCGGCGACTCGGGGATCAGCGCCAGCGCGAGCAGGATGATGAGGAGCGCACCGAGCGCGGCCGCGACGATGATCGCGGCGAGGCGCAGGCGAGGGAAGCGGCGGGGCGTGCTGCTCATCGCGGCGTCAGCGCGCGGGCACGCCGCACGTGGGGACGAGCGCCTGCCACTCCGGCATCGCGATGCACGCGTCGGCCCAGGCCTGCATACGCGGCACCTGGCTCAGGTCGACAGGGGCGTGCACGAGGCGGTGCAGCACCGGCGTCGCGGCGATGTCGGCGATCGTGCGACGCCCGAGCCGCGCCCACGGCCCGACGGGATCGAGTACCCGCATCGCCTGGTTCAGCTTCGGCACCGCCGCGTCGAACTTCGCCCGCACCTCGTCCTCGGGCGCGGCCTCCTTCGAGAACGCGCCGGTGCCGAGCACGATGCCGTACTGCGCGGCCTCGTACGGGAATAGCGCGGGGCGCACGACGAGCGCCCACAGGTCGAGCACCCAGTCGATCGACGCGCGCTCGTTCGGATCGCGCGGGTACAGATCCTCGCGACCCTCGCGATCGGCGAGGTAGCGCAGGATGGTGTTCGACTCGGCCAGTTCGAACCCGTCATCGACGAGCGCGGGAATGCCGCCCATCGGATTCACCGCCACGTGCCACTCGATGCGCTCGACCTCGAACGGCACCTTGAGCACCGTGTAGTCGAGGCCGACGACGTCGAGCATCAGCTGCGCCTTCTGCCCGTTCGACGAGAAGGGATGGGTATGCAGCGTGATGCTCATCGCGAGCTCCTCAGGAGAAGGACCGGGGGAGATCCCGGACGAGGCCCGAGATCGTCTTGAACTGCGGATGATCGGCGCCGACCATCATCTCGAACAGCGCCAGCTCGACGCCGCTCGGCACCATGCCGGCTGCGCGCATGCGCCGCACGCCCACCTCGCGGCTCGACGACGTGCGGCTCGCGATCGCGTCGAGCGCGACGTGCGCCTGGCGGCCGCCGCGCAGGATGTCGGCGACCGACTGCTGCACGCAGACGTGCGCCTCGATGCCGCACACGATGATCTGATCCCGGCCGAACTGCTCGAGTTGGTCGAGCACCTCGGGTGCGCCGAGCGACGAGAACGAGCGCTTCTCGATCGGCGTGACACCGGCAAGCCCCTCGGCGAGCTCCTCGATCGTGTGACCCAGGCCTTTCGGGTACTGCTCGGTGACGATGATCGGCACGTCAAGCGTCCCGCACCCGCGGATGAGCGCGTCGCAGTGGGCGACCATCGGCGCCCAGCCGTCGATGTGGGGGCGGAAGGCCTCCTGCACGTCGACGACGAGCAGCAGGGCGCGATCCTGGTCGAGGCGATCGGGGACGTGGCGC
>CAWUMZ010000338.1:0-1647 GCA_963923625.1 uncultured bacterium | reverse complement strand
GAGAACAGGTCGGCCTCGACCATGTAGTTGGTCGCGAGATCGCCGGCGAGGGCGCGGTTCGTCGCCTCCTTCGCGTACGCGATCGAGACGGGGCTCTTGGAGGCGATCACGTTGGCCATCTCGATGGCGGTCGGCAGCAGGTCCTCGAGCGGCACGACGTGCTGCGCGAGACCGCGCGCCAGCGCCTCGTCGGCCTTGACGCGTCGCCCCGTGAAGATCAGCTCCTTGGCGAAGCCGATCGACGTGGTGCGCGCGAGGCGCTGGGAGGCGCCCCAGCCGGGCATGATCCCGAAGTCGACCTCGGGCTGACCGAACACGGCGTTCTCGGAGCAGAGGCGGATGTCGCAGGCGAGCGCCATCTCGGAGCCGCCGCCGAGCGCGTAGCCGTTGACGGCCGCGATCGTGGGGGCGCGCATCGTCTCGAGGAGGTTCGCGCACTCCTGGCCGAGCTCGGCGTAGGCGCGCGCCTCGAGCGGCGTCTTCGTGGCCATCTCGGCGATGTCGGCGCCGGCGA
The DNA here is from genome assembly GCA_963923625.1 of uncultured bacterium. Classification (GTDB taxonomy): domain Bacteria; phylum Actinomycetota; class Thermoleophilia; order Gaiellales; family F1-60-MAGs149; genus F1-60-MAGs149. The sequence goes on along the minus strand of CAWUMZ010000338.1, from coordinate 1,133 downwards.
TGAACGCCTTCTCACCCGCACCGGTGAGGATCAGGCAGCCGACGTTCTCGTCGCGGGCGATCGCCGCGAGCTCGGAGCGGAACTCCTCGAGCAGCGCGGACGACAGCGCGTTGAGCGCCTCGGGGCGGTTGATGGTGAGGATCGCGACGCGACCCTCATGACGCAGCTCGATGGCCATGCTCTCCCTCTCCCCTAGACCGCGGCCTGCGCGGTGAGGAACTCGACGATCGCGGAGGTCGGCGACCCCGGCGTGAACACCTCGGCGACGCCCTGCGCCTTGAGCGCGGCAGCGTCATCGGTCGGAATCGTGCCGCCGACGACGACGCAGACGTCCTCGACGCCGCGCTCGCGCATCAGCTCGAGGATGCGCGGCACGAGCGTCATGTGGGCGCCCGACAGGACGGAGATGCCGAGCGCGTCGGCGTCCTCCTCGAGGACGGTCTCCACGATCTGCTCGGGCGTCTGGTGCAGCCCCGTGTAGATGACCTCCATGCCCGCGTCGCGCAGGGCGCGGGCGATGACCTTCGCGCCCCGATCGTGCCCGTCGAGACCCGGCTTGGCGATGACGACTCGCATTCGGCGTTCCATGGCCGGGAGTGTAGCCGCGAAGGGGACTCCTGCCGCGCGCAGTACCATGCGGGCATGCACCGACGCCTGCTGCCCCTCACCGTCCTCGCGGTCGCGATCGCCGCCGCGCTCGGCGTCGCCGGCTGCGGCGGCTCGGACGGCACGACGTTCGACGACGCGGGCGCGCCCTTCACGTTCCAGTACCCATCGAGCCTGCACAAGGTGTTCGCCAACACGGGCCGCGAGATCCAGGGGCTGCCGCCGAAGTACAAGGTCACGCTCGGCACGGACGACACGAACGTCGCGGTCGTCGCGTACTACCAACTGCCGAAGGACGTCTCGAAGCTCAAGAAGGCCGCCCTCGCCGTCGCCGTCGAGCGGTCGGCACGCGCGCTGGCCCGCGCCCTCAAGGGCACCGTGCCGAAGAGCAGCAGCACGCAGCTCGGCGACCTCCCCGCGACGCAGTTCGAGTTCTCGACGCAGAGCACGTCGCTGACCACGCGCCTCGTCTACGCCTTCCAGGGCAAGAAGCAGTACTTCCTGCGCTGCCAGTGGAACGCCGCCGG
>CAWUMZ010000337.1:0-1649 GCA_963923625.1 uncultured bacterium | reverse complement strand
CTCGACGAGCTGATGGCGTGGGCCGACGTCGTGAGCCTGCACTGCCCGCTCACCGACGAGACCCGCGGGTTGATCACGCGCGAGCGCATCGACGCCATGCGCCCCGACGCTGTCCTCGTCAACACCGCGCGCGGCGGCGTGGTCGACGAGGAGGCGCTGATCGACGCGCTCGCCGAGCGGCGCATCGCCGGCGCCGGGCTCGACGTCTTCGCCGCCGAGCCGCACGTGCCGCCGGCACTGCGTGCGCTGCCGAACGTCGTGCTGACGCCGCACATCGCGGACGCCACGCCCGGTGCGGAGGCCGCGCTCGTGGCGCACTGCGCCCGCGTCGTGCTCGACACCCTCGCCGCGGGCTAGGTCTCGAGCGGCGCGTCGAGCAGACCGAGGCGCTTCGCGACGAGCCCCGCGGTCGTCGCCTGCAGCAGCAGGGTGACCACCACCGCGAACGTCACCAGCGTCGTCACGAGCTCGGCGCCCGGCACGTGCTCGGCCAGCAGCATGCTCGCGAGGGCGACGGGGACGACGCCCGTCTCGCGGCACCACGCGATGAACGCGCCCTCCTGCCGCGTCCAGCGCGAGCGGCGGTCGATGCCGAGGCAGATCGCGACCGTCGCGGGGCGCGCGATCGCGATGAAGACGACCATGACGGCCAGACCGGCCCAGAGGTTGTCGAGCAGCGCCTGGACGTCGAGGTTGAGGCCGAGCACGACGAAGATCGCCAGCACGACGATGTCGACGGTCTGCGCAACGTAGCTCTCGAGCACGGCCTCCTGCCGGTGATCGATGTCGTGGAGGACCAGGTCCTTGTTGCCGACGATCAGGCCGGCGATGAAGGCCGCCAGGTAGGGCGAGCCACCGGCCGTCTCCGCGCTCGTGTACGACAGCGCGACGAGCGCGAGCAGCGTCGCCGCCGGCGATTCGCGCAGGACGCCGAAGCGGCTGGTGGAGAGGAGCAGCGCGATCAGGACGCCGCCGATCACGCCGATCAGCACGCCGAGGCCGATGCTGCGGACGAAGTCGAGCAGCGGGCCGTTGCCCGAGAACGTGTCCATCGACATGCCGCCCGCCACGACGACGCCCGACAGCGTCAGCGCGAGGATCGTGCTCATCGGGTCGTTGAGGGCGCTCTCGGCGATCACGGTCTGCGCGACGCGCGGTCGCAGGCCGAGGCGCTGGAAGAGCGGCACGAGGATCGCCGGGTCGGTCGCCGCCAGGACGGCGCCGGCCATCAGTGCGATCGGCCACGACACGCCGAACAGCGGGTGGATCGCCGCGCCCGTGATCGCCGCCGTGATCGCGACGCCCGGGATGGCGAGCAGCAGCAGCCCGGCGGCGGTGCGCGAGACGACACGCAGCGAGATGCCCATGCCGCCGTGGAAGAGGATCAGCGCGACGCCGATCGAGAAGAGGAGGGAGGGGCCGGGCGCGTCGATCGGCACCGACACGAGGTCGAGCGCTTGCGGACCGGCGACCACGCCGAACGCGACGAGCACGACCATGCTGGGGAGGCGGAGGAGCCCCGCGACGGGGACGGCGACGAGGCCGACCGCCAGCACGACGCCGATCGTGCGGAGGGCCTCATGCACGTCCATTGCAGGGATCCTAGACGTTCGCGAGGCCCAGTCTGATTCCTCCCGGGGGTCCGTCCG
>CAWUMZ010000336.1:0-1652 GCA_963923625.1 uncultured bacterium | reverse complement strand
GACGAAGCCGCACGGTACTGACCGCTTTTTCCGCGATCTGGGCTATGCTCCCGCAGCATTCCTACAGGGAGATACAGGTCTCGTGGCACAGCAGGTTCGACGTAAGCGGAATACGCTTCCCCCCAAGAAGCGCAAGCGCGTCCAGATCTCGGACGATCAGATCCGCTACACCAATGTCGAGGGCCTCAAGCGCTTCCTGTCGGATCGCGGCAAGATCCGCTCGCGCCGCATGACCGGCCTCTCGCGCCGCCAGCAGACGCTCGCCGCGCGTGAGATCAAGCGCGCCCGCGAGATGGGCCTGCTCCCGTTCGTGATGCCGAAGCTCGAGCGCGCTCGTGGCGGTGGTCGCCCCGACCGCCGTGGCGAGGATCGCGACGATCAGACGATGGCGTCGGTCGAGGCACAGGAGGCTGGCGCCGCTGAGGTGCTGACCGCCGTCGCCGACATGCAGGACGAGGTGGCGGTCGAGACCGCTGCCGACGACTCCTGAGTCGCCCTCTCCGCTGAGCCGCTCCACCCCGCGCGTCAGCATGCGCGAGGACAATTTGGATCCGGATCCAAACTGTCCCGATTTCGGCCATGTTGGATCCGGATCCAAAATGGCACGCGAACGCCTACGTCGACCCTGACGACCCCGCTATCACCGAAGAGCGCCTAGAAGCCGAGCGCGAACTTGGCGTCGTCGCTCATCAGCTCGGGCGTCCACGGCGGTGCCCAGACGAGCTCGGCCTTGACGTCCTTGACGCCAGGGATCTCGGTGATGGCGCGCTCGATCTCGGCCGCGATGTGCGGTCCGGCCGGGCAGCCCATCGACGTGAGCGAGTACGTCATCGCGACGTTGTTCTCCTCATCGACGTTGACCTCGTAGACGAGGCCGATGTCGACGATGCCCATCATCAGCTCCGGGTCCTCGACCTGGTTGAGGGCCTCGATGACGATCTGCTTGGTGACTTCGCTCATGGTGATCCCTTCGCGTTCAGCCACAGGGTAGCCGACGGTCGCGCCCGCGAGCACCGGCCGGTGCCGGCTAGGACCCGAGGCGGTCGGGCAGCTGTCGGTGCGGCCAGACGCGCAGGAAGGCGGAGCGCTCGTCGCCGTCGCGCAGCGCCTGCTTGATCTCGGCGAGCGCGTACCGGTCCGAGCCTGCGAGCTGCTCGGCCAGCGCCTGCGCCCAGGAGAGCTGCTCGGCGGCCGGCACGATCGCCTCGATCAGCCCGAGCCGCTCGGCCTCCTCCGCCCCCACGCGCGCCCGCGTTGCGAGCAGACGCAGAGCGGTGCTCGGCCCGGCCAGTCGCTCGAGACGTCGCAGCCCGCCGAAGCCGGGCATCAGCGCCAGTGAGAGGTGCACGAAGCGCAGCTCGGCCGCGGGATCGGCGATGCGCCAGTCCGCGGCCAGCGCGAGTTCCGAGCCGCCGCCGACGGCGTGGCCCGGCAGGGCGGCGAGCACCGGGATCGGCAGCTGCGCGAGGAGATCGCCCAGGCCGGTGCCGCTGTCTGTCAGGCGCTCGCCGCTCTCGTCGAGCGCCTCCCACTCGCGGATCGCGGCGCCGGAGCAGAAGACGCCGTCGGCGCCGGTCAGCACCAGCAGACGCACGTCGGGCTCGGAGCCGGCGGTGAGGGCGTACCGCTCGACGAGGTCGAGCGCCTCGGGA
>CAWUMZ010000335.1:0-1654 GCA_963923625.1 uncultured bacterium | reverse complement strand
GTGTAGCCGACGGTGTCCGGGATGTTGATCGTCGTGGCGCCGGCGGCCAGCGCGGTGCGCACGACCTCGGCCATGAACTCGGGGCGCGAGCGCGTGGCGTCCTCGCACGAGAACTCGACATCGGCGACCTTCGTGCGCGCGTACGTCACCGCATCGCGCGTCTGCTCGATGACCTGCTCGGGCGTCATGCGGAGCTTGTGCTCCATATGCAGATCGCTGGTCGCGATGAAGACGTGGAAGCGCGGGCTCTCCGCGTCCTTGAGCGCCTCCCACGACGCGTCGATGTCGGCCTGCTGGGTGCGGTTGAGCGAGGCGATCGTGCAGCTGCGCACGTGCTTGGCGACGAGGCCGATGCCCTCGATCTCGCCGGGCGAGGACACGGCGAAGCCGGCCTCGATGATGTCGACGCCGAGGCGCTCGAGCTGGCGGGCGATCTCCAGCTTCTCCTGCGCGTTCAGGCTGATGCCGGGCGACTGCTCGCCGTCCCGCAGCGTGGTGTCGAAGATCTTGACGTAATCCTGATTCGTGCTCATCGTTCCCCCTTCCGAAGTGCGGTGCGCGTGCACGCACCTGTCCTGTTGTCTCGTCGTTTCATGCGCCGGGCAGGCGGCGCGTAGGCGAATGCATTCCCCTTAGCGGGGAAGGAGGCCGACGAGAAGGAGGAGCGAGGAAACGGGCGACGACGCCACGACCCCATGGCCGCTGGCGAAAGCCGAGCGGCCGAGAGTCCCTTCAAGCATGTGCGACGTCGTGCGCATCGCCGCGAAGTGTATCCGCAACCGGCGCTTGGACGCAACGGGGAAGGGGCGCCCGTATCCTCCCTGCATGGGCGACTGGCATCTGCGATCCCCGAAGCGCGTCGCGTTCGCGCGCATCGTGCTCGCGGGGCTCGGCGGATTCATCGCCCTCGGCGCGGCCTACGACGTGGTGCCCGCGATCGTCAAGAACGACATGCACCAGACCGATGTCGTCGTCGGCTGGACGCTGACGGTGTTCGCCGCGAGCGCGCTGATCTGCCGCTTCTTCGCCGGATACGGCATGGATCGCCGCGGCGTCCGCGCGGTGTTCGCGATCGGCTTCGCGCTCCTGCTGGCCTCGGGCGTGATGTTCCTGTTCGTCGGCCCCGACACGGAGTGGCTGCTGTTCGCGGCTCGCGTCGTGCAGGGGTTCGGCCAGGCCTGCATGTTCACGGCGGGACTCGCCTGGGCCGTCACGCTCGCGCCGGAGCATCGCCGCGGACAGGCGATGTCGCTCTTCGGCCTGTGCGTCTGGGCGGGGCTGACCATCGGGCCGGTGCTGGCGCAGCTCCTGATCGACAACGTCGGTGAGCGCGCGGCCGTGCTCGTGCTCAGCATCGCGCCGGCGATCTCATTGCTCGCGATGATCGGCATTCCGGCACCGGAGCGGCACGGCGAGCAGATCGGCTTCTCCCTGCCGCGCACGGCGATGCGGCCGGGGCTGGGGCTGATGTTCGGCGCTGTGGTGATGGCCACGATCACCGGCTTCGCCGTGCTGACGTTCGACCAGCGCAGCGGCGGGGGCGGCGCCTACGTGATCGGCGCGTACGGCGCGGCGACGTTCCTCGGGCGCGTGGTGATCGGGCACCTGCCGGATCGCATCGGCGCCTTCCGCTCCGCGCTGATCGCCTTCGTGC
>CAWUMZ010000334.1:0-1655 GCA_963923625.1 uncultured bacterium | reverse complement strand
ACCGAGTTGCGCGGCAGCTCGACCGCGGCGTAGCCCACGCCGCCGAGCGCGACGAACAGCGCGATGCACGAGACGACGAGCGATGGCGAGAGGCGACGACCCACGGCGGAGAGCATACCCTCGACCATAAGCGCGAAGACTGGCGGCGGGCACCGTACTGGACTGACCGCGCGGTCAGGGGTACGCTCGCGGCATGAGCTCCTCCACCGCCCCCGAGTACGTCACCGGCGAGGACATCATCAAGGCGACGGCGAAGCGCCAGCTGCGACTGATCCCTCTGATCGGCGTGATGTTCTTCACCGTGTCGGGCGGCGCGTACGGCCTCGAGGACATGGTCAGCCTGTCCGGGCCGGGCATCGCGATCCTGCTGCTCCTGCTGCTGCCGGTCTTCTACAGCGTGCCGAGCGCGCTCGTGGTGGCGGAGCTCGGCTCGGCGATCCCCGTCGAGGGCGGCTACTACCAGTGGGTGAAGGCCGGCATGGGTCGCTTCTGGGGCTACCAGGAGGCGTTCTGGTCGTGGCTCACGACGTGGGTCGACATGGCGATCTACCCCGTGCTGTTCGCGGACTTCCTCTCGGTCTACTGGGCACCCGCCGGCGCGGGTGCCAACACGCTGTTCACGCTCGGGCCCGTCGAGTTCGACGTGCACTGGCTCGTCTGCCTGGCCGTGATCTGGCCGCTGACGTACCTCAACATCCGCGGCGCGCGCTCGGTCGGCGACTCGTCGCTCGTCTTCATGGCGATCCTGCTCGTGCCGTTCATCATCCTCGTGCTGATCGGCCTGCCGAAGCTGCTGGCCGACGGCATCAACCCGCTCGTGCCGCTGCATCCGCCGGGCGTGACGGCGGCATCGGCCGTCGGCGCGGGCATCTGGATCGGCATGTGGAACTACCTCGGCTGGGACGGCCTCTCCACCGTAGCCGGTGAGATCGAGAACCCGAAGCGCAACTTCCCGCTCGCGCTCTTCATCTCGATCCCGCTGATCACCGCCTGCTACGTGCTGCCCGTCGTGGCGGGCCTCGCGTCGGGCGTGCCCTGGGACGAGTGGACGGCCGGCTCGTTCTCGCTCGTCGGCTACGACCTCGGCGGCGAGTGGCTGAAGGCGCTCATCACCTTCGGCGGCTTCGTGTCGATGATCGGGCTGTTCTCCGGCCTGCTGCTCAGCGTCTCGCGCATCCCGTACGTGATGGCGCGCGACGGCTATCTGCCCGGATTCATGACGCGCCTGCACCCCCGCTTCGGAACGCCGTGGATCTCGATCGTCATCTGCTCGGTGATCTACAGCCTGTTCTGCCTGAACGCGTTCACCGACCTGGTGATCATCGACGTCGCGGTCTACTCGTTCGCGCTGATCCTGCAGTTCGTGACGTTCCTGATCCTGCGCGCCAAGCTACCGAACCTGGCTCGCCCCTTCCGCGTCCCGGGCGGCTGGCCCGTCGCGATCGCGGTCGTGACGTTCCCGATCGCGATCATCCTGTTCGCGATCTGGAAGTCGTACGACGACGGCGGCGTCGAGGCGATCTGGAAGCCCGCGATCGCGCTCGCGCTCGGCCCGCTGACGTTCCCGATCCTGCTGAAGCTCGTCAAGAAGGACCATGCGACCGAGGACGTCGTGGTCGACGGCGAGGTGATCTGGAGCGAGTGACGCAAAGGGG
>CAWUMZ010000333.1:0-1659 GCA_963923625.1 uncultured bacterium | reverse complement strand
GTCGTCGCGGGATCGACGATGCCCGCGCCCGCGAGCAGGTGGTCCTCGATGATGCGGTCCCGGATGATGCGCGCCGCCTCGGCCAGCTCGACGCGCGTGTTGACGCCGAGCAGCAGCGACGCGTCGTCGATCAGCGACGCCGAGGCGCGGCCGCCGGCCGCGGCGATCGCGGGAACGACGTCGGGGAGGTAGTACTCGCCCTGCGCATTGTCGTTGGTGAGGCCGGCGAGCGCGGGCCGCAGCGCGTCGGCGTCGAAGACGTAGAGGCCCGCATTGACCTCATCGATCTCGAGCTCCGCGGGCGTGGCGTCCTTCGCCTCGACGATGCGGATGCCGGCTGCCTCGCGGATGACGCGGCCGTAGCTGCCGGGCTGATCGATGCGGAACGTCGCGGCGGTCGCGGCGGCGCCGTCCTCGAGGTGCGCGTCGACGAGGCCGCGCAGCAGGTCGGCGGTGAGGAGCGGCGTGTCGCCCGAGACGATCAGCACGTCGCCGGTGAAGCCCTCGAGCGGCGGCATCGCGCAGCGCACGGCGTCGCCGGTGCCCAGCTGGTCGTGCTGGACGACGGTCTCGGCGTCGCCCGCGACGGCGGTGACGGCCTCGGCGGCATCGGGCGGCACCACGACGACGACGCGCTCGGCGCCGGCCTCGCGCACCGCGGCGATGACCCAGCCCAGCAGCGGTCGACCCCAGATCGGGTGCAGAACCTTCGGCAGCGCCGATCGCATGCGCGTGCCCTTGCCACCGGCCATCACGATGCAGGCGAGCGGGCGATCGGCTGTGCGAGAGGCGGTCGACATCCGGGTCTCCAACACTAGTCCGTGCTCCGGAGGGAGCGCGTCTCCTACACTCGGCGCGTGGCCACGATCACGCCGTTCCTGTGGTTTCCCGGCACGGCCGGCGAGGCGCTCGACTTCTACGCGGCGGCGTTCGCCGACTCGGAGCTCGTCGACGTGACGCGCGGCGGGGGAGAAGACGGGACCGGGATCACCTCCGGACGTCTTCGGGTGCACGGGTTCGACCTGATCCTCTTCAACGGCCCGCCGATCGCGGAGTTCACCTCGGCGATCTCGCTGATGATCCAGTGCGAGACGCAGGCGGAGATCGACGCGCACTGGGACGCGCTGCTCGACGGCGGGGAGCCGGTGCAGTGCGGCTGGTTGAAGGACCGCTTCGGGGTCTCCTGGCAGGTCGTGCCGCGCTGCCTCGGCGAGCTGCTCGGCGGCGAGGATCCGGCGGGCGCTCGTCGGGCCCGCGAGGCGATGCTCGGCATGGTGAAGCTCGACATCGCGGCGCTGCGGGCCGCGTACGCCGGCGCCTAGAGGGCGCTGATCGCGGCGCGCAGCTCGTCGGCCGACAGGTACGTCAGGCCGAGCGTCGCGTCGTGGCGGAAGCGGATGACGCCCTCGCCGTCGATCACGAACGTGCTGCGCTTGGTGCCGAGCACCGCCTGCTTGGCGCCGTACTTCGCCGCGACCGCGCGGTCGGGGTCGGCCAACAGCGGCACCTTCAGCGCGCGCTTCTCCGCGAACCGCTCCTTCGACGACAGGTCCTTGCCGGAGATGCCGACGATCGTCGCGTCGAGCCCGCTCAGCTCGTCCCAGCGATCGGTGTACTCGCACAGCTGCTTCGTGCAGACCTTCGTGTCGTCCCCCGGGT
>CAWUMZ010000332.1:0-1661 GCA_963923625.1 uncultured bacterium | reverse complement strand
GGGGTCGTCGGGGAACGCGGTGAGGGCCTTCAGCGTCGCGTCGATGTTGGTCGCCTTCGAGTCGTTCCAGAGATGCACGCCGTCGACGACGCCGCAGTCCTCGAGCCGATGCGCAACCGGACGGAAGTCGCGGACGGCCTCGGCGATGTCGGCATCCGACACGCCCATCACGCGGGCGAGCGCGGCCGCGACCGCGACGTTCTCGCGATTGTGGTCGCCGCGCAGGCGGCTCTCCCCGAAGCCGAGGTCGTCGGCGTCGGCGCCGCGCACGCGCACGATCGATGCGTCGCCCGGGAGGCGCCGCTGGTCGTCGCAGAACGGGTCATCGGCGTTGAGCACCGCGGTATCGGCCTCGTCCTGCGCCTCGAAGATGCGCAGCTTGATGCGCGCGTACTCCTCCATCGAGCCGTGGCGGTCGAGGTGGTCGGGTGTGACGTTCGTCAGCGCCGCCGCGTCGCAGTGGAAGCTGAAGATGTCCTCGAGCTGGAAGCTCGACAGCTCGCACACCACGATCGCGCCCTCGGGGAGCAGCGGTGCGACCTCGCAGAGCGCAATGCCGACGTTGCCGCAGACCTGGTACGGCAGCCCGGCGGCGTGCAGCATGGCGCCGACGAGCTCGGTCGTGGTGGTCTTGCCGTTGGTACCCGTGATGCCGACGACCCTGGCGCCGGGCGGCAGCAGCCGGTAGCCGAGCTCGACCTCCGACCAGACCGGGATCCCCCGCTCGTGCGCCTGCTGCAGCACCGGATGGCCGTTGGGCACGCCGGGGCTGCGGATGACCGCCTCGCACCCCTCGTAGTCGACGTCGTCGGGCCCGATCACGGGCACGCGCGCGCCGACGACGCGCGCGGGATCGTCGTCCACGAGCGTCACCTCGCGTCCCGCATCCGACAGCGCCGCGGCGGCGGCGAGTCCCGAGCGTCCAGCGCCCAGGACGATGGGCAACCGAGGCAGTCCCAGATCCTCGGTCATGCGTACTGGTTGAACCGCACGTAGTAGAGGACGAACGCGATCGACGCGAAGATCGACGCGATGATCAGGAAGCGGAACATGATCTTCGTCTCGCTCCATGCCTTCATCTCGAAATGGTGGTGGATCGGCGCCATCAGGAACACGCGTCTGCCGAAGCGGCGGAAGCTGATCACCTGGATGATCACGCTCGCGGCCTCGACGACGAAGATGCCGCCGATCAGCGGCAGCAGGAGCTCGGTCTTCGTGAAGATCGCGAAGCCCGCCAGTGCGCCGCCGAGCGCCAGCGAGCCGGTATCGCCCATGAAGACCTCGGCCGGATGGCTGTTGAACCAGAGGAAGCCGACGCACGCGCCGAGCAGCGCGGCCGCGAGGATCGCGAGGTCGAGCGTCTCCGAGGTCTGCCGTTGGAGGTCGAACAGCCCGGGACCGCCGACGCGATCATCGAGGCCGGGCATCGACAGCGCACGCTGACCCACCTGGAAGCCGATCACGCACATCGCGGTGAAGGCGAGCATCGCGATCGTGGAGGTGCCGGCGGCGAGGCCATCCAGCCCATCCGTGAGGTTCACGGCGTTGGATGCCCCGACGATGATCAGGAACACCAGCACGTACCAGGCCGGACCGAAGTCGATGTGGATGTCGACGACGGGTACGAAGATGCGCGTGGAGATGTTCTCGTGGTTCGCGAC
>CAWUMZ010000331.1:0-1668 GCA_963923625.1 uncultured bacterium | reverse complement strand
GTCACGCGCACGGCGCAGATCGAGCGCTACATCCTCGATGGCATGGATCGCGACCGCTACCCCCAGCTGACGTTCCGCTATCGCGACGGCGAGCGCATCCCCATGGTCGCGGGGCGCCGGCTGCAGGTGCGCCACGTGGTGGAGATCGTCGACGGATGGGAGGGCGACACGGCCGCGGCGGCCGCTGAGTTCCGCCTGCCTCTCACGACGATCGATGCCTGTCTCGCGTACTACGAGGAGCACAAGGCGGAGATGGACGCCTCGGCCACCCGGGAGCTGGACGCGTCGGAGGAGGCGTATCAGGCGTGGGTCGCCGAGCGCGGGCTGGCCGAGCCTGCGTGAGGCTGGCGCTCGATGAGCACCTGAGTCCGGCGATCGCCACGGCCCTTCGCGACCGGGCTATCGACGCGATCGCGGTCGTCGAGATCGAGGAGCTCGCCGGCTCCTCCGACGTCGTGCTGCTGGGGCAGATGGCGCGCGCCGGGCGCGCGCTCGTGACGGCCGATAGCGAGGACTTCGCGCGGCTCGATCACCTCCTGCGGCGGCGCGGTGAGCGTCACGCCGGTCTGATCTTCATCGCGCCGTCGCAGTTCGATCTGCGGCGTGGCCGCCAGGCGCCGCTCGTCGAGGCCTTGATCCGATTTGCGGTCGAGCATTCCGACGGCATCGCCGGGCTCTCCTACTGGCTCACGCCAAACGTCTAGTCGCCGAGCTTCCGCAGCTCCTTCGGCGCGAGCGCCCAGTGCAGCTTCCCGCGCCCCGGCTCGACCGCGGTGCGGAACCGCACGCAGAGCGCGCCGCCCTTCTTGAACCACGGCACGTCGCCGGCGTCCTTGGGGCGCAGCAGCGCCTGCGCGAGCAGCGTGAGGTTGGGCTCGTGCCCGACGCACACCACGGTGCCGGTGTCGGGCAGCGCTGTCAGCACGGCGATGGCCTCGCCGATCGAGGCATGCGCCGCGAGCTCGGGGCACGAGACAGGCGGCGGCCAGTCGGCCTGGTCGGACAGGATCCGCGCCGTGTCCCAGGCGCGCACGTAGGGGCTGGCGAGCACGCGATCGACGCGCCCGACGATCGTGCCGAGCCCGCGCGCGGCGGGCGCGAAGCGCTCGCGGCCGAACGCCGTCAGCGGCCGCAGCGCATCGTGCGACCAGCGCAACGGATCTCGCTCCTCGGCGATCGCGTGGCGGACGAGGACGAGGTCCATCGCCCCTCAGCCTATCCCTCGAGGCCGAGGGAGGCGAGCGCGGCGAGGCAGACGGCCTCGTCCTCCTCGCTGAGCGCGCCGGAGATGCCGAGCGCGCCGATCTGCTCGCCGCCCTGGCGCACGGGCACGCCGCCCGCGAACACGATCATGCGGCCGCCGATCGTCTTGTCGAAGCCCCAGTCGCCGTTGCCGGGCAGGCTGATCTCGGCCATCTCGCCGGTCCGGCAGTTCCAGAGCGCGGACGAGTACGCCTTGTCGATGGCGATGAAGTACGCCCCGAGCGGCGAGCCGTCCATGCGCGCGGTCGCGATCGGGTTGCCGGCGCGGTCCGCGACGCAGATCGACATCAGGTGGCCCTGACGCTCCGACTCGATGCGGGCGGCGGCGATGATCTGGAGTGCGAGATCGAGCGCGATGTCGCGCCCGTCGAGGGTGTCGGCCATGGGGTCCTCCCGGTCGGGTGG
>CAWUMZ010000330.1:0-1668 GCA_963923625.1 uncultured bacterium | reverse complement strand
CGCGAGCGCCAGCAGTCGCGCACGGACGAAGCACGGGGCAGGTGCATAGCGGCTGATCAACCGTCGCCCGAGCGGGTAGGCGATCAGCATGCCGCTGAGCACCGCGACCGTGGCAAGCAGCGTGCGGCCGAGGTCGGTGCGGATCACGGCGAACGGCACGGCGCTCGCAAGCCAGAGCGCGAACGGTACGAGCAGCGGCAAGGGGTCTGCAAGGCTGGCGCGCTCGAGCTCACCCAGCATGCCTCGGCGCGACGCCTGTTCGCGTGTCGACCAGAGGGCGTGGCTCTCGGGACGCACATAGCCGGCGGCCGCGTCGAGCACCCGATCGGAGATCGCCAGTCGCTCGCCGCCCTCCAGCCCGGCGAGCTGGCCTTCGAGGTCCTCGCGGATGCGGGCGGTCACCACGGCGCGCGTGGCATCGAGTGCGCCGAGTGCGCGCAGGCGAGCGGCCTCGGCGTCGACTTCGAACCGCAGCAGGCGCTCTCGCTCGCCGGTGTACCAGTCCTCGATGGCGAGCAGGTAGACGATCAGCACGAAGGCGACGATGGTGGCGGGCATGATCGCGACGGCGATGCGCGACAGGTCCGCCGCGGAGAGCGTCGGACCCGCCTGCGCGTGCTGCACCGCGTACGTGGCGGCGATGCGACCCACGCCGAGCACGACGGCGAAGGCGATCACCCAGCCGATCGCGACCGGAGCGTCCCGCCGGTGACGGAACACGGTGAGGTGGGCCGCGAGCATCAGCACCGACACCGCCAGCCACTGCGCGGCGACGATCTCGAGCAGCTCGCCCGCGGTGAGGTGCGGCAGCGCGCGCAGCGACAGCAGCGGCGCGACGAGCACGAGGACGGAGCCGATCACCCAGCCGCGCAGCGAGATGGCCCAGCGCCCGCCGAGCAGCTCGCGGGTGCTAGGACGAGGCCGCGTCGCGGGCACTGCCGCTGCCGGTCAGCTCGTAGTACGCCCGAACGATCCGCGCACGCGTGTTGTGGCTCGAGTCCCCGCCGACGCCGAGGCTGCGCCCGATGCGGTTGATCGACTGCTCGACGGCGCGCTCCGTGACCACGCGCTGCCGTGCGATCTCCGCGTTGCTCAGCCCCTGCGCGACGAGCCGCATCGTCTCGACCTGGGTGTCGGTGAGGTCAACTGCCGGGAGGTCGGGCAGGCGGTCCGGCGCGCCGAAGGCGGCTCGGCGGATCGCCGCGCGAAGCACCTCGATGTCGCGCACCTCCTGCTTGCGCACGTACTCCGTGCGGTCGGGCACCTGGTTGAGCTTGGCGCCGACCAGGCGCGGATCTGCGTACGACGTGAGCAGCACGATCCCGGCATCCGGATGCGTGCGCCGCACGACGTTGGCGACGACGACGCCGTTCGGTCCGAGGCCGGCGGCCAGATCGAGGTCGGTGACGAGCACGTCGAACGCCGTCTCGGCCGCCGCGGCGACGGCGCTCTTGGCGTCCTCGAACGCGCCGACGACGGTCATCGTCTCGTCGGGCAGGGTCGAGGCCAGCGTCAGGAGCAGCAGGGCCTCATCCTCGAGCAGGAGCACGCGGAGCATCAAGGCGAGTCTAGGCCAGCACCGGCTACGGGCTGCACGACACGTGTGCAACGGCGGCTACGGGCAGTACGACACGGCGGTGAGCGAGTGGCTGCCGTGGCATAGCGTGA
>CAWUMZ010000329.1:0-1669 GCA_963923625.1 uncultured bacterium | reverse complement strand
GACCTGATCCAGATCAAGATGCCCGACCTGGGCTGCCTGACCGAGGCGATCACCGCCGCTCGCGTCTGCAGGGAGTCGGGCATGGGCGTGTTCATCGGCGGGTCGTGCGCCGAGACGGAGGTCAGCGCCGTCGCCAGCACGCACGTGGCCATGGCGGTCGCCGCGGATCAGGTGCTCGCGAAGCCGGGCATGGGAGTTGATGAGGGCGTCACGATCGTCCGCAACGCCATGCGCCGGGCTCTCGTCGACTGGGAGCGGACGATCTAGACGAGGCCGGCGAGGCCTCGTGCGGCGGTGACGAGCGAAAGGACCAACAGGATCCAGAGGACGCGCGTGCGGAACCGCGACGTGTCGGAGCCGTGGAAGAGGCGGTGTCCGATCCACGAGCCGATCGCCAACGCGGGCAGGCAGAAGAGCACGGTCGTGAGCACCGCGCCATCGACCAGACCGCCGACGGCGAACGACGCGACGGCGACGAGGTCGAGCACGAGGAAGCACGCCATCATCGAGGCCCGCGAGACGTGCGCGCCGCGCTCCGTGCCGAGGAAGAACAGGGCGATCGGCGGCCCGCTGATCCCGAACGCCCCGTTGAGCAGTCCCGCCACGCCGCCGATGCCGACCGTGGCCGCGTCGCCGGGCGCGGGACGCGTCCCGCTCGAGCGGAGCAGGAGAATCGCCGCTATGGCGATCACGATCGCGATGCCGATGCGGGCGAGATCGGCGGGGATGTGGATCAGCACCACCGCGCCGATCGGCGTCAGGATCAACGCGCCGGCGAGCAGCGTCAGCACGGGGCGCCATTCGATCTGGCGCCAGACCGGCGGGAGCAGGAGCAGCCCGACGATCACCTCGAGGATCAGCACCGTCGGCACGGCCACATCCGGCGGCGCGGTCAGCGAGATACCGGCGACGCCGATCATCGCGAAGCCGAAGCCGCTGTAGCCGCGCACCACGGCGGCGACGAAGATCACGACGACGGCGAGCGCGATGACGAGGGCGCCGATCACACGGACACCGTACGCCGGCGATCCCGCCACGTCCGCTCTGAGCCGCACATGGTGTGGCAGCGCATCGCCGCAGCCCCGACTCAGCCGAAGTACTGCGTGACCAGATGCCCGACCGCGAAGCCGATCGCAGCCGACACGGTGCCGATCACCGCGACCTTGATACCCGCGCGCAGGAGCGAGAGGCGTGCGACACGCCCCTTGGCGACGCCGAGCGCGAACAGGGCGACGAGCGTGCAGACGATCGAGATCGGCAGAGCGGTCGAGATGTCGAAGAACAGGTACGGCCAGAGCGGGATGATGGCGGCGACGAGATAGGTGCCGCCGACGACGAACGCGTCGCCGAGCGCCTCGCCGCCGGCGTCCGGCGAGAGGTCGAGTTCCTTCTGGATCTTCGTGCGGAGAAACACGTTGTCATTGGCGGCCAATCCCAGTGCCACGTGCTCGGCGTCCTCGCGTGGTAGGCCCTCCTGCTCGAGGATGATCGCGAGCTCCGCGATCTCGCGCTCGCGGTGCTCGACGACCTCGTCGCCCTCGTCGCGGATCTCGGCCTGGTAGAGCCCCTCCTCGGCCTCGCTGGCGAGGTAGGAGCCGCTGCCCATCGCGATCGCGCCTGCCAGCGCCTCGGCGAGGCCGGCGACGATGATCAGCGACTGCGAGGGGTT
>CAWUMZ010000328.1:0-1672 GCA_963923625.1 uncultured bacterium | reverse complement strand
GCTTCGTGGTGCGCGTCGTCGGCGGGAACTTGAAGGCGATCGCCCAGCGCGGATCGCGTCCGACGGAGCCGAGCGTCGCCTGCAGCGCGAGGCTGTCGACCTTCACGACGGCGCCGTCGATGTCGTACCCGAGCACTTCGCGATCGTGCTCGATGGCGTGGCAGGCCTCGCGGACGGCCTCGATCCCGGTCATTGTCGCGATCCGCGGATTGACGGGGAAGCCGCGCGCCGCGAGCCACTGCAGCGCCTCGTGATGCGACTGGAACTCGATGCCCTCGAGCGCGCCGATCGCGTAGCTCCAGAAGGCCAGCGGGCGCTCGGCGGTGATCGCCGGGTCGAGCTGGCGCAGCGAGCCGGCCGCGGTGTTGCGCGGGTTCATGTAGACCGGCAGTCCGGCGTCGAGCCGCTCCTCGTTGAGACGGCGGAAGGCCTCGAGCGGGAGATAGCACTCGCCGCGCACCTCGATCAGCGCGGGCGGGCTGGGATCGTCGATCGACAGCGGCACGGCGCGGATCGTGCGGACGTTGGCCGTCACGTCCTCCCCGGCCTCGCCGTCGCCGCGCGTGACGGCGCGCTCGAGCAGGCCGTCGCGGTACACGAGCGACAGCGCGAGCCCGTCGATCTTCGGCTCGACGACGAAGGCGGGCTCGCCCTCGTGCCCCGCGGCCTCGAGCAGCTTCTGCAGGCGCTGATCCCACGCCAGCAGCTCGTCGTCGTCGCGCGCGTTGGCGAGGGACAGCATCGGCAGCAGGTGCCGCACCTCGGTGAACCCGCCGGCGACGCCGCCGCCGACGCGCTGCGTGGGCGAGTCGGGGCGCACGAGCGACGGGTCGGCCGCCTCGAGCTCGCGCAGCTCGCGCAGCGCGGCGTCGTAGGTGGCGTCGTCGACGACCGGCGCGTCCTGCAGGTAGTAGGCGCGATCCCACGCGCGCAGCTGCGCGGTCAGCTCGTCAACGCGCTTCGCGCTCATCCCGCCAGCACCTCGAGGAGCTCGGCCGGCGAGTCGACGACGGCCAGCGGATTCTCCGCCGCCAGCGTCTCGCGGTTGAAGACGCCCCACGTCACGCCGATCGCGGCGCAGCCCGCCGCGTTGGCCGACTGCAGGTCGAACGGCGAGTCGCCGATGTAGACGGCGTCGGCCGGCGTCGCGTCGAGCCGCTCGAGCGCCTTCAGCACGGGCGCCGGGTGCGGCTTGTGGACGGGCGTGTCCTCCGTGGTGATGATCACGTCCCAGACGATCGGCGACGGCAGCGCGTCCCAGGCGAGGTCGACGGCGTCCTTCATCTTCGACGTGACGATGCCGAGCCGCGCGCCCTCGTTCTCGAGCTCGACGAGCAGCTCCTCCATGCCGTCGTAGCGGCGGATCAGTCGCGCCGTGTTGGCGTGGTTCCAGCGGCGGTACGTGTGGAACAGCTCCTCCGCCCGCTCGGGACTGAACTTCTCCATCTGCTCCATCAGCGGCGTGCCGATGCCCGCCATGATCTCCTCGTCGGATGGCGCCTCGCCGAGAACCTCGCGCAGCGCGTGCTCGTGGGACGCGCGGATGAGCTCGACGGTGTCGAGCACGGTGCCGTCGAGGTCGAACAGGACGACGGGCCAGCGGAGGGCGTGCATGGGCGCAACGTAGCGCGCCAATCCAACGGCGTTCCGCCATCGAAAGACACCCTGTACC
>CAWUMZ010000327.1:0-1683 GCA_963923625.1 uncultured bacterium | reverse complement strand
TCCTGATCCTGCTCGGCATCTCGGGGCTCGTGCAGGCGATCCTCAACTCGTTCGACGAGTTCGTGCTGCCCGCGATCGCCCCGGTCTTCTGGAACGTCGTGATCATCGGCTTCCTGATCTACGCGTTCACCGTCACCGACATGGAGCAGCGCGCGATCATCCTCGCGGTCGGCACGCTCGCGGGCACCGTCGTGCAGACCCTGATCCCGCTCCCGGGCCTGCGGGGCAAGGGCGGGAGGCTGCGGCCGCTGGTCGACGTTCGCGATCCGGCGGTGCGCCGCATCCTGATCCTGCTGATCCCCGTGGCTCTCGGGCTCGGTCTGGCCAACGTCAACCTGACCGTCTCGACGTACATCGCCACGTACGTCGACCCGACCTACGCGCCACGCGCGATCGACGCCGCGTTCCGCGTCTACATGCTGCCGCAGGGGATCTTCAGCGTCGCCGTGTCGACGGTCATGTTCCCGAGCCTCGCGCGGGCCGTGGCGGCACGCGACTTCACGCGCTACCGACGATCGCTCGCCGACGGCACCAACCTGATCATCTTCATGCTCCTGCCCGCGAGTGCGGTGATCGCGATCCTCGCGGAGCCGATCATCCAGCTGCTGTTCCAGCGCGGCGCGTGGACGCCGTCCGAGACGCCGGGCGTCGCCGATGCGCTGATCGCCTTCAGCATCGGCCTCGCGCTCAACGGCGTGATCCTGCTCCTGACGCGCTGCTTCTTCGCGCTCCAGCACGTCTGGGCGGCGACGGCGATCGCGCTCGTCAACCTGGTCGTCGCCGCCGGCCTCAGCCTCGCGCTGTTCGGTCCCTGCGGCGTGTGGGGCATCCCGCTTGCCAACTCGATCGCCAACATGGTCGTCGTCCCGCTGATGTGGATCCTGCTGTCGAAGCGCGTCGGCGAGCTCGACAGCCGCGGCGTGCTCACCAGCACGCTGCGCTCGCTGCTCGTGGCCGTCGCCGTGGGCGCTCTCGCGTGGGCGATCTGGAAGGGCCTGCACGCGGCGCTCGGCGAGACGCTGCCTGCGCAGCTCGTCGAGGTCGGCGTGGCGATCGCGGTCGCCGCCGTCGCGTACCTCGGCGTCATGCACGTGCTGCGCGTGCCAGAGGCGGCGCGCATCGTCGCGCTGGTACGGCGCCGTCCGGACCCGGAGCCGGCGTGAGGATCCGGCTCGAGCAGCTGCCCTGGCCGCTCGATGCGCTCGTGATCGTGGTGTCCGACTCGATCGGCCGCTTCCAGCGCCACCGCTGCACGACCGCCGCGGCCGCGATCGCCTTCCACGTCCTGTTCAGCGTGTTCCCGCTGCTGCTGCTGATCACCGTCGTGGTCGGCTCGCGAATGCGCAGCGCCGACGTACGCAGCGCGATCGCCGACGGCCTGATGAACGCCCTGCCGCTCGATCCCTCGGCGCGGGATCAGATCGACCACCTGCTCCAGATCGCGAACGCGAACCTGCCTGCGATCGGCCTGATCGGCGCGGTCGCGCTCGTGTGGTCCGCCAGCGGCATGCTGGGCAGCGTCCGCGGCGCGATGGAGCTGGCGTGGGAGGGGTTCAGCGGCACGCGGCCGTTCCTGCGCGGCAAGCTCGTCGACGCCGTGCTGCTGACGATCCTCGTGACGGTGATCCTGTCGTCGTTCCTGATCGGCGTCCTGCTCAGCTTCGTCCCGCAGATCCCCCGCGA
>CAWUMZ010000326.1:0-1684 GCA_963923625.1 uncultured bacterium | reverse complement strand
GGTTCACCCGCGTTCGGCGGCCCGGAATCGCACTTCGGACTGCTGGCCTCCGGACAGATGGCCCGCCGCTACGGCCTCCCGTGGCGTCCGGGCGGCGGTTCCCTGACGAGCAGCCTGCTCCCCGATGCCCAGGCCGGGTGGGAGGGGATGAACACGATGCAGGCGTCGTTCCTCGCTGGTGCCAACGTGCACATGCACTGCGGCGGCTGGCTGGAAGGCAACCTCGTCGTGTCGTTCGAGAAGCTCGTCGTCGACCTCGACATGCTGCGCACGCTGATCGCCGAGTTCACACTCGTAGACATCGACGAGGCATCGCTCGCCTTCGACGCGCACGCCGAGGTCGGCCACGGTGGCCACTTCTTCGGGGCGGCGCACACGCTCGAGCGCTTCCGCGACTGCTTCCATCGCCCGATGCTCGCGACAACCGACAACTATCAGCGCTGGACCAAGGACGGTAGTCGCGACGCCGCGACCCGCGCCACGGCGATCTACCAGCAGTTGCTTGCCGACTACGAGCCGCCGCCGCTCGACGATGGCATCCGTGCCGAACTCGACGAGTTTGTCACCCGCCGCCGCGCCGAGCTCGGTGACTGAGCTGCCGGGATGACGCGCCCGCGGCTGTTCCTGCACGCCTGGTCGCTGCGCTATCGCCTGCGGCACGACCAGGCCTTCGGATTCGATGGCCTGGTCGCGCGCGCCGTCGCTGACGGCTTCGACGGCATCGGCATCAACTTCAATGGTCCGCAGGGACAGTTCCTCGACACCGGCGACGGCGGTCGGGTGCAGCGGGCCGCCGAGACGTTGCGGAAGCACGGCCTCGACTGCGACCTCGAGACGACCGGCACGGATCCGCGGCACTTGGCGGCCCAACTCGACCTCGCCGTCGCGTTCGGCGCGGGATACCTGCACACGTACTCGACGCATACAGGCACTCGCGCGGAGATGCTCGACGCGACGATCCGCGACCTCGTCGCGATCGGCCCGCTCGCAGAAGAACGCGGCGTGCCGGTCTTGATCGAGAACCACGAGGAGTTCACGGGCGTCGAGATCGCCCGGATCCTCGAGGCTGTCAACCATCCTCACATCGGTGCGCTGTTCGACTACGGGAATTCGATGATGGTGCGCGAGGATCCGTTTGCGGCGCTCGAGGCGATGCTGCCGTGGGTCCGCGGGGCGCACATGAAGGACCACGTCGTGATGGACGGCAAGATCTGCGGCGTCCCGATCGGGGAGGGCGTGCTGCCGATCGCCGAGACCACCCGCCGCCTTGCCGATGCCGGTATGACGCGCATCTCGTTCGAGAACGTATGGAGCTACACCAGTGGGTTCCACCCGCGTGAGGACGGCCTGCCGGAGGAGACCGACGCCTCCCCGATCTTCGCGCCGTGCGAGGACCCGCGCGACGCGGCGTTCTTCCTGCCCGAAGCCGGAATCGCATTCGGGCACGATCCCGCGCGGGTGGTCGCGCTTGAGGAGGACGCGTACCAACGCGCCGCGTTCAACGTCGGGACGCCGCTCGCCGACGTCTGACGCGGGTAGGCAGCTGGCTGCTCGCGCCGAGCCGCCGCATCTCGGGGAGCATTCGCCGTGCGCCGCCTGCGACGCACCTGCCCTCTTAGCTCAGTGGTAGAGCACCTCCATGGTAAGCAGGGGGTCCGGGGTTCGATCCCCCGAGAGGGCTCTC
>CAWUMZ010000325.1:0-1710 GCA_963923625.1 uncultured bacterium | reverse complement strand
ACGTCGATGATCGGCGCCGCGCGCTACGCGGGCAGCGGCCACATCGACTGGGTCGCCGCGCTCGTGATCGGCATCCCCGCCGTGTTCGGCGTGATCATCGGCATCTCGTTCCAGAAGCGCCTGCCCGCCGACTGGCTGATCATCGGCTTCGGCGTGCTGATCATCGCCATCGGCCTGAAGCTGGTGTTCCGCCTCTGATGGACATCACCACGACCACCCTCCTGATCGCGATCGTCGCGGGCATCGGCGCCGGCATCCTCGCCGGCCTGTTCGGCGTGGGCGGCGGCGTGATCTTCGTGCCCACGCTCGTGCTGGTCTTCTCGTTCCACCAGCTCGACGCGCAGGCGACCTCATTGGTCGCGATCATCCCCGTAGCGGCCGTCGGCGCGTGGCGCCAGACGAGCGACGAGAACGTCTACTGGCGCGGCGCGATGATCATGGGCATCGGCGCCGCCGCGGGCGTGCTCGTCGGCGCGGAGATCGCCACGCGGCTGCCCGACCACGTGCTCTCGCAGGTGTTCGGGGCCGTGCTGCTCCTGTCGGGCGGCGAGATGATCGTCAGCGCCAGCCGTCGGCTGAAGGCGAAGCGGGCTAGCGCCCCAGCTGACGATCCGCGTCGGCCTTGATCGACAGCACGATCGCGGGATCGCGCAGCGTCGTGGCGTCGCCGAGCTCCTTGCCCTCCGCGATGTTCTTCAGCAGGCGGCGCATGATCTTGCCGGACCGCGTCTTCGGGAGGTCGGGCGCGAACAGGAGCAGCGACGGACGCGCGAACTTGCCGATCTCCGTGGCGACGTGCGCGGCCAGCTCGGCGCGCAGCTCCTCGCTCTGGTCGACGCCGTCGCGCAGGATCACGAACGCCGCGATCATCTCGCCCTTGATCGGATCCTCGGCGCCGATCGCGGCCGCCTCGGCGACCGCGGGATGGCCGACGAGCGACGACTCGATCTCCGTCGTTGAGATGCGGTGGCCGGCGACGTTGATGACGTCGTCGACGCGGCCGAGCAGCCAGATGTCGCCGTCGTCATCCGTGCGCGCACCGTCGCCGGTGAAGTACACGGTCGGGCCGAAGCGGCTCCAGTAGGTGTCGATGAAGCGCTGGTCGTCGCCCCAGATCGTGCGGAGCATCGACGGCCAGGGGCGCTGCAGCGTCAGGTACCCACCGCCGCCGGTCGGCACCTCCTCGCCCTGCTCGTTGACGATCACGGGCTTCATGCCGGGCAGCGGGCCGATCGCCGAGCCGGGCTTCGTCGTGGAGATGCCGGGCAGCGGCGACAGCACGATCGACCCGGTCTCGGTCTGCCACCACGTGTCGACGATCGGGCAGCGGCCGCCGCCGACGTGCTCGTGGTACCAGACCCACGCCTCGGGGTTGATCGGCTCGCCGACGGTGCCGAGCAGGCGCAGCGACGAGACGTCGTACTTCTGCACGGCCTCGGGGCCGGCCTTGATCAGCGCGCGAATCGCGGTCGGCGCGGTGTAGTAGATCGACACCTTGTGCTTGTGCACGATCTCCCAGTGGCGCTCCCACGTGGGGTGCTCGGGCGTGCCCTCGTAGATGATCCCGGTCGCGTGGTTGGCGAGCGGGCCGTAGACGACGTACGTGTGGCCGGTCACCCAGCCGCAGTCGGCCGTGCACCAGTAGACGTCGTCGGGGCGGATGTCGAAGACCCACTGGTGCGACAGGATCGCGCCGAGCAGGTAGCCGCC
>CAWUMZ010000324.1:0-1710 GCA_963923625.1 uncultured bacterium | reverse complement strand
GGTGACCGAGACGCTGGATCTGTCTGCCATCGAGCTGAAGGACCCCGACGTGTACCTGCACGGCGTGCCGCACGAGTCCTTCCGCCTCCTGCGCGAGCACGACCCGGTCCACTGGCATCCGGAGACCGCTCCGGACCCCGGATTCTGGGCGATCACCAAGCACGCCGACGTCGTGGCGATCTCCAAGGATCCCGACCGGTTCTCGTCGGCCGAGCGCTTCATCTACTACGAGGAGATTCCGGCCGACGCGATGGAGATGCGCCGGTCGATGATCGAGACGGATCCGCCGGAGCACACGCGCCTGCGCCGCATCGTCAGCCCGCTCTTCACCCCCAGGACGGTCGATGCCTACCGCGCCCACACCCGCGCAGTCGCCGACCGCCTGCTCGACAACGCGCTCGCCAAGGGCGAGTTCGATTGGGTGCACGACATCTGCGAGATGATGCCGATCCGCGTGTTCGTCGACGTCTTCGGTGCGCCCGAGGCCGACGCGGACTACCTGGCGAAGCTCGCGAACATGCTCGTGGCCGTCGACGACCCGGAGCTCGCGCCGCCGCCCGAGATGTACGAGCGCGCCCGCGCGCGCGGCTTCGAGCCGCATCACCTGCCGTTCTCCAGCCCCGCCGCGCTCGACCTCTTCGACTATGCGCGCGACCTCTGCGAGACGCGACGCCGCGACCCGCAGGATGACCTCATCACGCGGCTCGTCTCGGCCGAGTGGGAGGGCGAGCGGCTCACCGACTCCGAACTCGTCAACTTCTGCCAGCTGCTCGTCTTCGCCGGCAACGAGACGACGCGCAACTCGCTGGCGACGGGCATGCACCAGTTCATCGTGCAGCCCGAGCAGCTCGACCTGCTCGACGCCGACCGCTCGCTGATGAAGGGCGCCGTCGAGGAGATCCTGCGCTGGGCCACGCCGATCTACACGTTCCGCCGCACCGCGACGGAGGACGTCGAGCTGCGCGGCAAGACGATCCGCAAGGGCGACAAGCTGATGATGTACTACATCAGCGCCAACTACGACGAGGAGGTCTTCGACGACCCGCAGCGCTTCGACGTGACGCGCGACGCCTCGGCGCAGGTCGTCTTCGGCGGCGGCGGACCGCACTACTGCCTCGGCGCGTTTCTCGCGCGAATGCAGGTGGAGACGCTGTTCACCGCGGTGCTCTACCGCGGCCTGCGCTTCGAGCTGGCGGGTCCGACGGCGCGCCTGCGCTCCAACTTCGGCAACGGCTTCAAGACGATGCCCGTACGGGTCGTGCAGACGTGATGGCGGCTATCCTGCCGCGAGTGGTGCCCTCGGGAGGGGCGACGATGACAAGGAGGCCCCGTCAATGGGCGCTGGTGACTTCGATCTGCTGAAGGCGATCGAGAAGGGCGAGATCCGCGAGGTCGAGGTGGCCTGGGCGGACCATCAGGGATACCCGCGCGGCAAGCGCATCCCCGCCGACGTGTTCGTCGGTCGCATCGACAAGGGCATCGCCTTCGCCGACGCGACGCTCACGTGGGACTACACGGGCGACGTCCTCGACGGCTGCCGCGTCTCCGGCTGGGAGACCGGCTATCCCGATTTCCTCGTGATCCCCGACGTCACGACCGCGCGCCGCCTGCCGTGGCGCGAGGGCGTCGCGATGGTGCAGGGCGACATCAAGGACCACCACGGCGACCTGATCAAGTACGCGCCCCGCAGCGTCCTGCGCCGCGTCGTCG
>CAWUMZ010000323.1:0-1738 GCA_963923625.1 uncultured bacterium | reverse complement strand
TGTACGTGCCGTCGAGCAGCTGGTCGACGTGCTCCTGCGTGATCGGCGGGTTCTGCGTGAAGCCGCCCGGCGGCGGATCCTCGGAATCGACGCTGAGCACGGGCGTGATCGGCGCCGTCGACGCCTCCGGTACCGCGAGCGGATCGAGCTGCGTCAGCGACGTCGGGTCGGGGACGTTCGCGCCGCTGTCGGCGTAGCCGACCATGATCTCCGTGCCGGCCGGCAGGCCGCGGTACTCCTGACGCAGCCGCAGATGCAGCGCGATGGCGAACGTGCGCGCCGACTGCGGGCCGCGCACCGCATCGACGGACTCCTCGACGACGAGATCGCCGACGCCGGCGATCGGCACGACCTTGTTGGGCGTGGGGTCGACCGGCTGGCCGGCGACGACGAGCCCGTCCACGGTCGACTGCAGCGCGCTCTGCGCCTCCGTCGTCGTCGCCGCGAGCGCGGCGGACTGCGACGTGACGGCCTGTGCGGTGACGAGCCCGTCGAGCAGCGTGACACCGGCCGCGCGCGTGGTGGCGTCGCCGCGGGCAGCGACGTCGGTGCTCTGGACGTCCACCGTGGTGTCGGACGTCAGGACCGAGGCGATCGACGGATCGGGCTGCGTGGCGAAGCCGCCGCCCGACGTCGCCGAGCCGCCGCGTGTGATCGCCGGCGCGTGGGTGATCGGCGCCAGACCGGGAATCCGGACCTGCAGCACGAAGCCGGCGGCGCTGCCGGCGGGCACGACGCCCGGCGCGTCGGCCGCGGAGGCGCCGAAGCCGACGGCGAGCGCGCAGAGCGCGGCCGTCGTCAGGACGACGCAGAAGATCGCAGAGCGGTGCCGCACGGACAAAACGGTACACGGCGGTTGCGAAATCGGGGTAGCCTTCCGGTGAATCACGGGAGGAGGGTTCGCGATGAGCGAGGCAATCGAGGCGCATCTGGACGAGACGCGGCGCGTGGCGCCGCCGGCGGAGTTCGCCAAGCACGCGCGCATCCACGATCGGTCCCTCCACGACGAGGCCGAGGCCGACTTCGCCGCCTTCTGGATGAAGCGCGCGCTCGAGGAGATCACGTGGTTCAAGGAGCCGACCGTCGCGCTCGACGACAGCAACCCGCCGTTCTACAAGTGGTTCCAGGACGGCGAGCTGAACCTCGCGTACAACTGCCTCGACCGCCACGTCGAGGCGGGCGGCGGCGACAAGGTCGCCTACACGTGGATCGGCGAGCCCGGCGAGGAGCGCGTCATCACGTACCGCGAGCTACTCGCCGACGTCGAGCGCGCCGCCAACGCCCTCAAGGACCTCGGTGTGGGCAAGGGCGACCGTGTCGCGATCTACCTCGGCATGGTCCCCGAGCTGCCGATCTCGATGCTGGCCTGCGCGCGCATCGGCGCGATCCACTCCGTCGTCTTCGGCGGGTTCGCCGCGACGGCGCTCGCCGACCGCATCCAGGACGCCACCTGCAAGCTCGTCATCACCGGTGACGGCGCGTGGCGCCGCGGGCAGATCATCGCGCTCAAGGACATCGTCGACGAGGCCGTCGCGATGTGCCCGAGCATCGACCACGTGCTCGTCGTGCGCCGCACGGAGCAGGACGTCGCGTGGACGGACAAGGACATCTGGTGGCACGACGCCCTCGCGGCGGCCGCGCCGCACTGCCCGCCCGAGCCGATGAACGCCGAGGACGTGCTGTTCATGCTCTACACGTCGGGCACGACCGCGAAGCCGAAGGGCATCGTCCACACCTC
>CAWUMZ010000322.1:0-1746 GCA_963923625.1 uncultured bacterium | reverse complement strand
AGCGCCGTTACGCGGCGTGTATCTTGCTGCTGTGTCGGCGCTCGTGCCGGCTTCGCGATGGAGGACGTCCGTGGACGCCAAGACACCGAAGGCTCCGAAGGTTCGCAACCCGATGATCGCCGTTGCCTTCCTGGGCGTGCTCGGCGCGGTGCAGGGCTCCATGCCCAACATCTCGAGCACGGCGCTCGTCAGCGCGAGCCGTTCGCTGAGCATGACGGGCGGCACGCTCGCCCTGGCGGCCAGCATCCAGACGCTGATGATCGCCGCGAGCGTCATCTCGACCGGCCTCCTCGCTGACCGCCTCGGTCGTCGCCGCGTCCTGATGGGCGCGCTGATCGTCGGCGCCGCGGGCAACCTGATCATCTTCATCTCGCCCGCGTCGACGGTGTACCTGATCGGCCAGGCGGTCACGGGCATCGGCCTCGGCGCGGTCTACGGCGCGGCGTTCGCGTACATCCGCGTCGTCGCCGATCCGAAGAAGCTCGCGGGCGCCGTAGGCGTGTTCTCGGGCGTGATCAGCCTCACGACGCTCGTCCTCACCTTCGTCGGCGGCAGTCTCACCGCGATCGACTGGCGCGTCGCGTTCCTGCTGATCCCCGCCTTCGCGGTCATCCTGCTCGTGCTCACGCCGATCATCCTGCCGGCGCAGGGGCGCATGGCGAATCCGAAGACCGACTACCTCGGTCAGGCGCTGCTCGCGCTCGGCATCATCGGCCTGCTCTACGGCGTCAGCCAGCTCGGCAACAGCTTCACCGCGCCGAAGACGCTCGTGCCGCTGCTCGGCGGCGCGCTCGTCCTGGCCGGGTTCTTCCTCCGCGAGTCGCGCAACGAGCAGCGCTTCTTCCCGGTCTCGCTGTTCAAGTCGCCGGTCTTCCTCGCGGCGATCCTCGCGGGCTTCGTCTACAACTTCGGCACCGCCGTGGCCTTCCTGCAGGTGACGAACCTCTGGCAGTACGTCAATGGCCGCACGACGGCCGAGGTCGCGATGTGGCAGCTGCCGCTCGTCGCCGCGGGCATCATCGGCGCGCTCGGGACCGGCAAGCTGATGACGGCGAAGGGGCTCACGAATCGCCTGGTGCTGATGATCGGCGGCATCGTGTCGGCGATTGGATTCATCGCGCTCGCGCTCGGCCACTCCTCGACGGGCCTGCTCGGCTTCCTGCCGGGGCTGATCCTCGCCGGCGGCGGCGTGGTCATCTGCGCGATTCCGTTCGGCAACCTGATCCTCAAGGAGGCGCCGGCCGAGTACTACGGCCCCGTCACGAGCTCGCGCACGACGATCGGCCAGGTCGCCTACTCGCTCGGCTTTGCGCTGTCCACGGTGATCGTCGACAAGCTCACGGTCGGCGGCACGGTGGCGAAGCTGACCGCGGCCGGCGTGCCGCCGCAGCAGGTCGGCACCGGCCTCGACGCCGTCACCGCGTACGCCGCGAAGAGCACGGCGCCGACGACGTCGCTCGGCAAGCAGGCGCTGGCCGACGCGGTCGCGTCGTACGGCTCGTCGTTCGCCACGATGATGGTGATCGCGGCCGTTATCAGCATCGTCGCCGCGGCCGCGGGCTACGTCCTGCTGCGCCGCAACGCCGAGCGCGCCGAGGCGCATCCCGATCCGATTCCCGCCAGCTGACGAGGACCCGAGCATGCCCGCCGATCTGATCCTGAAGGCGTCCGCCATCATCACGATGGACGATGCGAATCCTCGTGCCGAGGCGATTGCGATCGACACGACCTCGGGCGCGATCGCCG
>CAWUMZ010000321.1:0-1752 GCA_963923625.1 uncultured bacterium | reverse complement strand
CGAGGCCGTCGACGAACGAATACGCGACCAGCACGATGCCGCCGAGGATGCCGGCTGTCGGGTTGGCGTACGACTCGATCGGGCCCGTGCTGATCTCGTCGTGGCCGACCACCTCCTCGATGAAGTAGAAGAGGAGGAAGGCGAGGACCACCATCAGATACGGCACGGGCACGTTGAACGCCTGCGGGGCGCCCATCACCGCCACGAGCGGCAGCAGATGGAAGGCGATCAGGCCGATCATCACACCACCGCAGAGGCCGTAGATCACGTGGAGCCAGCGCTCGGCGCGCAGCGAGAGCCAGCCGCCGAGCAGCGTGCTGAAGAACGGCAGGAGCTTGAGGACCGACGCCACGCCGGCAGTATTGCTGAAAGACCTGTCAGCTAGTCGCTGCCGAGCGCCAGAGCGAGCGCCTCGCCGACCGAGCCGGCGGTGCGCACCACGATCCCGGGCACCGACGGCGCGCCGGGCGGCACGATCGCCTGCTCGATGCCGAGGCGCGCGGCCTCCTGCAGGCGCCGCTCGACCTGCCCGACGGGGCGCAGCCGGCCGGTCAGGCCGAGCTCGCCGATCGCCACGATCGGACCGGTCGGCACGCCCCGCGCGGCCGAGGCGACCGCGAGGGCCACCGCGAGATCCACGGCGGGGTCATCGACGCGGACGCCGCCGACGACGTTGGCGAAGACGTCGGCCGAGCCGAGCCCGAGGCTGGCGTGGCGCGAGAGGACGGCGAGCAGCATCGCGAGGCGATTGCGGTCGATGCCGTTGGCGAGGCGACGCGGCTGCGGCAGCTCGCTCGGCGACACCAGCGCCTGCACCTCGAGCAGCAGCGGACGGGACCCCTCCATCGTGCACGCCACGACGCTGCCGGTCGCGCCGAGCTCGTCGCGGCCGAGCAGCGCGGACGGATCCTCGACCGGCTCGAGCCCACGACCCGTCATGGCGAAGACACCGAGCTCCGAGGTGGCGCCGAAGCGGTTCTTGGCGGCGCGCAGCACCCGCAGCTCGCCGCCGCGCTCGCCCTCGAACAGCAGCACTGCGTCCACGAGGTGCTCGAGCACCTTCGGCCCCGCAACGGCGCCGTCCTTGGTGACGTGGCCGACGAGGATGACAGCGACGCCATGCTCCTTGGCAACGCGCAGCAGCTCGCCGGCCGCCTCGCGCACCTGCGAGACCGAGCCGGGCGCGGAGGCGAGATCGGCCGTCCACAGCGTCTGCACCGAATCGACCACGCAGACCGCCGGCTTCTCCTTCGCGATGGTCGCGATCACGACGTTGAGATCCGTCTCCGCGACGACGCGGATCCTGCCGGCACCGCCGATGCGCTCGGCGCGCAGACGCACCTGCGCGGCGGACTCCTCCCCGGTCACGAGCAGTGCCGACTCGCGCTGGGCGATCGAGGCGAGCGCCATCGTCAGCAGCGTGGACTTGCCGACGCCGGGCTCGCCGCCGAGCAGGGCGAGCGATCCCGGGACGATGCCGCCGCCGAGCACGCGGTCGAGCTCGCCGAGTCCGCTCGGGATGCGCACCGCCTCATCGGCCGAGACGTCGGCGAGCGCAACCGACTCGCGCGCCTGCGACGGGCCGGAGCGGCCCGCGCGCGTGACGAGCGGCGCGTCCTCCTGGATCGTCCCCCACGCCTCGCACGACGGGCAGCGCCCCTCCCACTTGGGCGTCTGCTCGCCGCAGGCGGTGCAGGTGAATCGGGTCGCGGTGCGGGCCATGGTCGGAGGCTAGTGCCGGGCGCGGATGCG
>CAWUMZ010000320.1:0-1754 GCA_963923625.1 uncultured bacterium | reverse complement strand
GAGACCCTCCGGCAGCGGCACGAGGCTACTTGCCGGCGTTCTGGGAGACGTACGCCGAGACGTTCTTGATGTCGTCGGCCGAGAGGCTGCCGCTGAACGCCGGCATCCCGCCGCCGCCGTTGGTGACCTGCGTCATGACCGCGTCGTAGCTCGGCTTGAGGTCGTCGAGGTTCGGGCCGACCGCGCCGGCCGAACCCGCTGCCGCCATCGTGTGGCAGCCGCCGCAGCCCGCCGACTGGTAGATCGTTGCGCCTGCAGCGGCATCGCCCTCGCCGGCCGGAGCGGCCGTCGTCGCGCCGGTGTCGGCCGCGGTCGTGGCAGCGTCGCCACCCGTCGAGGCGCCGCCGTTGTCGACCGGCGTCGAGGTCGGATTCGTGCCCGTGCCGATGGTCACCTCGCCGCCGAGGGTGCCGACGGCTTCCGAACCGCCACCGCAGGCGGTGAGCAGCCCGAGCGAGAGCGCTCCGAGGGCGATCACAGTGGCGATGAGGCGGCGCTTCTCCATGTCGGCGGTAACCCTTTCTCGGGGGACATCCCGTCCCCGGCTGACACCGGGAGGCTACCACGGGTTGCGGCAGGTGGGGCGCCGTTTGACAGGGCGCGCGAGGGCGGTGACGCTGCCGGGCATGGATGACGACGATCGCCGACTCCTCGACCGCCTGCAGAACGAGCTGCCGCTGACGGAGCGGCCGTGGTCCGCGCTCGCGTCGGAGATCGGGATGCCCGAGGACGAGGTGCTCGAGCGCATCACGAATCTGCGCGGCGAGGGCGTCGTGCGCCAGATCTCCGGCATTTTCGACACACGCCGCCTCGGCTACCGGTCGTGCCTCGTGGCCGCGCGCTCGTCGGAGGGCAAGCAGCAGCTGGCCGCCGACGTCTTCAGCGCGCATCCGGGCGTCACGCACAACTACGAGCGCGAGCACCAGTTCGACCTGTGGTTCACGCTCGCGGTGCCGCCCGACACGAAGATCGGCCTCGACGAGACGATCGAGCTGCTCGGCCGCATGGGCGACGTCGAGTCGATCCGTCCGCTGCCGGCGCTCCGCTTCTTCAAGATCGGCGTCGACCTCGACATGGTCGGCGGGCGCGATCCGGCAGCCAAGAAGGTGCGCTCCGCCCCGGTCGAGCAGCCGCCGAGCCGACCGCCGACGGAGCGCGAGATCCGCGCCGTCCGTGCGCTGCAGATCGACATGCCGGCCGTGCCCGACCCGCTCGCCGTGCTCGCCGAGCAGCAGGGCTTCACCGCCGCTGAGCTTCTGGAGATCGCGCGCGAGATGCTCGCCGATGGCCGCATGCGTCGCTTCGCCGCCGTCCTCAACCACCGCAAGGCGGGGTTCGTCCAGAACGGCATGGGCGTCTGGATCGTCGGCGAGGACGAGGTCGAGGAGGCCGGCCGCATCATGGCCTCGTATCGCGGCGTCTCGCACTGCTACGAGCGCCCCGTCTATCCCGATTGGCCGTACCGCCTGTTCTCGATGACGCACGGGCGCGACAAGGAGGAGTGCGAGGCCGTCCTCGCCGCCCTCTCCGAGGAGACCGGCCTGAAGGAGTACGCGGTCCTCTACTCGATCCGCGAGTTCAAGAAGACGCGGCTCAAGTACTTCGACGACGCGATGACGGCCTGGGAGGACGCGCATCTCGCGCTCATCTAGGTGACGCAAAGGGGCCAGACCCCTATGCGTCAGCGGGAACGGTCACGCGACTCGCAGACGGTCGGGCTGACGCATAGGGGTCTGGCCCCTTTGCGTCACCTA
>CAWUMZ010000319.1:0-1754 GCA_963923625.1 uncultured bacterium | reverse complement strand
GGTAGAGGTCGAGCACGCGGCTTCGTCGGTCGGGGCACATCGTCTCGGGGATCACGATCGCCGCGTACGCGAGGATCGCGAAGGCGATCAGCTGGTAGTAGGTCGCGAAGGGCACGATGTCGCCGGGTAGCTTCTGCGCGATCTGCGCGCCGAGCAGCGCCTTGATGCCGAGCACGGTGATGGCCGGGCCGAAGGCGATCAGCGCCAGGCCGACGGGGACGATCTTCGCGGTCCACGGGCGACGCGCACCCAGCGCGCGCAGGGCGCTCCAGCGCGCCATCGACGCGACGGCGCGACGGGTGCTGCCCTCGATCTCGCCTTCGAAGGGCCGGTAGCGGACGTCGTGGATCCTCGCCTGGCTCATCCGATCGCCTTCAGCAGCTGCTGCTCGATCGACGGGCCGTCGGGATGCAGTCGACGCAGGCCCACGCCGGTTGCGGCTGCGGCATCGCGCACCTGGTCGCGGTCGTGGTCATCGCGGACGGCGACGCGCGCCGTGCGCTCGTCGATCGCCTCGCAGTTCAGGCCCGCGGCGAGCAGGTCGGCGACGAGCGGAGCGGCTGCGGCGACGGTCTCGATGCGCAGGACGTCGGTCTCGCCGGCAGTCGCGGCGAGCGGGCGGTCGAGCGTGACCCGTCCCTGTTGCAGGACCACCACGTGATCGCAGGTGCGGCGGATGTCGTCGAGGATGTGCGACGAGATCAGCACGCGGACGCCCAGGTCGTGCGAGACGCGTCGGATCACCTCGAGCATCTCAGATCGCTGGATCGGGTCGAGGCCATTGGTCGGCTCGTCGAGGATGATCAGCTCCGGTGCGTGCACGAGCGCCTGCGCGAGCTTGACGCGCTGGCGCATGCCGAGCGAGAACGAGCCGATCACCCGCGACCGCTCCTCCTCGAGCCCGACGGCGAACAGCACCTCGGAGGCGCGGCGGATCGCGTCGGTGCGCGACAGGCCGCGCAGTTCCGCCAGATGGCGGACGAGGTCGGCCGCCGTCAGCTCGGGCGGCAGGCACTCGTGCTCGGGGGCATACCCGATGCGCCGTCGGATGCGATCGCCCGCCGTGCGCGTGTCCTGCCCGAGGACGTCGATCTCCCCGGCGTCGAGCCGCACCAGCCCGAGGATCGCCTTCATCAGCGTCGACTTCCCGGCGCCATTGCGGCCGAGGAGTCCGGTGGCCGGCGCGTCGATGCGCACGGTCACGTCGTCGAGCGCGGTGACAGGTCCGTAGCTGCGCCGCGCGCCCTTCACCTCGATCGCGGGAGACGGCGTCACCCGCACAGCCTACGCGTGCTGACGCCTGAAAGGCCGCTGCTGCGTCGGCGCGCCGGGGCGAATTCGTATCCTGCGCACATGGAGCGCTACGACCCCCAGGCCGTCGAGGCGCGCTGGCAGCGCGTGTGGGCCGACGAGAAGGCGTTCGAGACGCCGAATCCGGCCGATCCCGCCGCGGACGAATCGCCTCGCGCGTACGTGCTCGAGATGCTCCCGTACCCGTCGGGCGACCTGCACATGGGGCACGTCACCAACTACACGATGGGCGACGTCGTCTCGCACTTCCGCCGCCGCACAGGCCACCGCGTGCTGCATCCGATGGGCTACGACTCGTTCGGCCTGCCGGCGGAGAATGCGGCGATCAAGACCGGCGGCAAGCCCGCCGAGGTGACGGCGCGCAACATCGCCCGCATCCGCGAGCAGATGCTGCGCATGGGCTGGTCGATCGACTGGAGCCGCGAGCTCTCGACGTCGGATCC
>CAWUMZ010000318.1:0-1754 GCA_963923625.1 uncultured bacterium | reverse complement strand
GGATCTGGGCTATGCTCCCGCCCTGACTGGGGACGTAGTTCAGTTGGTTAGAACGCCGGCCTGTCACGCCGGAGGCCGCGGGTTCAAGTCCCGTCGTTCCCGTCACGCGAAGGGACCCGCAAGGGTCCCTTCGCCATTTGGGTAGTCGCCCCGGCTTGCGCCATTCTCGCCTTCGCCGTACCCTCGAGCCAGCGAGAGGAGACGCATGAGCGACCAGCCGACCGTGGTGTTCTTCCCCGAGGGGGCCTACGGCCCGACGAACAACTGCATCGGCATCGGGCAGGTGCTGCAGGAGCGCGGCGTGCGCGTCGTGTTCATCCTCGAGGAGTCGTTCGCCGGCACGTTGGAGGCGCGCGGGTTCGAGGAGCGCCTGATGCGGCTCGGCCCCGCGCCGGAGGTCGAGGAGGCGCCCGGGCAGTTCTGGAAGGACTTCATCGCGGCGACGGCGCCCGAGTTCCGCAAGCCGACGATCGAGCAGCTCGCGACCTTCATCGAGCCGACGATGCGTGCGCTCGTCGAGGGCGCGATGTACGTCGACGATCGGCTGCGCGAGATCTTCGACGAGCTCGATCCCGACCTCGTCGTCGAGGACAACGTCTGCACCTTCCCCGCGCTGATCAGCCACGCGCGCAAGTGGGCGCGCATCGTCTCGTGCAACCCGGCCGAGCTGCCCGACCCGCTCGTGCCGCCCGTGTTCTCCGGCTACTCGTCGCACGACCAGTCGCAGTGGGGCGAGTTCCTCGTCGAGGCCGACCGCCTGCTGGGACCGCTCTGGCACGAGGCCAACGAGTTCTCCGTGGCGCGCGGCGCGGGACCGCTGCCGCCCGGGCAGTTCATCCACACCTCGCCCGATCTCAACCTCTACATCTATCCCGCGGAGGTCGACTACGCGCGCGAGCAGCCGCTCGCCGACACGTGGCACCGCATCGACACGTGCGTGCGCGAGGAGCGCGGCGAGGTCGATGTGCCGACGCACATCCTGTCGGGCGACGGCAAGCTGATCTACCTCAGCCTCGGCTCGCTCGGCTCGGCCGACACGGGGCTGATGCAGCGCCTCTGCGACGCCCTCGCCGACACGCCGCACCGGTACATCGTCTCGAAGGGGCCGCAGCACGACGAGATCGAGCTGCGCGCCAACCAGTGGGGTGCCGAGTACCTGCCGCAGCCGATCCTGATGCCGCTCTGCGATCTCGTCATCACCCACGGCGGCAACAACACGACGACCGAGTGCCTGCACCACGGCAAGCCGATGGTGCTGCTGCCGCTGTTCTGGGATCAGTACGACAACGCCCAGCGGATGCACGACGTCGGCCTCGGACGGCGCTTGCCGACATACGACTGGACGCCCGCCGACCTGCACAACGCGATCGAGGAGATGCTCGCCGATGCCGATGCCCATGCGCGGCTCGCGGCGATCTCCAAGCGCGTCCAGGCGGATCCGGGACGCGTGCGCGCGGCCGATCTGATCGAGCGCGCGGCGCGCGGATGACCGACGCCGCGGCGTTCGTCGCCGGCTTCGATCTCGCGTCGGCGCGCTGGTACGCCGGCAAGGCGCGCGAGGAGACGGGGCGTCGGGTCGTCGACGAGTGGGCAGTCGGGCCGGGCTGCCTGATCGTCTTCGCCGTCGACTACGCGGATGGCAGCGATCTCTACCTGCTGCCGGCGATCGACGACGACGGCCTCCGCGAGGCCGGGCCGGGCGATGGCGTCTACGCGGCGCTGGCGGGCAGCGACGACGACGAGCGCGCGCTCGG
>CAWUMZ010000317.1:0-1755 GCA_963923625.1 uncultured bacterium | reverse complement strand
TTGCCGAAGCCGATGCCGGCGGCCGTGGCGGCGAGCATCATGCCCTCGCGCGCCTCGATGTCGGACCCATCTGCGACGGCGCGACGCAGGTGCCTGCCGACCAGTGAGATCGCCTCCATCACCCAGATGTCGGCCATCGGCGCGGCGCCCTGGTAGTTGGGACGTGCTCCGGCGTGCTCGGGCTTGGGGCGCTCCAGATACGAGATGGAGGTGTACGCCTCGGCGGCGTGGAGCAGCGCGTCGATGCCGCTCGCCGCGGTGATCGATGCGGGCAGGCCGAGCGTCAGCTCCGGATCGCAGAGCGCGATATTCGGGCGCAGGAACGGATGCGCGATCCCGGTCTTGACCTTGTCGCTCGGCAGGTCGAGGACGGCCACCGCCGTCACCTCGGAGCCCGTGCCGGACGTCGTCGGCACGGCGACGACGGGCATCAGCGGGCCGGGCGGGACGCGGGCGCCGCCGAGCGGCGCGTTGATCCAGTCGCGCAGCGTGCCGCCGTGCGTGGCAATCAGCGCGGCGACTTTCGCCGAGTCGAGCGCCGAGCCGCCGCCCACGCCGAGCACGCCGTCGGCACCGCTCGCCACGCATGCCTCGGCGACCTCGCGCATCGAGTCCTCGGTCGGCTCGCCCGTCGGCACGGCGTACGTGACGACGTCGAGGCCGTCGGCGCGAACCGCCGCCTCGATCGGCGCCACGATGCCGCTCTGCAGGAGGAAGGCGTCCGTCACCAGGAACACGCGCTGCGCGCCGAGCGCCTTCAGGTGGTAGCCGGCCTCGAGTGCCGCGCCGGGGCCGAGGGCGATCGAGGGAACGTGCAGGACGCTGATGCGCTCGTTGCTCATGTGGTGCCTCGCAGGTCGTCTTCCAGGGAATCCCACTGATCCTTGCCGAGGATCGCGTTGATCTCGTCGAACGGCATCATCCGCGGCACGGATGCGACGGTCGAGCCGTCGGCCTTCAGCTGCGCGGCGAGCTCCTTCGTCGACTGCGCCGCGGCGAACAGCGTGGAGGAGGGGTAGATCACGAGTCCGAAACCGAGCTCCTGGAAGCGCTGCGCTCCCAGGTCGGGCGTCTTGCCGTACTCGGAGACGTTGACCATCAGCACGGCGTCGATGCCGCCAGCCGCGATCCGACGGAGGTCGTCCTCGCTGGTGGGCGCATCGATGAAGATCACGTCGGCGCCGGCGTCGGCGTACATGCGCGATCGCGCGATGGCGTCATCGAGTCCGGTCACGGCGGTCGCGTCGGAGCGCGCGATGATCACCGTCTCCGGATTGCGGCGCGCGTCGAGCGCGGCGCGCAGCTTGATCACCATCTCCTCGGCGGGGATGACCTTCTTGCCCTCCATGTGCCCGCAGCGCTTCGGGAACACCTGGTCCTCGAACTGGATCGCGGCCGCGCCGGCGGCCTCGAGCTCGTGGACGGTGTGCACGACCTGCGGCACCTCGCCGTAGCCGGTGTCGGCGTCGGCGATCACGGGCACGTCGATCGCGTTCGTCATGCGACGGAGGTGATCGACCATGTCGGTCAGCGTCGTGATGCCGAGGTCGGGCAGGGCGAACGCCGCGGCCGAGGCCGCGTAGCCGCCGCGGTAGACGGCCTCGAAGCCCGCCTGCTCGAGCAGGCGGGCCGTGAGGGCGTCGTACGCACCGGGAGCGACGAGGATCTCGCCGGTCTGGAGTCGCGCGCGCAGGGACATCGCGTCAGTCCCTCAGCGGCGAGGCGCCGTCGATCCACACGATCACGCGCTTGAAC
>CAWUMZ010000316.1:0-1756 GCA_963923625.1 uncultured bacterium | reverse complement strand
AGTCGGATGCCGCGGTCATCCTCGAGGAGATCAACCACCAGGGCTGCAACGCCGGTGCCTGCCACGCCCAGATGTACATCATGGGCACCGTCCTGCGCCATGGCTCCGAGGAGCAGAAGCAGCAGTACCTGCCCGGCATCGCCTCCGGCGAGATCCGCCTGCAGGCCTTCGGCGTCACCGAGCCGGATGCCGGCTCGAACTCGCTCGCGATCCGCACGCGCGCCGTCCAGCAGGACGACGGCTCGTGGGTCGTCGACGGCCAGAAGATCTGGACCAGCCGCTTCTTCCACTCGGACATGATGCTGCTGCTCGCGCGCACGTCCGAGCCCGTCGAGGGCAAGCCCAAGTGGTGGGGCCTGTCGACGTTCCTCGTCGACCTGCGCGAGGCCGGCGACGCGATCGACGCTCGCCCGATCCGCACGATGATGAACCACGCCACGACCGAGGTGTTCATCAAGAACCTCAAGCTCCCGGCCGACGCGCTCGTCGGCGAGGAGGGCATGGGCTTCAAGTACATCCTCGACGGCATGAACGCCGAGCGCATCCTGATCGCCGCCGAGTGCATCGGCGACGGCCGCTGGTTCATCGAGAAGGCCGCCGCCTACGCCACCGAGCGCGAGGTGTTCGGCCGCCCGATCGGCGCCAACCAGGGCGTGCAGTTCCCGATCGCCCGCGCCTACGCCGCCGTCGAGGCCGCCGACCTCATGCGCCGCCGTGCCTCCGAGCTGTTCGAGGCCGGTGAGCCCTGCGGCGCCGAGGGCAACATGGCCAAGCTGCTCGCCTCCGAGGCGTCGTGGCAGGCCGCCAACGCGTGCCTCGATGCCCACGGCGGCTTCGGCTTCGCCGAGGAGTACGACATCGAGCGCAAGTTCCGCGAGACGCGCCTCTACATGACAGCGCCGATCAACAACAACCTCGTGCTCGCCTTCCTGGGCCAGCACGTCCTGAAGATGCCGCGCTCCTACTAGGAGCCGGAACCACCGCACACGGAGGAGAGAGCCATGTCGCAGGTCAATATCGACGGAGTCAACATCTGGTACGACGTCCACGGCGACGGCGAGGAGCACCTGCTCCAGATCGGCGGCGCGGGCTTCGCCCACGAGAACTTCGGGTTCGTCACGCACCTGATGACGCCGCACTTCAAGGTCATCGAGATGGACCTGCGCGGCTATGGCAACTCGGATCGCCCCGAGCAGCACTACGACATGGACCTCTGGGCCGATGATCTCAAGGCGATCCTCGACGACGCCGGCATCGAGAAGACGCACGTGCACGGCACGTCGATGGGCGGCATGGTCGCGCTCGCCTTCGCCGGACGCCACCCCGAGTACATCGATCGTCTGATCCTCGACTGCCCGATGGCCAAGAGCGACTACATGGCGCGCTGCCACTGGGACGTCTGGGCCGCGCTGGCGCAGGCGCAGGGCATGGGCGGTCGCGGGCTCGCGCAGGAGATCGCGTCGAAGTGCCTCTCGCGCGAATTCCTCGACACGCCCGCCGGCGACGAGACGGTCGGCGTGATCCAGGGCGTCCTCGAGCGCAACTGCTCCGTCCCCGTCTTCACCGGCGCGTGCGCCGCGATGCGCGACATGGACCTGCGCCCGTATGCCGCGAAGGTCACCGCCCCCACGCTCGTGATGGTCGGCTCCGAGGACTGCCTCACGCCGATCGACGCGGGCCCGGACGGTGCCGGCGCGCGCTGGATCCACGAGAACATCGCGGGCTCCGAGTTCTACATCGTCGAGGGCTCCGGCCA
>CAWUMZ010000315.1:0-1769 GCA_963923625.1 uncultured bacterium | reverse complement strand
GACGCGATCAGCACCAGCAGCGTCCCCAGGACGCTCCACAACGGCACCGTCCCCCGGTCGGCTCGCCAGGCACCGACGATCGCGACGACGAGCGCCGTGAAGACCATCACGTCAACGCGCACAGGCAGACGGACCTCCACGACGACGAGCGCGAGGATCACGACGAACCCGAGCAGTTCGTGACGCGTCGTACGGTGCGCCCCGCGGGCGTTGAGGATGATGAGCAGCACCAGCAGCGCGAAGGCGTAGGCGGCCATGTGCCAGTCGACGACGGCCGAGGCCAGCCCGTAGCCCACGGGCAGCGCGAGGACCATCGCCGGCAGCAGACGCCGGGCCCGCCCCTCGAGCGCGACGGACGGGTGCTCAGGACTCGGCCAGACGCGATCGAGCAGCAGCAGGTAGAGCCCGCCGCCGATCAGCGATGCGATCAGCAGCTCCACGGCCGAGCGCAGTCCCTCCGACGAGCCGGAGCCGATCAGCACGCCGACGATCGGCACGAGCGCGACCGTCGCCAACGAGCGGTCGACCTTGCGCGCGAAGGCGAAGAACCCGCCCACGAGCAGCAACAGCAGGGCCAGCACGACCTCGTGGTTCTGCACGAGCGCGCCGATCGCCGCGGCGACGCCGATCAGCACGGCGACGCCGATCACCTGCGCCCGCCGCGCGGTGCCGTAGCCCGGCGGGCCCATCAGCAGGATCAGCAGGGCGCTGGCGGCGGCGATCGCGCCGAGCGGATGCGCACCGGCAGACGTACCGGCCGCGAACGGCGCGCCGACGACGATCCCGAAGCGGAGCGCGAGCTGCCACCGCTCGGGGAAGTGCTCGCGCAGGGCCGCCAGGGCCGACCGGGTCTCCACCGCCTCCATCGCCGACAGCATACGAGACCGGGTACCATTGCCGACATGGCAACGCCAGGCCGTCCCGTCGCCGCTGTCGAGCGCGCACTGCTCGTGCTCGAGATCCTCGCCGACGCCTCCGAGCCGCTGGGCGTCAACGACATCGCGCGCCGTCTCGAGGTCTCCCCCTCGTCCGCCTCGCGTCTGCTCGGCACGCTTGCGGGCCACGGCCTGGTCGAGAAGGTCGAGTCGACAGGACGCTATCGCCTCGGTGTGCGCCTCCTGCAGCTCGGCACCCACGTGCTGCAGCGCCTCGACGTGCGCGCCGTGGCACGCCCCGTTCTCGAGCGTCTCGAGCGCGAGACCGGGGAGACGGCCACGCTGTCGCTGCCTGCCGCCGGTGAGGGCGTCACCGTCGATCACGTGCCGAGCCGCCGCAGCGTGCGCTCCGCGGCACTCGTGGGGCGCCCGTCGATCGCGCACGCCACGGCCGTCGGCAAGGTCGTGCTCGCCTACGGCACCGGCCGCGAAGCCGAGCTGCCGGAGCACCCTGAGGCGTTCACCGCCCGCACGATCACCGATCGCGCCGCCCTCGAGGCGGCCGTGGCGGAGACCCGCGCTCGCGGCTGGGGCGAGGCCGACGAGGAGCGGGAAGAGGACCTCGCCGCGCTCGCCGCGCCCGTGTTCGGCCATGCCGGCGGCCTCACCGCGATCATCGGCCTGCAGGGCCCGAGCGACCGGTTCGACGCCGCGGCGCGCCGCGCCGCCCTCCCCGCGCTGCTCGCAGCGGCGCAGGAGCTCGGTCGCCTGCTCGGCGCGCGGTAGGACGCTGGTCACGGCGTTTCGCCGAGGTTCATGAGTGGCGCATGCGCCGAACCTGGGAGGACGTCACAACCGCGCGGATGTCATGTCCGGGGGAGCAGCGGCGGTGAC
>CAWUMZ010000314.1:0-1777 GCA_963923625.1 uncultured bacterium | reverse complement strand
CGTAGATCACGCTTCTCCTCCGCCGGCAACAGACGCCTGCCCCGACGTTCGATACACCGGGGAACTTAGCGGAC
This sequence comes from uncultured bacterium, assembly GCA_963923625.1. Lineage (GTDB taxonomy): Bacteria > Actinomycetota > Thermoleophilia > Gaiellales > F1-60-MAGs149 > F1-60-MAGs149. Next base: position 1,703 of record CAWUMZ010000314.1, on the reverse strand, counting down.
GAGCAGGGTCTCTGTCATCCGGCGTTCCGTGATCCCGCTCACCGCGAATCACGATGCACCCGGTCGGCGCGACGCCGATGCGCGGCAACCAGCGAGCGCCGCGATACGCTCGAATCCGTGAGCGAACCCGAACCGAAGCCGACCGAGCCGCTCGACCTCCACGATCACGCCGAGCGGAGCTGGTGGCTGCGCCTGATGCTGACCGGTCGCTCCGAAGGCGGTGATGCGGCGAGCGCCGTCTACGGCACGATCCTCGCCGCCTCCGTGCTGATCGTCGCGTACAGCAGCTCGAGTGCGCTGCCGGCCTTCCTCGGCGTCGTCGGCACCGGCATCGTGTTCTGGCTCGCCCACGCGCACGTCACGATCATGCGACGCGTCGTGCGCGATGGTCAGCACGTCGATGCGCGCGTCATCCGCCATGCGCTGACGGAGGAGTGGCCGCTCGTCCAGGCGAGCCTCACCCCCGCCGCTCCGCTCGTGCTCGCGATGTTCGGCCTGATCGAGGTCTGGGTGGCCGTCGACATCGGCGTGGGACTCTGCTTCCTCAGCCTGATCGCCTGGGGGATCGTCGTGGCGCGCGCCGCCGACCTGACGCGCCGGCAGACGCTGCTCGCGATCGGCATCAACGCCGCCTTCGGGGTCCTGCTGATGGTGCTCAAGGTGCTCGTGCACTGACGCTCGCTGGCGCGAGCTCGGCGAACCGGATACCGTCCACCCATCGCGTAGTGCGCAACGACGAGCAGGAGCAGTCACATGGCGGCCAATGCGGACATCGAATCCAAGTTCCACTTCTCGCGCGAGCTGATCGAAGGCGACATCTATCGCAAGTACGAGAAGGCGATGCGCAAGTTCTGGACCGTCGAGGATCTCGACTTCACCCAGGATGCCCTCGACTGGCAGCGCGTGACGCCGGAGCAGCAGAAGGGGCTCCTCGGCGTGACGGTGCGGTTCCTCGCCGGCGAGCAGGCGGTCACCGACGAGCTGATTCCCATGCTCGCCGCAGCGCACGCGCTGAACCGCTTCGACTGGATCATGTACCTCTCGACCTTCCTGATGGAGGAGGCGAAGCACGCCGAGTTCTTCATGCGCTGGCACGAGAACGTCGTCGGGGTCCTCGATCCGCACGAGGTCGCCTCGCACTTCCTCGTACGCGGCAAGACGGTGGACCCGTCCGGGCGCTTCGAGGTGCGTGACGTGCTCCACGAGGCGCTCCCCGACTACGGCGGGCGGCTGATGGACGCGGTGCACGGCGGAACGCAGGCCGAGATCGAGCGCGCATTCGTGCAGTTCTCCGCCGCGTACAACGGCTTCGTCGAAGGCGTGCTGACGATGCCCTCGTACGAGATCGTGATCGACACGACAGCGCAATGGGATGCCTTCCCCACGCTGAACCAGGGCTTCAAGCTGATCCTCGCCGACGAAGGACGGCACATCACGTTCGGCACGACGGCGTGCCGGATCCTGATCGAGAAGAACCCGTCCTACGAGGACGCCGTGCACGAGATCTTCGATGCCTACCGCGGGAACATCGTCGGGCTGGTCGAGTACCAGAAGGCGGTTCCGGGCCTCGACGTCGAGAAGTACCAGACGATGAAGGTCCGCCACTACCGCAACCGCTGTCGCGAAATGGGCATCACGCCTGACGACACGCTGATCGAGCAGATCCTCGACCCATCGATCGACTTCGTCGTCGGTGTCGAGGC
>CAWUMZ010000313.1:0-1778 GCA_963923625.1 uncultured bacterium | reverse complement strand
CACCACGGCGACCTGATCAAGTACGCGCCCCGCAGCGTCCTGCGCCGCGTCGTCGACCGCCTCGCCAAGCTCGGCTACACCGCCTCCGTCGGCGTCGAGATCGAGTTCTACCTCGTCGACGAGGACGCCCAGCCGGCCGGCGACGGCATCCAGTGCTACTCGCTGTCCAAGGCCAATGACCTTGAGCCCGCCTTCAGCGAGCTGCTCGACGGCCTGCGCGGCTTCGTCGACGTCGAGGGCTCCAACGTGGAGTACGGCCCCGCCCAGTGCGAGGTCAACCTCAACCACGGCGACCCGATCTGGGCGGCCGACCAGGCGTTCCGCATGAAGTACGGCATCCGCGAGGTGTGCCGCCGCCATGGCGTCGTCGCGACCTTCATGGCGAAGCCGTTCAACGGGCAGTCCGGCTGCTCGATGCACCTGCACGTCTCGCTCTGGAAGGACGGCAAGCCCGCCTTCGCGCCGGTCGACGGCTCCGAGTCCGAGACCGCCCGCTGGGCGATCGGCGGCATGATGGAGCACCTCGCGGGCATCACCCTCCCGGGTGCCCCGACCGTCAACTCGTACAAGCGCTTCGAGGCCGGCAGCTTCGCCCCGACGACCGCCACCTGGAGCCGCGACAACCGCACGTGCGCAATCCGCTCGCTGATCGAGAGCGACAAGTCGACGCGCATCGAGCTGCGCACCGGCGCCTCCGACGCCAATCCGTACTGGGCGATCGCCGGCATGCTCGCGGCGGTCTGCGCCGGCATCGAGAGCAAGGCCGATCCGGGCGAGGTGATGAGCGGCAACCTGTACGAGTCGGGTGCCGTCCTCCCGACCACGCTGATCGACTCCGTCGCCGCCTTCCGCGAGGACGCCGTCATCCAGGCGATCCTCGACGAGGATGTGTGCAACGACCTCTGCGTCATCTCCGAGCGCGAGTGGAATGCGTTCATCTCCGCGGTCACCCAGTGGGACTACGACCGCTACCTCAAGATCGTCTGACCGAAGGAGCAACCATGGCCGCTGTCGAGAAGCCCAAGAGGACGACCGCCAAGGCGAAGCCGGCTGCGGCTGCCAAGCCGAAGGCGGCGGCCAAGCCCAAGTCGGCGCCGAAGCGCGCGGCAGCGGCGAAGGTCGTGCCCAAGTACAAGGCCGCCAAGGTGACGAAGGAGCGCAAGCGCAAGCTCGTGCCGCGCCCCACGGTGCACCCCGGCGCGCTCGCGCAGGCGCGCGCCTTCCCGGTGCTCGAGTCGATCTTCACGCGTCGCTCGCGACGCTTCGCGCTCGGCGCGGAGCTGACCGGTCCGCTCGCGTACCGGTCGGACAAGGAGCCGATCCCGCTCGCCTACGAGGAGGAGGCGATCCTCGTCGCCGCCGCCACCGGCATCTCCGGCATCGCGACGGAGGAGTGGCCGTTCCTCGACGACGACGGCGACTCGACCAGCGGCGACAAGATCGGCTCGTTCACGGGCCGCACGTACCCGTCGCCGCTCGCCAACCACAACGTCGAGCTGTTCTGGACGAACGACGACGGCGTCTTCGCGCTGCCGCAGCGCGACGTGCGCCCCGAGCGCCACAACCAGCTGGCCGATGAGAACGCGCCGAACGAGCTGTACCGCCGCGCGGTCAAGCTCGCCGACGAGCGCCTGCACATCCCGCGGGACCGGCCGAACCTGTTCGCGTTCAACCACCGCATCCCGAATGCGCAGGGCACGTCGCTGTTCATGCCCATCACGGACATCACGCGCCAGTGCATCTCCGCGATGCTCCTCTACTTCGACGCGCCGCACGGC
>CAWUMZ010000312.1:0-1786 GCA_963923625.1 uncultured bacterium | reverse complement strand
GGACTTGGCGGTCTGGAGCTTCTTCAGCATCCGCGCGTACTGCCGATTCTGCTCCGGCGTGCGCTTGTAGCTCTTGTGCGCGATGTTGATCGTCTCGAGCGGATCGGTGAGCAGGTCGTACATCTCGAACTCGCTCGGCACCTTGCCGGCCGCGTCGTAATACTCAGCGAGCTTCCAGCGCTGGCCGCGAATCGACACGATGTGCTGCGGCGGCGGCACGTACGGGCCGTTCGCCTGGCCGGCCTGCCAGTCGTCGTAGGTGAAGATGATCTCGTCCTGCACGGGCTTGGCCGTCGGATTGAGGACGACCGACGAGTAGTCGACGCCCTGCCACGGCGCGCGCGCCGAGCTCGGCGCGTTGAACAGGCTCGCGATCGTCGGCAGGAAGTCGACGTGCGAGACCATCGCGTCGGTGGAGTAGGCCTTCGGGTACAGCGTCGGGTTCGACCAGATCAGCGGGACGCGGATGGTCTCCTCGTAGAAGTTGAAGTTCTTCTGGCGCATGCCGCCGTGCGTGAGGCCCATCTCGCCGTGATCCGACGTGCGGATGATCACGGTGTTGTCGTAGAGCCCGGTCTCCTTCAGCGCGGCGATGATGTTGACGAGGTACTCGTCGGACCACTTCATCAGGTTGCCGTAGAAGTTGAGGTAGTTGCGCTTCTTGCGGACCGTCTCGAGCGGGCCCATCAGCGCGCCGAGCTTGAGGAACACCTGCTGCGCGCGCGGCTTCGTCGAGAGGCTCTCGCCGTTCGTCGCCGGGACGCCGATGTCACCCTCGAGCCACGTGTCGCTGTAGCCGGCCTTCTCGTAGTTCTTCGGGTAGGCCAGCACGTCGTGCGGGTTGACAAGCGAGCAGATCAGGAAGAACGGCGCCTGCTTGGCGGCCTCCGAGTTGATGTACTGGAGGATGCCCTCGTTGCCGTCCTGGTAGTTCGTCGTCTGCGAGCCCATGTAGCGGGCGTCGTTCTGGGCCGAGCCGCCGCCCATCTCCGGGATGCTCTGGTTGGCGCCGGCGTCATCGGGATTCCAGCGCTGCCAGCCGAAGGCCTGGAGATCGGCCGGCGTCCACGTCGAGCCGGCGGGCTTGCTGCAGTGCCACTTGCCCTTGTAGATGACGTTGTAGCCCGCGGCCGACATGACGGTCGCGATGTTCGCGAGGCTCGTCGAGAGCGGCACCTGGTCGGGGTACTGCTCGACGGGCATGTTCTCCTCGAGCGTGTACTTGACGCCGTGCTGCGCCGGGAAGAACCCGGTCATCAGCGTCGAGCGGGCCGGCGAGCACATGCACGCGTTGGTGAACGCGTTGTTGAACGTGATGCCGTTGCGCTGCAGCTCGGTGAAGCCCGGCAGGTTCTCCTGTGCCCAGCCGATCGGGAAGTGCTGGATCGCGCGCTCCTGATCGGTGATGAACATCACGACGTTCATGCCCGCCATGGACTTCGGCGTGCTGGACTGCGCCTTGCCGGCCGGCTCGGCCGCACCGGCGGCGCCCGCGGCGGCCATGCCGCCCAGGCCGAGCGCGGCGGCTGCGGCGGCGGTACGGGCGAGGAAGCCCTGGCGGCTTACCGTCGACGATTCGGGGGATGCGGCGTCGTGCGCGGGCTCGGTCATGCGACGGAATCTACCAAGCGGCGGCGCAGGTGTGAACGGGTTGGCGAGGTAGCTGGGGGGAATCCCACCGTGCGCTGTGTGCTGGGGCACAGTCGCAATTCGCCGCGCTGGGCGTGGACATTCTGGATCCGGATCCATTCTGTCCCGCTGGGGGACATTCTGGTGCCGGATCCAG
>CAWUMZ010000311.1:0-1818 GCA_963923625.1 uncultured bacterium | reverse complement strand
CCGACCGCAATCCAGGTCGATCTCGCGATCCGCTGACACGATGGGCCCGGGCCCACCATGTCATCTGCTGCCGTCACGCCCCGTGCGTACGTGTGAGCCGAACGTGCTTGCCGCGTGCGGTCGCGCGCACCCCCCGATCGCGTTTGTGCGTCGTGCGTTGAGAAGCGCGCGCTTCTTGCGCGCAAATCGGCGCCAGGTGCGACCAGATTGCGCTGACGTGATGGGCCCGGGCCCATCGTGTCAGGCGTCAGCGTGTCTGAATTGATTTTCGCCGTCTGCGGATCTCCGTCTGACAGTGGGCCACGATGGGCGAGCCAGCTTGCCGAACGGTCGCGATCGCGCGCCTACACTCTTGGCATGGAGGAGCCGGACAACCTGCCCGAGCGCCGCGGCGAGACGAGCCCCGCGCGACGTGGCGACCCGCACCCGGTGCCGCGCGGCGCGCAGGACGTCGCCGCGTCGGCGCTGCCGCGCGACGTCGCGCCGGTGGAGGGCTCCGGCAATCGGCTGCAGACGATCTGCCTCGCGCTGGCCGTCGGGCTCGTGCTGAGCGACTCGTCGATCGTCGTGCTCGCGCTGCCCGACATCCTCGCGCGCTTCTCGCTCTCGATCGGGCAGGTCGCGTGGGTGCTGACGGGGTTCAACATCGTGCTGGCCGTCGTCGCCGTGCCGGTTGCGCACCTCGTGCGGCGTCGCGCACCCGGCGTGCTGCTGCTCGTCGGCCTCGCCGTCTTCGCCGCCGCATCGCTGTTCTGCGCGCTCGCGCCGTCGTTCGAGGTGCTGCTCCTCAGCCGCGGCGTGCAGGCGATCGGCGGGGCGATGGCGGTCACCGCCGCACTCGAGATCCTGCCGGTCACCACCGGCTCGGAGCGTCGCGCGGCCGTCGTCTGGGCGACGGCGGGCGCGCTCGGCGCGGCCTTCGGCCCGGCGCTCGGCGGTCTCCTGACGCAGCTGATCTCGTGGGAGGCGATCTTCTTCATCCAGGTGCCGGCGATCCTGCTGGCGCTGCCGACCCTGCGCGTGCGGACCCACGCCACGCAGGAGCCGGCCGGCCGGCCGCACATCGCCGCGAATCTCGCGCTCGTGCTGCTCAGCGCGGGGCTCACGGCCGCGCTGTTCCTGATCGTCCTGCTGCTGATCGAGGGCTGGCAGATGGAGCCGATCGCGACCGCGCTGGTGGTGACGGTGATGCCGGTCTCCGCGATCGTCGCGGCGAAGCTGCTCGGCAACGTGGGCTCGCTGCCGGCGCGGGCCGCGGCGGGGACGGTGCTGCTGGCCGCGGGGCTCGCCTCGCTCGCGCTGCTGCCGCAGCCGGAGTGGTGGTGGACGGTGCCGAGCCAGATCGCGATCGGCTTCGGCCTCGGCATCACGATCGAGGCGCTCACCGATGCCGCGCTGCGCGGCCGCTCGCCGCAGGCGGTGCACGGCGGCTGGACGCTGACCGCGCGCCACGTCGGCCTCGTGCTCGGCATCGTCGCGCTGACGCCGCTCTTCACGCACCAGCTCGACGTCCAGCAGGCGAAGGTCGAGCGGCAGGGCGTCGGACTCCTGCTCGACGCGCCGCTGCCGCTCTCCACGCGCGTCGCCCTCGCGGGTCAGCTCGGCGTGGTCGTCCAGGACGCCAACGGCCGCATCCCCAACATCGGCGACGTCTTCGCCAACCCGCCGGCCGATCCGCAGGAGCGGGCCGCGTGGCAGACGCTGGAGGCAGACCTCGAGCACGCGATCCGCGAGGCCGGCACCGCGGCGGCCGCATGGCCGTTCCTGGCCGCCGCCGCGCTGGTGCTGCTCGCGCTCGTGCCGATCGGCATCGGGCGC
>CAWUMZ010000310.1:0-1820 GCA_963923625.1 uncultured bacterium | reverse complement strand
ACCGCTGGGGTGACGCATAGGGGCCTGACCCCTTTGCGTCACGAGGAACGGATCGCCGCCAGCACCGCCTGCGCCTGTGCGGACGTCGCCCCGTGGCGCATCAGCCACGCGTGCGCACGACGGCGCGCTCCGGCGTCGGCGCCCGCGCTGGGGTACCGGCGTCGCACCTGCCGCTCGAGCTCGACCGGATCGGCGGGCGCTCGCTCCTTCTCTGTCGCGCCGGCCACCTCCGTCGCGAGCCGTCCCGCGATCTGCGGGCTGAATCCGCGCCGCGCGAGGAACCCGTACGCGCGCGAGCGGCTGCTCGCCGTGCTCGCGCGCGCCTCGAGGAGGCGTCGAGCCTCGGCCTCCTCGTCGAAGTCCGCGTAGACCTCGGCGATCGCCGCCGCCAGATCGACATCGGCGAAGCCCTGCTTGCGCAGGCGCTGCTGCGTGGAGAACGCGGCGTGGCCCGCGTCGCGAAAGCGCCTGGCGCGCGTCGCGGCGAGCACGCGGTCGTTGAGCGCGCCGAGCTCCTCACATCGATCGAGCGTGCGCTCGGCGACGGCCTCGTCGATCCCCTTGCGCTTGAGACGATCGCGCATCTGCCCGCGCGACGCCATCTTGAAGTCGAGCGACTTGATCGCGTACGTGAGCGCCGCGGCATCGTCGCGCTGTCGCTCCAGGGCCTGCTTTCGCGCCTCGGTCAGCTCGAGCCCGACGTGCAGATCCGCGTCGGCCACGAGCGCCACCGGCAGCGTCGTCCAGTACGCCCCATCGAGGTGGACCTTGACGGCGGGCTTGCCGTTGATGGCCGCCAGTCGCGTGATCTGCGCCATGCGTCGATCCTACCCCGCAGCGTCCGGGCTGATGTCGGGGAGTGCGCGCTAGTCGGCGCCGATCTCGAACATGGCGTCGAGATCGTGGCGCGAGTACGCGCGGAAGGCGGGCAGCGTCTCGGTGCGGACGATGCCGTCGATCGCGAGCAGTCCGCTGGTGACGAGGTCGGCCATCGCCTCGTTCGTCGGCACGCGCACGATCGCGACGAGGTCGTAGCGGCCGGCGACGGAGTGGACCTCGGCGACGCCGTCGGTGGTGGCGAGCCGGTCGGCCACCTCCGCGAGGCGGCCGCGCTCCACGTCGATCAGGACGAATGCGGTGACCATGGCGGGGATTCTAGTCCTCGCCCCACAGGTCGGCCTTGACGGCCTCCCACGCCTCGCCCGGATCGCCCGGCATGGCGGGGATGTACCGCGCTCCTTCGTGCGGTGTGGACGGCGGCGTCCACGCCCCGCGCTTCTGCAGGCGCTTGATGTTGGCGCGGTAGATCTCGTCGACCTCGGCGTGCGAGCCGGGCTCGTCCTTCAGCCACAGGTTCTTCGGGTGGATCGGCTCGTCGTACATGTCCTGGAACAGCTCGGTGCGGAGATCCTTCATCCAGTTCGAGTTGAGGTTCATTGCGCGGAAGTTGCGCAGCGCCTCGATGTCGATGATGCCGGCGCAGAAGCTGTTCATGCCGCTCTGCGAGAGCCCGAGCACCTGGCCCTGATAGTCGATGATGTGGCCGTTGCCGCCGCCGATGTCGTACGGCTGCTCCATCTGCGGATGCACGTAGACGGGGCCGACGTTCGGGCAGACCATGTAGAGCGAGTTGAAGTGCGCGTGGGCGCGGTTCTGCAGGAGCCACGTGCCGCCCGGGTCGGGTCCGAGCTGCGTCATCGGCACGGCCTCGCTCGGGCGGTAGACGACCTCGGCGCCGTTGAAGGCGAGCGCGCGGACGGCCTCGGGGTACTCGCCGTCGGAGCAGCAGATGGTGCCGATGTTGCCGATGTCCTTGGTCT
>CAWUMZ010000309.1:0-1843 GCA_963923625.1 uncultured bacterium | reverse complement strand
GCGAGACCGCGCTGCATCGTCAGGGCGCCGAGGTTGGCGTAGCCCAGGCCGAGCGTGCGGTAGAGGTACGAGCGCTCGGCGATCTCGCGGCTCGGGAACTGGGCCATCAGGACCGAGATCTCGAGCACGATCGTCCACAGCCGGCTGGCGTGGCGGAACGCGACGTGGTCGAAGCGGTCGCCCTGATCGAACTTCATCAGGTTCATCGACGCGAGGTTGCACGCCGTGTCGTCGAGGAACACGTACTCCGCGCACGGGTTCGAGGCGACGATCTCGCCGTCGGCCGGGCAGGTGTGCCACTCGTTGGTCGTGTCGTGGAACTGGATGCCCGGGTCGGCGCACAGCCACGCGGCCTCGCAGATCTGATCCCACAGGTCGCGGGCGCGCAGGACCTTGCTCGAGGCGGGCTCGCGACCCTGCGCCTGCGCCTTGGCCAGCTCGGTGCGGTCGTAGAGCGGCCACTCGGCGTCGGCCTCCACGGCCTCCATGAACGCATTGGTGATGCGCACGGAGTTGTTCGAGTTCTGGCCGGACACGGTCAGGTACGCCTCGCCCTGCCAGTCGGTGTCGTACTCGTCGATCTGCAGCTCCTTGACGCCCTGCTTGGCGAGGTCGAGCGTGCGCTGGATCGAGGCGTCGGGCACGCCGGCGGCGCGGGCTCCGCGGACGGCCTGGGCGAGCGCCGGGTTCTCGCGGGCGATGAAGCGATCGTCACCCTCGCCCTCCTGCGTGGCGGCGAGCACCGCGTTGAGGTGGCGGTTGAGCATCTTGGAGCCGGCCACGAGCGCGGCCACCTTGGTCTCCTCGACGACCTTCCAGCGGACGTACTGCTCGATGTCCGGATGGTCGAGATCGAGCGTGACCATCTTGGCGGCGCGGCGCGTGGTGCCACCCGACTTGATCGCGCCCGCGGCGCGGTCGCCGATCTTGAGGAAGCTCATCAGGCCGGAGGAGCGGCCGCCGCCCGACAGGCGCTCATCGGAGCCGCGCAGGCGGGAGAAGTTCGAGCCGGTGCCCGAGCCGTACTTGAAGACGCGCGCCTCGCGGACCCAGAGGTCCATGATGCCGCCCTCGTTGACGAGGTCGTCGTCGACGGACTGGATGAAGCACGCGTGCGGGGCCGGGCGCTCGTACGCCGAGGTCGAGCGCTTCAGCTCACCCGTGCGCGGGTCGCAGTACCAATGCCCCTGCGCCGGGCCGGCGATGCCGTACGCCCAGTGCAGGCCGGTGTTGAACCACTGCGGGGAGTTCGGCGCGGCGACCTGCAGCGCGAGCATGGCGGACAGCTCGTCGCGGAAGGCGCGGGCGCCCTCCTCGTCGAAGTAGCCGTGCGTGAAGCCCCAGTAGGCCCAGCAGCCGGCGAGGCGGCCGAAGACCTGGCGGGCGTCGGTCTCGCCGACGTAGCGCTGGTCCTCCGGCAGACCGGCGAGCACGGCTTCATCGGCCTCGTGGCGCTGCAGCCACTCCGGCACGCCGTCCTCGGCGACCGGCTTGAGCGCGGCGGCGACGCCGGCCTTGCGGCAGTACTTCTGCGCGAGGATGTCGACGGCGACCTGGCTCCAGTCCTCCGGCGCCATGATGGTCGCCTCGAACGCGACGGAACCGTCGGGGTTGACGATGCGCGACGTGCGCTCGACGAAGGAGATCCCCTCGTAGGGGTCCTTGCCCTCTGTGGTGTACCGCCGCTCGATCTCCATCGCTGTCTCCTCTTGGTCCCGCCCCATCGGCGAGCTGTTCGTATCCTAGAACCCGCTCACTCGACGGGGACGACAAAGTTAGCGCCCCCATCGGACGGACCCCCGGGAGGAATCAGACTGGGCCTCGCGAACGTCTAGGATCCCTG
>CAWUMZ010000308.1:0-1853 GCA_963923625.1 uncultured bacterium | reverse complement strand
GCGAACCCGATGGGTCTCAAGCGCGGCATCGAGGGCGCCGTCGAGCAGGCGATCGCGAACATCAAGTCGCAGTCGAAGCAGGTCTCCGGCAAGGAGGACATCGCCCGCGTCGCGACCATCTCCGCCCGCGACCGCGAGATCGGCGACGTCATCGCCGACGCGATCGAGAAGGTCGGCAAGGACGGCGTCGTCAACGTCGAGGATGGCCAGACCTTCGGCCTCGACCTCGAGTTCACCGAGGGCATGCAGTTCGACAAGGGCTACGTGTCGCCGTACATGATCACCGACGCGGACCGCATGGAGGCCGTGCTCGAGGATCCGTACATCCTCATCGCGAACCAGAAGATCGGCGCGGTCAAGGACATCCTCCCCATCCTCGAGCAGGTCATCCAGAGCGGTCGCGCCCTGATGATCATCGCCGAGGACCTCGAGGGCGAGGCTCTGGCCACGATCGTCGTCAACAAGCTCCGCGGCACCTTCACGGTCGTCGCGGTCAAGGCCCCGGGCTTCGGCGACCGCCGCAAGCGCATGCTCGAGGACATCGCCATCCTGACGGGCGGCGAGGTCATCACCGAGGAGATGGGCCTCAAGCTCGAGAACACGGCCATCGCGCAGCTCGGTCGCGCCCGCCGCGTCGTCGTGACGAAGGACAACACGACGATCATCGACGGTGCCGGCAAGGGCGACGAGATCAAGGCCCGCATCAAGCAGATCAAGCAGGAGATCGAGAACACCGACTCCGATTTCGATCGCGAGAAGCTCCAGGAGCGCCTCGCGAAGCTGTCCGGCGGCGTCGCCGTGGTCAAGGTCGGCGCTGCCACCGAGACCGAGATGAAGGAGAAGAAGCATCGCGTCGAGGACGCGCTGCAGGCCACCCGCGCTGCCCTCGAGGAGGGCATCGTGCCGGGCGGCGGCGTCGCCCTGCTGAACGCGGCGACGAAGCTCAAGATCGACGAGTCGCACCACGACGAGGCGACGGGCGCGAAGATCGTCCGCCGCGCGCTCGAGGAGCCGCTGCGCCAGCTGGCCTTCAACGCCGGCCTCGAGGGCTCCGTCGTCGTCAACGAGGTCCGCGCCGCCAAGGCCGGCTTCGGTCTCGACGTGGACTCCGGCGAGATGGTCGACCTGGTCAAGGCCGGCATCATCGACCCGGCCATGGTGACGCGCTCGGCGCTGCAGAACGCCGCGTCGATCGCGAAGAACATCCTCACCACCGAGGCGATCATCGTCGAGGCCCCCGAGAAGTCCGCGCCGACCGTCGGCGACATGGGCGGCATGGGCGGCATGGGCGGCATGATGTAGGAAGCGATTCGGGCGCTGCCCGAGTCACCGCTCGACCCTGAAGGGCCCCGGCTTCGGCCGGGGCCCTTCGCATTTCCAGCGCACCCGACCGGGTCGCGCGCGAGAATCCGTGCAGCGACGCTCGAAGGAGGCTCCGATGTCCGATGAATGCACGATCCAGGTCCGCGATGACGGTCCGTACAAGGTGACCGGGACGTTCCGGCTCGAGGACATGGAGGGCAACGAGTACGCCGTCGAGGGCAAGATCGCCCTCTGCCGCTGCGGCTTCTCCGAGACGAAGCCGTTCTGCGATGGGCGGCACAAGGCCGAGGGCTTCGAGTCCTCGCCGCGCGCCGACGCGTGACGCAAGGGGGTCTGGCCCCTTTGCGTCAGCGACGCGCGAGCCAGACCATGAAGGGCAGGCGCTCGTCGAGGAGACCGGCGAGCGCCCAGCCCTCCTCATCGCGCTCGTCCGCGGGCGGCGCCTCCCAGCCGTGGCCGCGCAGCCAGGCCGGCTGCGTCAGCAATGCCTCGACCTCCACGCCGACCGCCTTGGCCGCGTCGGACAGCGC
>CAWUMZ010000307.1:0-1862 GCA_963923625.1 uncultured bacterium | reverse complement strand
GAAGACCGCGCTCACGTCCCGAAGGCTACCCGGCGCGCGGCGGGAGCCGGGCACCACGTCGCAGGCGCTCGAGCTCGCGGGGCGCCACGGGACGCCACTCACCGGGCTCGAGCTCGCCGAGCTCGATGTCCCCCAGCCGCGTGCGAACCCCATCGCGCGTGACGCGCTCCTTCAGAGGGAAGGCGGGGTCGGCGAGCCGCCGGGCCAGCGAGGCGTCGGCGAGCAGGAGCTCGAGCCCCGCCCCGCTGCGCTCCCGGGAGAGCACCGGATGCAGTGCGCCGGGATGCACGAGCGAGATCGGCTGCCCGTGCGGGCGGTGCAGCACGACGCCGGTCGGGCCTGAGCCGAGCGGCTGGCCGTCGAGCCGGACGCTGTCCCCGGTGCCGACCTGCGTGGCCGGATCGGCGATCACGACGCCGTTCAACGTGACGCGTCCGGTCCGCAGCAGCCCCTCCACCTCGCGTCGCGTGCCGAGGCCGGCCGCGGCGAGGTACCGATTGAGCCGGACCGTGCCGGACATGGCGGGCTACGCGGACTCTTCGGCCGGCAGGTCGGTCGAGATGTGACCGCCGGTCGTGACGAGCGTCGGGCGCACGCCCCGCTCGATCGAGTCCCGCGTGACGATGCAGCGGGCGATGTCGGAGCGGCTGGGCAGCTCGAACATGACGTCGGTCAGCGCGTTCTCGATGATCGAGCGCAGACCGCGGGCGCCCGTCTCGCGCTCGAGCGCCTTATCGGCGATCGCCCAGAGGGCGTCCTCGTGGAAGACGAGCTCGGCGTTGTCGTACTGGAAGAAGCGCTGGTACTGCTTGGTGAGGGCGTTCTTCGGCTCGACGAGGATGTCGACGAGCTGGTCGCGTCCGAGCTGGTGGACGGCGCTGATGATCGGCATGCGGCCGACGAACTCGGGGATCAGTCCGAACTGCACGAGATCCTCCGGGCGCACCTCCTGGAGCAGCTCGGCGGGCTCGCTGAAGCGGTGCTCGCGCATCTCGGCGCCGAAGCCGACGCTGTTCCTGCCGACGCGGCGCTCGATGATGCGATCCAGGCCGGCGAACGCACCACCGCAGATGAACAGGATGTTCGTCGTGTCGATCGACAGGAACTCCTGGTGCGGATGCTTGCGGCCGCCCTGCGGCGGCACGGAGGCGACAGTGCCCTCGAGGATCTTCAGCAGCGCCTGCTGGACGCCCTCACCTGACACGTCGCGCGTGATCGACGGGTTCTCCGACTTGCGGGCGACCTTGTCGATCTCGTCGATGTAGATGATCCCGGTCTCGGCCTTCTTGATGTCGAAGTCGGCGGCTTGGATCAGCTTGAGCAGGATGTTCTCGACGTCCTCGCCGACGTAGCCGGCCTCGGTCAGCGCCGTTGCGTCGGCGATCGCAAACGGCACGTCGAGGATGCGCGCCATCGTCTGCGCGAGCAGCGTCTTGCCGCAGCCGGTCGGACCGAGCAGCAGGATGTTCGACTTGCCGAGTTCGATGCCGTCCTCGGATTCCGAAGCCATGCGCACGCGCTTGTAGTGGTTGTACACGGCGACGGACAGCATGCGCTTCGCCTCGTCCTGGCCGATCACGTAGTCGTTCAGGAACGCGTACATCTCCTGCGGCGCGGGCAGGGAGCGCGATTCCAGCGTGGTCGGAGCCTTCAGCTCCTCCTCGATGATCTCGTTGCAGAGATCGATGCACTCGTCGCAGATGTAGACGCCGGGACCGGCGATCAGCTTCCGCACCTGTCGCTGCGTCTTGCCGCAGAAGGAGCAGAGAAGCTGCTCGCCGGTGTTGTCCGACGGCGTCATCTCAGCGGTGTTCGATGACCTGGTCGATGATCCCGTACGTCTTCGCCTCTTCGGCGCTCAT
>CAWUMZ010000306.1:0-1863 GCA_963923625.1 uncultured bacterium | reverse complement strand
TGCTCGAGCTGCTCGACGGTGTGGACGTACTCGTGGAGGCTGAAGCCGCCGACGCTGCAGATGATCGGGCCATCCACGATCGTGGCGAGCTCGGGCAGCAGCGTCTCGAGGAACGCGTCGCGACCCGGTCCGGGCAGGCCGATCGAGTTGAGCAGGCCCATCCGGCTCGGCGCGATGCGGGGCGCCGGATTGCCAGGACGCGGCTCGGCGGTGACGGTCTTCGTGACGAAACCGGCCATGCCCGGGTTGGCCTCGCCGAACAGGCGCTGCGCCTCGACGGCATCCCACGTGCCGCTCGCGTTGAGCAGCGGATGGGCGAGCTCGAGGCGGCCGACGGTGACGCTCATGCGAGCAGCCTCGCGCCGTCGACGACCGGGCCCTCGATGCAGCAGCGCTTCCACGTGCCATCGATCTCGACCGCGCAGCCGTAGCAGCCGCCGAACCCGCAGGCCATCGGCGCCTCGAGCGCGATCTGGCTGGCGACGCCGTGACGGGCACACACCTCGGCCACCGCCGTGCCCATCGGGCCGGGTCCGGCCGCCAGCACCTGGGTGTACCGGCCGCTCGCCAACGCCTCATCGAGGGGCTCGATGACGAGGTCCGGCGCGATTCTCGGCGTATCCAATGTGACACCAGCGACAAGGTGCGCGAGGGGCGCGTGGTCGGATTGCCGGATCCCGGCAATCAGCCGGATGCCCGGGTGTCGTCGTCCGATTGCGGGCATGACGGTCAGACCGAAGCCCGCGGCCACCAGCAGCGTCGTCTCGGCGCTCGTCGCCGACAGGTCGAAACCGCGCCCCAGCGGGCCCAGCACCTCGAGCTCGGGGCCGGCCATATCGGCCTCGGCGCTCGCGCGATCGACGACGAAGGCGACGCCGTCGTCGAGCTGGATCAGCCCGACCGGGCGTGCGAGGTAGTCGCTGCCGGCCGCATTGCGGAGCATGTGGAACTGCCCCGGCTCGCCCAGCGCCGAGCCCTCAGCGAGCTGCACGCGGACGAGCGCCAGACCGCCGAGGCCCTCGACACGCACGACCCGGGCCGTGAACGGACCGAGCCGCGTCGACTGCCCGGCCGCCGCACTCACGCCGCGGCGCCTCCGATCGCCCGGTGCAGATCCTGCAGCGCCTTGGCATCGACCTTCCAGGCCATGCCCATCGCCTGCACCGCCGCAGCCGCACCCGACATCGTCGTGATGCACGGCACGCGGTACTGCACCGCCGCGCGGCGGATCTCGTAGCCATCGCCGCGCGCGCCCATGCCGAGCGGCGTGTTGATGACGAGCGCGATCTTGCCGTCGCGGATCAGATCCGGGATCGTCTCCCCCGGCTCCGACAGCTTCGCGACCTGCTGCACCGAGATGCCCATCTGCTGCATCGCACGGGCCGTGCCCTCCGTCGAGTAGACGGTGAACCCGGCGCTGACGAGCTGCTGGGCGATCGCCGCCGCGGCCGGCTTGTCGCGGTCGTTGACCGTCAGCGCCACGCCGGTGGTGCCGTCGGGATGCGCGCTCGGCAGGGCCTGCCCCGCTGCGCGCTGGGCCTTCGCGAACGCCGTCGCGAAGTCGGGACCCGTGCCCATCACCTCGCCGGTGGCGCGCATCTCAGGGCCGAGCAGGGCATCGGCGCCGGGGAAGCGCGCGAACGGCAGCACGGCCTCCTTGACGCTGACCATGCCCGGCGTCGCCTCGGCGATGTTGAGATCCTCGACGCGCTCTCCGAGCGCCACGCGCACCGCGGCGTCCACGAGCGGGATGCCCGTGGCCTTGGCGACGAACGGCACCGTGCGGCTCGCGCGCGGATTCGCCTCGAGCACGTAGACCTCGCCGTCGCGGATCGCGTACTGGACGTTCACGAGGCCGACGAC
>CAWUMZ010000305.1:0-1877 GCA_963923625.1 uncultured bacterium | reverse complement strand
AGCTGAACATCCAGAACCTGGCCGCGATCCCGTCGATCATCTTCGGCATCCTCGGCCTCGCGTTCCTCGTCCGCGGCCTCGGGCTCGGTCCGGTGCTGCTCGCCGGCGCGCTGATCCTCGGCCTGCAGATGCTGCCGACCGTGATCATCGCCACCCGCGAGGCACTGCGCGCGGTTCCCGATTCGGTGCGCCAGGGCGGTATGGCGCTCGGCGCCACGCGGCTCCAGGTGGTGCGCCGCGAGGTGCTGCCCGCCGCCATCCCGGGCATCGCGACCGGCTCGATCCTCGGCCTGTCCCGTGCGATCGGCGAGACCGCGCCGCTGCTGATGGTCGGCGCCGCCACGTTCGTGTCGTTCAACCCGGGGCTGCTGAAGCAGTACACCGTGCTGCCGATCCTGATCTACCAGTGGATCCGGTTGCCGCAGGAGGCATTCCAGGGCCTCGCGGCCGCGGCTATCATCGTCCTGCTCGCCATCCTCATCTCCATGAACGGGATCGCGATCTGGATGCGCAATCGGTACGAGAGGAAGTGGTAGGCGTGGACGCGCAATCCGACCCCGCAGCACAGCAGCATCCGGGCATCCATCTGGACGGCGTCGCCGCCGGTCATCCGGCCGATGCGGATCCGGTGCCGCCGATCGAGCGCGAGACGGTCTTCGACTGCCAGGGGCTCGGCGTCCGCTACCACGGCACCCGCGCGCTGCGCGATGTCGACCTCCAGATCCACAGCCACGCCGTGACGGCGCTGATCGGCCCCTCGGGTTGCGGCAAGAGCACCTTCCTGCGCTGCCTCAACCGGATGAACGACCTGATCCCCGGTGCCGAGGTCGATGGCACGTGCCTGTACCACGGGGAGAACCTCTACGACGCCGAGGTCGATGCCATCGAGGTCCGCAAGCGCATCGGCATGGTGTTCCAGAAGCCGAACCCCTTCCCGAAGTCGATCTACGACAACATCGCCTTCGGCCCGCGCGTGCTCGGCATGAAGGACCACCTCGACGACCGCGTCGAGCAGGCGCTGCGCCGCGCCGCCCTGTGGGACGAGGTGAAGGATCGCCTCAAGTCGGGGGCCCTCGGCCTCTCCGGCGGCCAGCAGCAGCGCCTCTGCATCGCGCGCGCCCTCGCCGTCGAGCCCGATGTGATCCTGATGGACGAGCCGTGCTCGGCGCTCGACCCGATCTCCACGTCGGCGATCGAGGATCTGATGATGACGCTCAAGAACGACTACACGGTCGTGATCGTCACGCACAACATGCAGCAGGCGGCCCGCGTCGCCGACATCACCGCGTTCTTCTCCGTCGACCAGGGCGAGACCGGCACCCGCACGGGCGTCCTGATCGAGGTCGACGCGACGGAGCGCATCTTCACCAAGCCCGCCAACGAGCGGACCGAGGCCTACGTGACAGGACGGTTCGGATGAGAGAGGGACTGCAGGAGGAGCTCGACGAGCTCTGCGCCGGACTCCAGGAGGAGGGGCGGCTCACGGCGCTCGCCGTCGGCGAGGCGACGCGCGCGCTCGTCGACTGGAGCGTCGAGGCCTTCGAGGCCACGCTCGCGGCCGAGACCGAGGTGAAGCACCACTACCACCTGACCGAGCAGCGCGTGGAGACGATCATCGCCCGACAGGCGCCCGTCGCCAGCGACCTGCGCCTCGTGCTGGCGGCGCTGCACATCAACCGCAGCGTCGAGCGCGCGGCCCACAACGCCGCCCGCGTCGCGCACCTCGCGACGCCGCCGCCGCGTCGCGCTCTGGTCGAGGAGGCCGTCATCACCGACGCGCTGCGCGCCATGGGCGAGCGCGGTGCCGAGATGATCCGGACCTCGATGGACGCTGTCTCTTATACACATCTCCGAGCCCACGAGACCTCTCTACATCT
>CAWUMZ010000304.1:0-1881 GCA_963923625.1 uncultured bacterium | reverse complement strand
CCGTGGAGGAGTGGAAGATCGCGAACGACTCGCCGGAGTGGCACAACTTCCATCTGCACGTCGACGATTACCAGATCGTCCGCGAGGACGGCAAGGCGCTGAAGGGCGAGCCGCAGTGGGCGGACTCGATCGCAATCCCGCCGGGCAAGACGATCACGATCCGCATCCCGTTTGCCGAGTACCCGGGCACGTTCGTCTTCCACTGCCACGTGCTCGTGCACGAGGATCACGGGATGATGGCCGTCGTGAAGGTCGTCGACCGGGGTGCGCCCCCGCTCGTGATCCCGCAGACCGCACCCTAGAGCGCGTCGGCGAAGCGGCGGATGCGCCGCGTGGCATCGAAGCAGAGAGCGCCGAATTGCTCCGCGTCAGGCCGTACACGCAGTACGCTCTCGGCCATGTTCGGGAGAGCGCTTTGAGCCTGGCCGCGATCCTCCTCGTCCAGTTCGTCGTGCTCGTGGTCGGCGCCGCGGTCGGCTGGATCGCCCGTTTGAAGCTCATGCGCGCCGAGGACGGCGAGAAGCAGGCCGACCACCTCGGCGAGTCGCTCGCCTTCGTCGGCGGCGCGCTCGGCATCCTGCTCGGCCTGCTGCTCGTCTTCGCCGTCGGCCACTTCAATGCGGCGCAGCAGAGCGCGCGCGATGAGGTCGGTGCCATGACCGTCGTCTTCAACGCGGTCGACCCGTTCGCGGCGCCGGAGCGCGACGCCGTCCGACGCGATCTCATCTGCTACGGACGGTCCGTCATGACCGACGACTGGCCCGATCTGCGCAAGTCGTACCTGAGAGGAGCGGATGAGACGCACGCCTGGGCCGATCGCCTGCAGCGCACTGTTGACAATCTGACCCTGTCCACGAGCGCGCAGACGACGACGCACCAGTTCGCGGTCGAGCACCAGCTTCTGATCGATCGGGCGCGCCAGTCCCGACTGCAGCTCGGCATGCCGGAGATCCCGCCCATGATCTGGCTCGTCATCTTCGTGAGCTCGTTTGCCTTCGTCGCGCTGCTCGAGTTCCGCCTCACAGCCCGGTCGCCGATCCGGATCATGGCCGGGGGCGCGGTCATCCTCGTCGTGATGGTCTCGACCGCGACGTTGTACGAGCTGGATCGCCCATATGCGGGATGGTCGGGGTCGGCGCTGCAGCCGACGGTCATGCAGGCGACGCTCGAGCAGCTTCAAGATGCGTTTCCGGCGGCCGACTGGTCGCCGTGCCCGCGCGGAATCGCCGATCCGAACGCGTGAGTCAGAGCGCGTCGGCGAAGCGGCGGATGCGCCGCGCTGCCTCGACCAGCAGCTCGTCGTCCATGCCGAGCGAGATCCGCACGTGACCGGCGCCTGACGGGCCGAAGGTGTGGGTCGGCAGGACCGCCACCTTCTCCTCGTCGAGCAGCCGCATAGCGAACGTCTCGGCATCGAGGCCCGTCGGACGGATGTCGATCATCACGAACATCCCCGCCTCGGGACGGCGCGGTGAGATCGTGGCGGCGCCCTCGAGCTCGGCCATGATGAGGTCGAGGCGGCGCAGGTACTTGGCTCGCTCGGCGCGCGGGAACGCGCCGTCGTCGGATAACGCGACGGCGCCGGCGTCCTGGATGAACTGCACGCAGCCGAACAGCATCGCCTCGAGCAGCACCGCGGCGCGCGCGCCGACCGCGGCCGGCCCGACGGCCCAGCCGTGGCGGAAGCCCGTCATCGCGTACGACTTCGAGAGCGTGCCGAGCGCGATCGTGCGGTCCTCGTACCCCTCGAGGGCGAGGATGCTCGTGAACGCACCGGTGTAGACGAACTCGTTGTAGACCTCGTCGGCGACGAGCCACATGTCGTGCTCGCGGCAGAGCTCGGCGATGGCGAGGAGCTCGTCACGGGTGAGCACCGCGCCC
>CAWUMZ010000303.1:0-1888 GCA_963923625.1 uncultured bacterium | reverse complement strand
CGCGTGGGCTCGCGCACGCCCACGCGGCCGGGGTCACGCACCGCGATCTCAAGCCGGGCAACGTGCTGTTCGGGGACGACGGCCAGCTGCGCGTCGCCGACTTCGGGCTCGCCGACGTCCTGCGGCGCGACGCGAGCGACGTGACGCTGACGGGCGACGGCTCTCGCGTCGGCAGTCCGGAGTACTGGGCGCCCGAGCAGGCCGCCGGCCTCGACGTCACCGAGCGCGCCGACATGTACGCGCTCGGCTGCATCCTCTACGAGCTCGCGACCGGCTCGCTGCCGTTCGAGGGGTCCGATCGCGTCGCCACCGGCATGCGGCGCATCAACGAGGACCCGCCGCCGCCGACCGCCTTCGTCCCCGACCTGCCGCCGGAAGCAGAGGCGCTCATCCTCGCGCTCCTGCAGCGCGCGCCGGAGCGACGCCCGCGCGCCGAGGACGTCGCGCGCATGCTCGCCGGCGACGTGCCGATCCTCCCCGAGGACGACGAGCGGGCCACGACGCGCATCGCGCTCGAGGACATCCCGCCGACGATGCTCGCGCCCGAACCCGAGCCGGCGCGCCCGGGTGTGCGCACCGGCGCGCTGCGCTTCGGCGCCGTCCTGCTCGCCATCGGCGTGCTGCTCGCGGGCATCGGCGTCGCCGCGGGCGTGCAGTTGACGCACGCGGGCATCATCGTCGACAAGCCGATCGGCCGGACCGCGGCCGCGGCGGGCCTCGGCGTCCTGATCGGCGCGGCCGCGATCTGCGGCGCGCTCGCCGTGCTCGCGCTGTGGGCCACGCGCAATCGCTCGCGCGCGCGCTCGCGGACCGTGCGGAACCTGATCGGCGCGCTCGCGGTGCTCATCGCGGGGCTGACCTCTGGCACGATCGTGTGGACCGCCAACGCCTGGATCACGGTGGGCGTCTCGGCCCTCTGGGGGAAGCTGCAATGAGCATCGCAATCGATTCCGATCTGTACCGCCGGCTGTTCGCCGGCGTCAACGAGCAGGGGCACTCGCCCGATGGGTGGACGCGCGCGCCGTGGACCGACGAGCTGCGTGCCGCCGAGCAGCTCGTGATCGACGCCGCGGTCGCGGACGGGATGACGTGCGAGCACGATCCCGCCGGCAACCTCTGGATCACCGACCCGAACGCGCCGGCCGACGGCCTCGTCGTCGCCGGCTCGCACCTCGACACCGTGCCGAAGGGCGGTGCCTTCGACGGCGCGCTCGGCGTGGTGGGTGGGCTCGTCGCGGTGCTCGCGCTGCGCGCCGCCGGCGTGCCGAACGCCGAGCGCCTCGCCGTGATCTCGTTCGCCGACGAGGAGGGGTCGCGCTTCAACACGCCCTGCTTCGGCTCGCGCACGATGGTCGGCACGTTCGGCGACGACGTCGCGGACTCGCGCGACAAGGACGGCATCAGCATCCGCGAGGCCGGGCCGACGGATCCGACGAAGGCCGCCGGCCTGCACAAGCGCATCGGGTGCTTCTTCGAGATCCACGTCGAGCAGGGGCTCGCGCTCGACCCGGCCGATACGACGCTCGGCGTCGCCACGCGGCTGTCGGCGCGCGGTCGCTGGGAGTGGAGCGTGACGGGCGAGGCCAACCACGCGGGCACGACGCCGATGGCGGGTCGCAAGGACGCGCTGGTGCGCGCCGCCGAGTTCGTGCTCGCCGCCAAGCGCGAGGCCGAGGCCCGACCGGGCGCTGTCGCCACCATCGGCCGCATTACGCCGTGGCCGGGCGGCACCAACGTGATCCCGGGTCGCGTCTACGGCACGCTCGACGCGCGCGCCCTCGACAACGCCACGCGCGACGGCGTCGTCCAGGCGCTGATCGACGGCTTCCCCGACTTCCAGATCGAGCGGAAGTCGACGGATGACGCCGCGATCTTCGACCCCGGCCTG
>CAWUMZ010000302.1:0-1903 GCA_963923625.1 uncultured bacterium | reverse complement strand
CGCTCCCACAGCTCCTCCGCGATGTGCGGCGCGAACGGCTGCACGAGGCACACGATCGTGCCGGCGGCGTGACGCAGCGCCAGCCGATCGACGTCGGAGCCCGCCAGCAGGCCATCTCGCGCCTTCTCGATGCCGTTGAGCAGCTCCATCGCAGCGGCGATCGCGGTGTTGAACTGCAGGCGCCGGTCGATGTCCTCGGTGACGCGCTCGATCGTGCGATGCGTGAGGCGCAGCAGCTCGAGCGCCGCGCCCTCCGCCCCGCTCGGCGCCGCCGGCAGCGCGTCGCCCGTCGTCTCCGCCGCGATGCGCTCGACGGCCTTCCACAGGCGGTCGAGGAAGCGCGACGGGCCGAGCACGCCGCTGTCGGACCACTCCTTGTCCTGCTCGGGCGGGCCCATGAACAGCACGTACATGCGCAGGGCATCGGCGCCGTAGCGGTTGACGATCTCGTCCGGGGCGACGACGTTGCCCTTGGACTTGGACATCTTCGCGCCGTCCTTGTAGATCATCCCTTGCGTGAAGAGGTTCGCGAACGGCTCCTCGAAGCCGAGGTAGCCGGCGTCGAACAGCACCTTCGTGAAGAAGCGGCTGTAGAGCAGGTGCAGGATCGCATGCTCGACGCCGCCGATGTACTGGCCGACGGGCAGCCACCAGTCCACGTCGCCGCGGGCGAAGGCCTCCATGTCGTCGTGCGCATTGACGTAGCGCAGGAAGTACCACGACGAGTCGACGAAGGTGTCCATCGTGTCGGTCTCGCGCTGCGCGGCCGCACCGCAGCTCGGGCACGGCACGGCGCGCCATTCCTCGGCGGCGGCGAGCGGCGAGCGGCCCTTCGGCGCGTAGTCGTCGATCTCGGGCAGGCGCACGGGCAGGTCGGCATCGGGCACCGGCACGAGGCCGCAGGAAGGGCAGTCGATGATCGGGATCGGCGCGCCCCAGTAGCGCTGGCGCGAGACGAGCCAGTCGCGCAGGCGGTAGGCGGTCTTCTGCTCGCCGCGGCCGTCCTCGGCGAGCCACGCGGGCACGGCCTCCTTGCCCTCGGCGACCGTGATGCCGTCGAAGCGACCGGAGTTGACGAGCACGGCGTCGTCGCCGGCCGTCGTGTATGCCTCGGCCTGCACGTCGACGGCCTCGCCGTCGGACGGCGCGACGACCTGGCGGATCGGCAGCCCGAACGCGCGCGCGAAGGCGTGGTCGCGATCGTCGTGGGCGGGTACGGCCATGATCGCGCCGGTGCCGTACTCGACGAGCACGTAGTCGGAGACCCAGATCGGGATCTCTTCGCTGGTGACGGGGTTGAGCACGCGGCGCCCGGTATCGACGCCGGTCTTCGGACGATCCTCGCGCATGCGGTCGGCGACTGTCTCGCCGCCGCGCTTGCGCACGTACTCCGTCACCTCGGCCTCGCGGTCGGTGCCGCGAACGAGGTCGTGGACCATCGGATGCTCGGGCGCGAGCACGAAGAACGTGGCGCCGAACAGCGTGTCGGGCCGCGTCGTGAAGACGGGAATCGCCTCGTCGCCGTCGACGACGGGGAACTGCACCTCCGCGCCGTGCGAGCGGCCGATCCAGTTGCGCTGCATCGTGAGGACGCGCTCGGGCCACTGCTCGAGCTTGTCCATGTCGTCGAGCAGGCGATCGGCGTAGTCGGTGATGCGGAGGAACCACTGCTCGAGATCGCGCGCCTCGACCTCGGTGCCGCAGCGCTCGCAGCGTCCGTCGACGACCTGCTCGTTGGCGAGCACCGTCTGGTCCTGCGGGCACCACTTCACCGCTGCACCGCGCTTGTAGGCGAGGCCGCGCTCGAACATGCGCAGGAAGATCCACTGCGTCCACCGGTAGTACTCCGGATCCGACGTCGAGAGCTCGCGGCTCCAGTCGATCGACCAGCCCATGCGCAGCA
>CAWUMZ010000301.1:0-1931 GCA_963923625.1 uncultured bacterium | reverse complement strand
TCAATCCAGAGCACGGCGCGGGGGTCCCGCGCTTCATGGGCGCCGGACCCTTCGCTCCGCGCTGCTCTTCTCCGGGTTGATCCTCGTGTTCTTGGCTCTGCTACAGGGATTCACCGGTATGGCGTGGGCCACGCCGGCGACGGTCGCGACCGACCAATCGCGGCTCTTCACGCCGCCCATACCGCCGGCCGATCCGGAGGATCCGATGCCGGCCACCGACAAGGTCGAGATCCCGGACAACGCGGCGCTCGCGTTGGGTTCGGCGTTCACCCTGCAGGCGTGGGTGAAGCCGAACTCGGGCACGGGCGAGCAGACGATCCTCGAGAAGCGCCAGTCCTATGCGCTCGCCCTGCGCAACGGCACCCTCCAGTACCAACTCGACTCCGAGCTGACCGGCACCCGCGGTGTCTGGTTCGACACCCAGCTCGTGGTCGTACCCGGCCAGTGGACGCACATCACGTTCGTCAAGAACGGGCAGACGGTGACCGTGTACCTGAACGGCCTTCCCCAGTACACGAACTCCCTGTATGCGCCCGACGAGTACGGCGTCTCGTACGGCATCCCGCTGCTGATCACGGCCAACGCGAATCCGCTCGAGATCGGCAGCGATCTGCGCGAGAACGCGCCGTTCGACGGCCGCATCAGCGACGTGTCGATCTGGGGCAGCGCGCGTACCGCCAGCGTGATCGCCGCCTCGTACAACCTCCGCTTCGCCGCCGATATCGGCACCTGGTTCCTGGACGAGACGAGCGGCACGACGGCGTACAACAGCTCGCAGGCCGTCGGCTCGATCCTCAACGGCACCTACACGGGCACCGCCTCGTCGTCCGACGTGCCGACGCTCGGCACCCGTCTGGCCATCAATGACACGCCGGCCTTCAGCGCGTACCTGCCGGGCTACGACCCCGCGGGCCCCGTCACGTTCACCGCGGCGACGGCGCCGACGCTCGGCACGCTCGAGATTCCCGATGCGAGCACCGGCGCCTTCACGTTCACGCCGACCATCAATGCGAACGGGCTCGATTCGTTCGGGTACACGGTCACCGGCGGCGGCACGACGACCGCCGAGCGCACGTACCTGCTGCGCGTCACGGACGCCACGCCGCCGACCGTGACCGGGTTCACGACGACCTCGGGCGCGTTCAACCACGCCGCCACGCAGACGTTCACGCTGACGTTCTCGGAGCCGGTCACGGGGATCACCGCGGCCGACTTCACGAACCTGGGTGACGCCACCGGCTGCTCGATCGATCCGGGCGACGACACGGGCGATACGCGCACCATCACCGTCTCGTCGTGCGCAGAGGGCACGCTGCAGCTGCGCTTCGCGGCGGGCAGCGCCGTCGACGCGGTGGGCAATACCGGCCCGGCGGCAGCCGCCACCACGACGCTGATCACCGTGGATCGCACGCCGCCGACGGTCTCCTCCTTCACGACGGCGCTGACGGGCATGACGCGCATCACGCCCGAGCTCTTCACGCTCACCTTCAGCGAGTCCGTCACGGGCATCACCGCAGCGGACTTCACCAACACGGGCACCGCCACGAGCTGCGTGTTCGATCCCGGTGCCGACACGGGCTCGACGCGCACCGTCTCGGTGTCGGGCTGCTCGAACGGCACGCTCCAGCCGCGGCTGCGCGCCAGCGCCGCCGACGACCTCTCCGGCACCGCGGGCCCGGCCGCCGCGGTCACGGTCGCGTCGGCGATCACGCTCGACACCGTGGCGCCAGTGTCGTTCGCGACGATCTCGCGCGCGGCGACGAACAACCCGACCGTCACGGTCGACTACACCGCGTCGGACGTCGGCGTCGTGCAGACGATCGACGCCTACTACTCGACGAGCATGTCGATGACCTTCCCCGAGCCGTGCGGGCAGACGACATCGTCGGCCGCGAGCGGCACCGTGGCCTGCGACCTGCCGGCGACCGACC
>CAWUMZ010000300.1:0-1942 GCA_963923625.1 uncultured bacterium | reverse complement strand
CCGACCTGCCGTACGGCACGATCCGCGAGAGCCTCTTCGCCACGCTCGCCGTCCTGTGCGAGATCGGCGCCGACATGAAGACGCGCGAGGCGATCCTCGGCGGCACCATGGATCTGCTCCTGCAGGGCCGGCACCCCGAGCTGTCGGCGAAGCCGCTCGCGCCGCGCGACCGCGTCGTCAACCTCGCGCGCCAGCGCCTCGGCGGCTACCTCACCGCGATGCTGCCCGTCATCTGGCAGCGCCGCCCCGACCACGTCGGCCACTTCGGTCTCGCCGCGGCGGTGTGCCGCGACGAGGAGGGGCAGCTCGGCCCGATCGGCGACCTCATCCGCATCGCGGAGCGACGCTGGGACCAGGCACTCGCCGGCGAGGAGCGCCCCACCCTCGAGGACGTGCGCGAGACGTTCGAGATCGTCCTCGCCGCATGGGTCCTCGCCTACTCGCCCGCCACCCAGGCGCGCTGGAACGAGCTGCCCGCATGATCGCCACCGTCGTCCTGGCCGCTGGCCGCTCCGAGCGCTTCGGCTCGCCCAAGCTGCTCGCCGAATGGTGGGGCCGCCCGCTCGTCGAGCGCGCGCTCGAGATCGCGCCGCCGGGACCGCGCGTCGCCGTCATCGGCACCCACACCGCGAAGCTGCTGCCGCTCTTCCAGGCGCACGGCTTCCAGTGCGTCCACAACGCGAAGCCCGCGCAGGGCCAGTCGTCGTCGCTGCGCCTCGCGCTCGACGTGATGCCCGCGCAGGTCGATGCCGTGCTCGTGCTGCTCGGAGACGCGCCGGCCGTGCCGCCCGTCGTCGTCGATCGCATGCTCACCGAGTACCGCCGCCTCAACTGCGCCGTCACGGCCGAGTTCGCCGACCGCACGGCGCCGCCGATCGTGATCCCCCGCGCCGACTGGGACAAGATCGCCGCCACCGGCGACAACCCGGGTCAGGCCCTCGACCCCGTCGCGATCGACATGAGCGACCTGCTCGACGGCGACGAGGATGTCGACACGCCCGAGGACCTCTTCGCCCTGTCGGCGCGCCGCGCCGGCGTCGAGCTGCTCGAGCCGGCCGACCACGCGGCCCTCGACGCCCGCCTCGACGACCCGACCCCGTTCGCCGTGCGCCTGCGCCGCCGCAACGTCGCCGGCGCTGAGCGACTCGCCGTCACGCCCCTCGCCCTCGAGCGGCTCGCCATCGAGCACTTCCGCGGCACCGAGGTGATCGCGCGCGTCGGCGACGAGTACGTGGCGCTACTCGGCTGACGTCGCCTAACAGGCCGCGTGCCTCTCCAGCAGCTGCATGAGGTCCACGAGGAACGCGTCCCGCTGCCGCTGCAGATCCGCGATCGAGCGACCCGCCGCCTCCTCCTCGCAGCCGGCGACCATCTTGTCGCGCAGGTCCTTCGTCAGCGGCGGCGCCTCGAGGCGCGTCCACGGCTCGAGCAGCGAGTCGCCGAAGTGGTCGAGCATGTGGCCCATCCCGCCTTCGCCGCCGGCGAGGTGGAAGGTGAGGCCGACGCCCATCTGCGCCCAGCGCACGCCGGGCCCGTAGACGAGCGCGACGTCGCACTCCTCCACCGTCGCCTCGTCGTTGGCGACCATGTGCAGGAGCTCGCGCCAGACGGCGTCCTGCAGGCGATTCGCGACGAAGCCGGGCAGCTCGTTGGAGCAGCGGAGCGCCTTCTTGCCGGCGCGCGTGTAGAAGTCGAGCGACCAGTCGACGACGGCCGGGTCGGTCAGCTCGCCGCCGACGACCTCGACGAGTGGCACGAGGTACGGCGGGTTGAACGGATGGCCGACCACGAGGCGCTCGGGGTGCGCGGCGCCGCCGGCCATGTCGGTCATGCGGTAGCCCGAGGTGCTCGACAGGATCGGCACGCCGGCCGGCGCGGCGGCGTCGATGCGCGCCAGCATGTCGATCTTGAGATCGAGGACCTCGGGGCAGCTCTCCTGGAT
>CAWUMZ010000299.1:0-1943 GCA_963923625.1 uncultured bacterium | reverse complement strand
CGGGCATCCGGCCTCGCCCATCTGCTCGCCGTCAGCGGCGGCAACGTCGCGCTGCTGGTCGCGCTCGTGGTGCTGCTCGTCTGGATCGGGGGCGGCACACGGCGGCATGCGATGTGGATGGCGATCGCGGTGATCCTGCTTTACGTGGGCGTCGTGGGCGTATCGCCGAGCGTGGTGCGTGCGGGTATCGCCGGGGTCATCGGCTGCCTGGTGTGGTTGCTGGGACGTCCCCGTGATGCGTGGCGGGCGCTTGGGCTCGCGCTGGGTCTCTTGATCGCGTGGAACCCGTACGCGATCGGTGATCCGGGGCTCCAGCTGTCGTTCGCGGCGGTCGCGGGCATCCTGCTGATCGCGCCGCGCGTACGGCCGTGGGCGCAGGCGACGGGGACCCCGGAGCTCCTGCTCGGAGCGGTCGTCATCACCACCGCGGCCACCGTCGCGACGGCGCCGATCGCGTGGTGGCACTTCGGGCGGGCGACGATCCTGGCGGCCATCCCGGCCAACGTGCTGGCCGCACCTGCCGTCCCCCTCGCGCTCTGGACGGCGCTGCTGGCAACGCTCGCCACCCCGATAGCGCCGAGCGCCGGTGCGGGGCTGGCGTGGTGCTCGCGCTGGCCGGCCGCGTGGATCCTCCAGTGCGCATGGTGGGGACAGGCGCTGGCCGACGCGACACCGGCGTGGCTCCTGCCACTGCTGGTCGCGCTGGGGCTGGCCGGTCTGGCCGTGCGCCTGCGCCACTAGGATGGTGGCGTGTCGGACAACGCCCTCGCACCCGTCTACCTGCTCGGCGGTACCGACCGCGGCAAGGTGCGACGCGCGCTCGAGCGTCTGCGCGATCGCTTTCCCGCCGACGCTGTCGAGCAGTTCGACGCCACGACGTCCGAGCCCGCCGACATCGCGGGCTCGTGTCTGCAGCAGGGCCTGTTCGTCGATCAGCGTCTGGTCATTGTCGAGGGCTGCGATGCCTGGGTGAAGCCGCGACGCAGCGGTCGCCTCGACCCGGTGATCGCCTACGTCGAGCAGCCCAGTCCCGCCACGACGCTGGTGATCGTGATCGACGCTCCCGCCGACCCCAGGAAGCCCGTCTGGCCCAAGGACGACCCGTTGCTCAAGGCCGTCGCAAAGACCGGCGGCAAGAACGCGATCCTGCTGTTCGAGGCGCCCAAGAGTGCGGTCTTCGCGCGGCAGGAGGCCGAGCGCATGGGCGTCCGCCTCGACCCCGAGGCGATGATGCGCTTCACCGAGCTGGTCGGGGACAACCCCGAGGAGATCACGGGTGAATTCGAGAAGCTGGCCACCTTCGCGGGTGGCGAGCAGATCGACATCGCGGTGGTCGAGACGATGGTCGCTGCGCGGCACGACGATGCACCGTGGGCGCTGCTCGACGCGATCACCGAGCGCGATCGTCGCAACGCGGTGCGCGAGCTGACGAAGCTGCTCGCCGGCGACGTCGAGCCGCATCGCATCCTCCCGCAGATCACGCGCCACGTGGAGCTCGTCCGGCGCACGGTCGAACTGGCGGAGGAGGGGCGCCCGAGCAAGGAGACGCTCGCCAAGGCCCTCGGCGTGGCGCCGTTCCGCGCCCAGAAGATGCTCGTCGCCACCGGCCACTGGACGCCGATGGATGCCAGCCGCGCGATGAGCCGCATGCACGAGTGCGACGCGGCCATGAAGGGCATGTCGCGCATGCCCCCGGGACTCGTCCTGGAACGGGCCCTGGCCGAGTCGCTGTAGTCTGTCCCCGTCCGGCGACGTGGCCGAGTGGCTAGGCAGCGGCCTGCAAAGCCGTCCACACCAGTTCGATTCTGGTCGTCGCCTCTCGCACCCGGAGACCCGCGTGGTCTCCGGGAATGCGATCCCCGCGGGGGATGGCATCGTCCAGTCCGACATGAAGGCCGCACCTCGATGAACCCGTACGCCCAGGAGCAGGTCGCCGGACGTCG
>CAWUMZ010000298.1:0-1943 GCA_963923625.1 uncultured bacterium | reverse complement strand
TGGTTCGTGTACACCGTGCTGCTCGAGCCGCACGTGGATCGCAACGCGGTGATCGGCCTCCTCGCCGAGCGCGGCATCGCGTCCAAGCCGTACCTGCCATCGATCCATCTGCAGCCGCTCTATCGGGCCCGCGGTCATCGCGAGGGCGAGTTCCCGGTCAGCGAGTCCGTCTCCGCGCGATCGCTGGCACTGCCGTTCTTCGGCAACCTGACCGAGCAGCAGCAGGAGCGCGTCGCGGCCGAACTGGCCGCCGTTCTCGCCGAACCGCCGGTACGCTGAGCCCCATGGCCGCGATCGTCTCGACGCCGGTGGTGGCGTACTCGACCACGTCCGCATGGATCGCCGCGCCCGCGATCGGCAGCGGCGACTTCGCGTGGCTCGAGGTCGCGACCGAGGATGGCGACGTGCGTGCCGTCGCATCGTTCCGCGGCGACCGTCTGCTGGTGCGTGCGGCCGGCAAGACGACCGAGGTCGTGCACGAGCCGTGCACGACGGTTCCGTGCAATACCGTGCAGGCCCCCGTCGCCCAGTCGGATGCGTCGTTCGCCTACGCAGTGGCGTTCCCGGGCACCGGCGGCTACGTCGCCAGTGTCACCGGGGCTGGTGCCTCCACGGTCGTCGCCGAGGATCAGACCGATCCGCGCCTGATCGCGACGCCGCACCCGGTGGCGGTGACGGGCACGACGGTCGTCTGGGTCGACAACAACGCGATTCTCAGCGCACCGAGCGCGGGTGGTGCCGCGACGACGCTCGTGACGTCGGATCAGGCTGCCGGCGAGATCACCTCGATCGCCGCCAGCGCCGCAGGTGTGGCCTGGTCGGCCCGTGCCACGGCGGGTGGCACCCTGATCGGGTTCCGCTCGTCGGCGGGCGCCATCTCCACACGCGCGACCGAGCCCGACACCGCGGTGGCGACGCTCTACTCGGTCGCACTGGCCGATGACGGTACGGTCGTCGCAATCCGCCGCACGCTCGCGAAGGGCCGCCAGCAGATCGCGCTCACCGCGTACGCCCTTGACGGCACGCCGCGCACGCTGCTGACGTCGGCGAGCTTCGGCAAGCGCGACCCGTTCGAGGTTACGCGCCCGAGCGTCGCGGGTACGCGGGTCGCAGTCCGTCTGCGTGGCGGCAAGGGCGGTGTCGACGACGAGCTGTGGGTGGCGGACCTCGCGACCGGCAGCACCTCGCGCGTGACGTCGGTCGCTCGCTCCGTTGCGCGCCTCACCGACCCGTCGTTCGGCGCAGGCCGACTCGTGTGGGCCAAGGACGAGCTGACGTCACGCGGACGGCTGCTGCGCGCGCGTCTCTACAGCGCCGCCGTCAAACCCTAGAACGGCGAGACGTACAGCGTGATCTTGGTGCCCGCAGGCACCTTGCTGCCAGGCGAAGGCTCGACGCTGAAGACGCGATCGCCCGGGTTGAGCACACCGTCGGCGTTGATCGCGCCGGCCACGAGCCCGACCTTCTCCAACTCGGTGCGCGCGTCGGCGACGCTCTTGCCGGCGACGTTCGGCACGATCGGACCCTTGTAATCGCCGCTGGCAGAGATCGTGATGACCGAACCGAGCGGAGCGGGCTTACCGGGCGACGGGCTCTGGGCGACCACCGACCCGAGCGGCAGGCCCATGGCGTCCTGCTGGTCGGAGACGATCACACGGAACTGCGCAGCCTGCAGACGCGCGATCGCGCCGTCGGTGGTGCTCGGCTGACCGCTGGTCGCCACGACGTTCGGGACGAGCACGCTCGGGATGTGCCGGGCGATGATCAGCGTCACGACGCTGCCCGGCTGCGCGGCGCTGAGGGGGGCCGGCGACTGCACGACGACGGTGCCGGGCTTCTCGCCCGGCTGCGCCGGTCGATACTGGAAGCGGATCTGGAGGCCCGAGCCGTTGGCGATCGAATTCGCCTTGCGCTTGTTGGACGCGGTGAAGTCGGGCACCGAC
>CAWUMZ010000297.1:0-1950 GCA_963923625.1 uncultured bacterium | reverse complement strand
TGCGCGCCAGCATGTCGATCTTGAGATCGAGGACCTCGGGGCAGCTCTCCTGGATGACGTCGGCCTCGGCGCCGACCTCCTCGAGCGTCGCGGCCATGCGCAGGCGATCGCGCGAGGCGCCGGGGGCGAGCCCCAGCTGCTCGAGCGCGGGCCAGGCGATGTCGTGCAGGCGCGCCAGCTTCTCGGCCGCGTCGGGCGCGGGATCCCAGGCGATCACGTCATAGCCCTGAGCGAGGAACTTCGCGGCCCAGCCGCCGCCGATCACGCCCGTGCCGATCACGCCGACGGTCCTCACGTCCTCAGGTGCGGTCTTGGGCGTCCAGCTCATGCGAGTCCTCCGGGATCGGCCGTCACGCGACGGTCGGGGCGGAGACTACTCGCAGTCGCAGTCGTCGCAGATGCGACGGAGCTCGGCGCGCAGCGCGTCCGGACACGGCTCGTCGCACGCCTTGCGCATGACGTCGCGCACACCCGCTTCGAGGCCGTAGCACTTGGCGCAGCAGCGGCACTCGGCGAGGTGCGCCTCGACGATCGCGACCTGCTCGGCGACAAGCGTGCCGTCGACGTACTCCTGAACGCACGACTGCGCGTGCAGGCACTGCTCGGAGCGGACGTGGGCGCTCATGCGGCTGCCTCTCCGGCGTGGTCGGCCAGCGCCTTCTTGAGCACGCGCCGACCGCGATGCAGGCGGCTCATGACGGTGCCGACGGGGATCTCCAGGACCTCGGCGGCCTCCTGGTAGGAGAGGTCGCCGAGATCGACGAGGACGACGACCTCGCGGAACGGCAGGGACAGGCCGGCCAGCGCGTCGAGCACGGGACCGGGCGAGAGGCGCTCGATCAGGCGCTCGACGTCGGGCGCGGCCGGGCCGTCGAGCCGGTCGTAGAGGTAGTAGTCGTCCGCCTCGAGCCCAAGCTGCTCGGGCTGACGCTGCTGCTTGCGCGCGTTGTCGATCGCGAGGTTGTGGACGATGCGCAGGAGCCAGGCGCGCAGGTTCGTGCCGGGCTCGTACTGCTTCCACGATCGAAAAGCGCGCGTGTACGCCTCCTGCATGAGGTCCTCGGCCGCCTGCGGGTCGCGCGTCAGGCGGCGCGCCACGCGCCAGACATCGTCGGCGAGCGCGAGCGCCTGCTCGTCGAAGACGAGCCGAGCAGGGTCGGTGACGGGGGCTTCGGCGGTCTCGTCGGCCACGTTCCGAGCGTACCACCCGGACGCGGGGCGGCCCGACGGGCCGGTGAGGGTGGCGACTGCCTGCATGCCCCCTTCAACGCCCGGCACCCCCGCGGCATTCCGCCGACCTCGGCGATACTGCGGCCGTGCGCACGCTTCCGTCCCGCCTGACCGGCCCCGGCGCCTTCCGGCCGCTGGCCGTGGTCACGCTGATCGCGCTGTACGTCAACATCGTCTCGGGCGCCCTCGTGCGCGTCACGAACTCCGGCCTCGGCTGTCCCGACTGGCCGCTCTGCAACGGCAAGCCGACGCCGGCCTTCCAATTCCACACGCTGATCGAGTTCAGCAACCGCGTGCTCGCGCTGATCGTGATCATCGTCGCGGTCCTGTTCGCGATCACCGCCTTCCGGAGCGTCCGCCGGACGAGCCGGTGGCTTTGGCGCGGAGCGCTGTGGATCGGGATCCTGACGTTCGCGCAGGGCCCGCTCGGTGGCATCACCGTGCTCGTCGGCCTCCACCCGATCGCCGTGATGAGCCACTTCCTGCTCGCGATCATCGTGCTGCTGATCAGCGTGGTGATCGTGCTCGAGACGTTCGGCATCGGCGCCGGCTGGCGACCGCGCCCCGCCGGCTGGCTGCCGTGGGCAGGCGTCCTCGCGGCCCTGTGGGCATGGGCGACGATCATCTCGGGCGGCATCGCGACGATGTCGGGCACGCATCCGGGCAGCGATCACGTGCCGCGCCTGTGGAACCTGCTCGACGCGGTCTACATCCACGTGC
>CAWUMZ010000296.1:0-1971 GCA_963923625.1 uncultured bacterium | reverse complement strand
ACCATCGCGTTCGTGATGACGAGGCCGGTGTCCATCGACTTGATCGTGATCGTGATGGCGCCGTCGCCGTTGGCCGACGTCGTCTGCTTGCCCAGAATCAGGTTGCCGCCGCCGGTCGTCTCGGGATCGCCCCAGCCGTCGGTGAGCGCCTCGGTGCGGCCGACGTAGGTGGCTGCGGGCAGCATCTGCGTCCACGCCTTGCTGTTGGAGGCCTTCAGGTCGGTCGGGTTCTTCGACGGCAGCGACGTCGCGTTCTGCGACAGGTCGGCGGCGAAGGCGGCCGTCGCGATGACGGCGAAGACGGCGATGATGCCGGCGATGGCCGCGAAGCGGCGGGGGAGCGAGATCCTCATTGATCCTCCTGGATAGTCCGGTGACGACCGGTTTGCGACGAGCATACGCCTCCGGCCCCTCACACGTGTATCTCAATGGCGCAAATGCAGGGCGGGCGCTTGCACTGCCCGTGCCGCGCTGTACCCTCACCGCATGAACGATCTCTTCACTGCGGACGATCGCGCGAAGATCAATGCGGCCATGGCCAGTGGCAGCGGCGACCGCTTCGGTCAGCTGCTCCTCGAGTCGCCGAATCCGTCGGGCGGCATGACGTGGGGCTGTCGTATCGGCGGCATCGTGCTGGCGCTGATCATCGGCGTCATCCTCGCCGCGATCCTCGGTCTGGCCGGCCTCGCGGCGCTGGTGGTGCTGATCGTCGTCGCGCTGCTGCTGTCGGGCCGCATTGCGCGCTGGTTCCATCGCCGCTCGCTGCGCAGCCGTGCGCGCGAGGAGGTCGTGGGCGGTTGGGCGGCCGAGCGCGGCTGGCAGTTCGCGAAGCAGATCCCGATCGCGAACACGACGCCGCTGCTGCGGATGGGCGACCGGCGCAGCACGGGCTGGGGCGTGACGGGCCAGCTCGACGCGGGCACGTCGTTCGCCGCGGGTGCGTACGAGTACGAGGAGGATCGTCAGGTCTCGTCGACCGACTCGGACGGCAATACGACGACGCATACCGAGACCACGACGTATCCGTTCACGATCGCGCTCATCTCGGCACCGCTGCCGGACCTGAAGCAGGTGCAGCTGCGCAAGGGCTCGAGCGACGGCATCCTGGCGAAGCTGAGCGGTGTGGTCAGCGATCTGCGCCCGGTGCCGCTGGAGAGCGCGGAGTTCAACGACCAGTTCCGCCTGATGGTCGCCGACGATGCCGACGAGGTCGCGATCCGCATGCGCTTCACGCCGTCGATCCTGGTGGCGCTGCTCGAGCGCGGAGCGGGGGAGTCGCAGGCCGAGGCCGAGAACGGCGTGCTGCTCGTCGCGCGCGCGGGCAAGGCGAAGACGGATGACTTCGGCGAGCTCCTCGACGTGCTCGGCGACGCGATCTGGCTGCGCGCGGTCTTGACAGACGACCCGCCGGGCCGCCTGCCCGACGTTCCCAAGCTGCGCGCGCTCCTGCTCGGCGCGAGCGCCTGACGCGCCCGCGCGATGGGCGCTCAGCCCTTGCGCTCGACCTCGATGAAGACGATGTCGGTATCGCCGCCGTTGTGGACGTCGTGCGAGACGCCGGCCGGCCGGCAGTAGGGCTCACCCGCCGTCAGGGGAAACTCGACCCACCCGTCGGGCGTGTCGATCTTCATCAGCCCGTCGACGAGCGGCACGACGGTGTATGCGTACTCGTGCGTATGCCATTCGGTGCTGCCACCGGGCGGGATGCGCCACTCCCAGACGCGGAAGAGATCGTCCTCGGCCTTGAGCGTGCTGACTGCGTTCATGCGGGAACCGTACGCGCTGTCGACGCGGCGCGCCATCTCGCCGACACAACGCGATCAGCACGGCCACCGTTCGCCACTCGGACCGCACCCGCCACGCGGCAGGCCCCGGTGCGGGTATCCTGCTCGGCAGTAGGGTCGTAGCTCAATTGGTAGAGCACCGGTCTCCAAAACCGGGGGTTGCAGGTTCGAGTCCTGCCGGCCCTGT
>CAWUMZ010000295.1:0-1985 GCA_963923625.1 uncultured bacterium | reverse complement strand
CGCCTGCCAGCGCCTCGGCGAGGCCGGCGACGATGATCAGCGACTGCGAGGGGTTCGCCGCGGCCATACCGGTGACGACGCCGAGCGGCACGAGCAGGCCGTCCTGCGCCCCGAGTACGACCTCGCGGATGCGCGAGAGCTTCGCGATGCGCTCGGCCTCGCCCAGCGCATGCTCCTGGATGTGGATCTCCGCCTCGCGGCGGGCCTCCTCGGTGATCGGCTGCTCGGTCATCGAGGGCACGGTACCGCAGGGCGATGCCGGGAGCGGGGCTCGAACCCGCACGTTGTCGCCAACGCCGGATTTTGAGTCCGGTGCGTCTACCAGTTCCGCCATCCCGGCTGGGATGCCGTCGAGGATATCGCGCATGTCCGACCACGTGTGCTACCTTGACGACGTGGTCGGCAATGGCGCCGTCCACGACGCGATGCGGCGTCTCACCGTCGCGGCGTGCCCGGTGGGGCGACGCTGCTTGAAACGGAGACGCGCATGACGAAGAAGGAACTCCTCGCGAAGGCCAAGGCGGAGAACGTCCGCTTCGTGCGCCTGCAGTTCACCGAGATCCACGGCCACCTGAAGAACATCCAGATCCCGGTCGAGGAGCTCCCGAAGGCGCTCGACAACCAGATGATGTTCGACGGCTCGTCGATTCGCGGCTACAAGCGCATCGAGCAGTCGGACATGTACTTCCAGCCCGATCTCAGCACCTTCCAGGTGATCCCGTGGCTCAAGGGCGAGACGGGCAACGTCGCGCGCATCATCTGCGACGTCGCCGACCCCGACGGCACGCCGTTCGTCGGCGATCCCCGCGTCGCCCTCAAGACCGTGATCGCCGACGCCAAGAAGATGGGCTTCGAGATGAGCGTCGGTCCCGAGGCGGAGTTCTTCGTCTTCGATCACGACGCCGAGGGCAACCCGACCGTCAATCCGCACGACAAGGCCGGCTACTTCGACGTCGGCCCGATGGACAAGGGCGTCGAGGTCCGTCGCGCGATGGACGACATGCTGCACTCGATGGGCTTCCACCTCGAGGCCTCGCACCACGAGGTCGCGATCGGCCAGCACGAGATCGACTTCCGGCACGCTAACGCGCTGGAGTGCGCGGACATGCTGATCACGTTCCGCTACGTGATCCGCTCCGTCGCCGCCCAGCTCGGCCTGCACGCGACGTTCATGCCGAAGCCGATCTTCGGCGAGAACGGCTCGGGCATGCACTGCAACCAGTCGCTGTCGAGCAAGGGCAAGAACATCTTCTTCGACCCGAAGGGCGAGGAGCAGCTGTCCGACGCGGCGTACGGCTACATCGCCGGCCTGCTCGAGCATCTGCCGGCGATCACGGCGATCGCCAACCCGATCGTGAACTCGTACAAGCGCCTGGTTCCCGGCTACGAGGCTCCCGTCTACATCGCGTGGTCGCCCGGCAATCGCTCGGCCGCCATCCGCATCCCGGCCTCGCGCGGCAGCGGCACCCGTGCCGAGCTGCGCACGCCGGACCCGACGGCCAACCCGTATCTGCTGTTCGCCGTGATGCTGGCGGCCGGTCTCGACGGCATCAAGAAGGGCGCCCGCCCGCCGAAGCCGGTCAACCAGAACATCTACAACCTGTCGGCCGAGGAGTCCAAGAAGCTCAAGGTCGGCGCGCTGCCGCACAACCTCGACGCGGCGCTCAACGCCCTCGAGAACGACAAGGTCGTCCAGGCCGCCCTCGGCGAGCACATCACCGAGGCGTTCCTGGCCGAGAAGCGCCGCGAGTGGGACCAGTACAAGATGCAGGTCCATCAGTGGGAGATCGACGAGTACATGGAGACCTTCTAGGTCGTCCGCCTCGGCACGGCGCGGGCCCCCGATGGGGTCCGCGCCACCGAATCGGCGCAGGCGCCGGCGAATCGCTGTACCTTGCGCCGTGACCGCCCATGCGGCTGCCGGGCACTTTCGCTCCGGGGCTGCGGGTGCGGCGACTGAAACAGGAGGTGGCCAGATGGCCCTC
>CAWUMZ010000294.1:0-1990 GCA_963923625.1 uncultured bacterium | reverse complement strand
TCGGGGCCGAGCTTCACCCACGACGTCTGGATGCTCGGGATCCACGGGTCGAGGGCCAGGCGCGCGGTGGCGTGCAGCGCGATCGTCTCGTCGAACGTCGGGCCGTAGCGCGCCTTGCCCTTGAGGGCGATCGGTGCCTCCTCCGGCACGAATGGCAGCGGTACGAACTCGGTGAAGCCGCCGGTCTCGCGCTGCAGGTCGCGGATGCGGTGCAGGTGGCGCGCCACGTGGACGGGGCGCTCGACGTGGCCGAACATGATCGTCGCCGTGGTGCGCACGCCGACGGAGTGCGCGGTGCGCATCACCTCGAGCCACTGCTCCGTGTTGACCTTGTCGGGGCAGAGGACGGCGCGCACCTCGTCGTCGAGGATCTCCGCGGCGGTGCCGGGCATGCTGCCGAGTCCCGCCTCCTTCAGCTGGCGCAGGTAGTCGGCGAGCGTCCAGCCCATCGTCGCCGCGCCCTGCCAGACCTCGAGCGGCGAGAACGCGTGAACGTGGATCTCGGGCTGCGCGGCCTTCACGGCGCGCAGCACATCGAGGTACCACTCGCCGGTGAAGCCGGGGTGGATGCCGCCCTGCAGGCACACCTCGGTGCCGCCGCGCTGCCAGGCCTCGACGGAGCGGCGGGCGACCTCGTCGACGTCGAGCAGGTAGGCCGGTCCGCGCAGGTTCTCGGCGAGCCGGCCCTTCGAGAACGCGCAGAAGCCGCACTTGAAGTAGCAGACGTTCGTGTAGTTGATGTTCCGGCAGACGACGTACGTGACGTCGTCGCCGGCGCGCTCCCAGCGGCGCTGGTCGGCGAGCTCGACGAGGCGCGCGAGCTCGGGGCCGCGGGCCGTTAGCAGCGCCTCGGTGTCCTCGAGCTCGAGGATCTCCTCGGCCTCGGCGCGCTTGATCGCGCGCGCGAAGTCGCTCGAGATCGCGCCGAGGCGCGCGGGCGGACCATCGCCCCAGGCAGCTGGCGGCGACTGCGACACGCCGTTGACCCAGCCGTCGTTGACGCGCGAGAGCAGCAGCCCGTCGGCCAGCTTGAGCGCGGCCGTGAGCGGCGCGGGCTCGACCCAGTCGGCGTTCAGGAAGCGGGGGTAGACCGTCAGGCGCGGCAGCAGCGTGTGCCCGGCTTCCGCGGTGTGGGCCTCGAGCACCTCGAGCTCCGGCCACGGCGCCTCGGGGTTGACGTGGTCGGGCGTGACGGGCGAGACGCCGCCCCAGTCGTTGATGCCCGCTTCGAGCAGGCGCGGGAAGTCGGCGTGCGCGAGGTTCGGCGGCGCCTGCAGGCTGACGTCGTCGGGCAGGATCAGGCGCGCCATGGCGAGCGCCCAGAGGTGGTCGTCGAGCGACGGCTCGGGCGCGTCGACCATCTTCGTGCCGGCCTTGGCGCGGAAGTTCTGGACGATCACCTCCTGCAGGTGCCCGTGCTCGCCGTGCAGGTCGCGCAGCGCGAGCAGCGCCTCGACCTGCTCGCGGCGCGTCTCGCCGATGCCGATCAGGATGCCGCTCGTCGTCGGGATGCGCAGCGCGCCCATGCGGCGCAGCGCGTCGAGCCGTGTCGATGGCTCCTTGTCGGGCGAGCCGAAGTGCGGCATGCCCTTCTCGCTCAGCCGCGCGCTCGCGGTCTCGAGCATGATCCCCTGGCTCGGCGCGAAGGCACGGAGCGCCGCCAGCTCGGCGTCGTCGAGGACGCCGGGGTTGGCGTGGGGCAGCAGGCCGGTCTCGGCGAGCACGCGCTCCATGCAGTGCGCGAGGTACGCCGCGGTCGTCTCGAACCCAAGCTCGGCGAGCTCGAGACGCGCGGCCTCGTAGCGCAGCTCGGGCTTGTCGCCGAGCGTGAAGAGCGCTTCGCGGCAGCCGGCGGCACGACCCTGCTCGGCCAGCGCCACGACCTCGTCCGGCGTCAGATACGAGCGCTCGCCCTTCCTCGGCGGCTTGGTGAAGGTGCAGTAGTGGCAGACGTCGCGGCACAGCATCGT
Source organism: uncultured bacterium (assembly GCA_963923625.1). Lineage (GTDB taxonomy): Bacteria > Actinomycetota > Thermoleophilia > Gaiellales > F1-60-MAGs149 > F1-60-MAGs149. The sequence continues at coordinate 20 of CAWUMZ010000294.1, read as the reverse complement.
CAGCGGGATGAAGACCTTCG
>CAWUMZ010000293.1:0-1999 GCA_963923625.1 uncultured bacterium | reverse complement strand
GGATCCGGGATCCCTTGGACAGTTTGGATCCGGCACCATTTTGTCCCGCAGGGGGACATTCTGGATCCGGATCCAGAATGTCCTGGCGTCAGGTGCCGGCGCGGAAGCGCCGCAGGCGCAGCGAGTTGCCGAGCACGAAGAGGCTCGAGCAGGCCATCGCGAGGCCCGACAGGATCGGGTTGAGGAACCCGAGCGCGGCGAGCGGCAGCAGGATGACGTTGTAGGCGAACGCCCAGAACAGGTTGCCGCGGATCGTGCGCATGGTCTGGCGCGCGAGGCGGACGGCGTCGGCCGCGCCCTGCAGGTCGGGACGCACGAGCGTGACGTCGGCGGCGGCGATCGCCGCGTCGGCACCGGAACCCATCGCGATGCCGAGGTCGGCGCGCGCCAGGGCGGGTGCGTCGTTGAGGCCGTCGCCGACGACCGCGACGGCGAGGCCGTCGGCCTGAAGGCGCGCCACCTCATCGGCCTTGTCCTCGGGCAGCACGTCGCTGATGACTCGGGTAATGCCGACCTCGGCGGCGACGACGCCCGCGGCCGCGGCGCCATCACCCGTCAGCAGGATCGGCTCGAGTCCCAGCGCGCGCAGGTCCTCGACGGCCTTGGCGCTCGTCGGCCGGATCTGGTCGCTGGTGGAGAGGATGCCGCGGATCGTCCCGTCCCACGCGACGGCCGCGATCGCGCGGCCCTGCTCCGCCTCGGCGGCCGCGGCGGCGACCAGCTCGGGTGCGAGCGTCAGCCCCTCTCCGCCGAGGCGGTCGGGACGTCCGACGATGACGTGGAGGCCGTCGACGACGGCCTCGGCGCCGACGCCCGGGCGTGCCGCGAAGTCGTGCGCGGGCAGCGGCGACTCGACGGCCTGCGCGATCGCCCGGCCGACCGGGTGCTCCGACCCGACCTCGACGGCGGCGGCGAGCGACAGCACGCGCTCGGGACTCTCGCCGTCGAGCACGTGGACGGCGGCGAGCGCCATCCGGCCCTCGGTCACCGTGCCGGTCTTGTCGAGCACGATCGCGGACACCTGCTCGGCGCGCTCGAGCGACGGCGCGCCGCGCAGCAGGATGCCGAGCTGCGCGCCGCGCCCGGTCGCCACGAGCAGGGCGGCGGGCACGGCGAGGCCGAGGGCGCACGGGCAGGCGACGACGAGCAGCGCGACGGCGGGGGCGAGTGCCTCCGCGACCGTCGCGCCGGTCAGCAGCCAGCCGACGAACGTGACGACAGCGAGCACCAGCACGATCGGCACGAACACGCCTGCGATGCGGTCGGCGAGGCGCTGAGCGCCGGCCTTCTCGGTCTGGGCCTGCTCGACGAGGCGCGTGATGCGCGCGGCGGTGGAGTCGGCGCCGACGCGCTCGGTGCGCACCGTCAGGACGCCGGTCGTGTTGAGTGCGCCGCCGGCGACCTCGTCACCCGGGTCGACATCGACGGGCACGCTCTCGCCCGTCAGCAGCGAGCGGTCGATCGACGACGTGCCGGCGATGACGACGCCGTCGACTGGCACGCGCTCACCCGGACGCACGAGGATCTCGTCGCCGACGACGAGCGAGGCGACGGGCACGACGATCTCGCCGTCCTCGCGGACGAGCGTGGCGTCGGGGGAGCTCAGCTCGGCGAGCGCGCGGACGGCGTCGCCGGCTCGGCGGCGCGCCCGCAGCTCGAGCACGCGGCCGGCGAGCAGCAGCGCGGTGACGACGGACGCGACCTCGAAGGTGAGCGCGCCCGTCGAGCCGCGGGCCGTCAGCGACAGGTGCATCGGCATCGAGGCGGCGTCGGTGAAGAGCAGCGCGGCGACGCTCGAGATGTACGCCGTCAGGACGCCGAGCGAGATCAGCGTGTCCATCGATGCGCTGCGATGCTTGAGCGCGAGGAAGGCGGAGCGGTGGAATGGCCACGCCGACCACAGCGCGACGGGCGTCGCGAGGATGCCGGCGACCCAGCCCCAGCCGTGGAACTGGAGCGCGGGGATCATCGACAGCGCGAGCACTGGAATGGACAGGAC
>CAWUMZ010000292.1:0-2001 GCA_963923625.1 uncultured bacterium | reverse complement strand
GACCCCGAGAACGTCACGCTGCACTCGAACCGGGTGCCGCTCGGCGGGTAGACCGGCGTGCACGACTCCGAGCGCTTGCCGTCGGCGGTCGTCTTGACGCTGATCAGCAGACTGTCGCCGTTGAACCGCGGGTCGGCGTCGGACCGCTGGAACTTGTACACGGCCGCGTAGGCACTGGTCTTGGAGATGCTGCGGAGGCTGCCGACCGTGCCCATGCCGACGTTGGCGGCGATCCGGCTCGCGTTGTCGCTGACGGGCACCGGGAGCGCGTTCGTCCAGTACGGGCCGTCGACGCGCTTCAGCTCGACGGGCATCGCGTTGGAGATCCGCACCTCGAACGGGCGCGACGTGATCGTGAAGTCGTGCTTCGAGTCGCCCTTCTTGTCGAGCTGCGGCCCCATGGTGCAGTCCAGATACGTCGAGGCGAGACAGCCCTCGCGCGCGGGGACGTCGTCGAGCCGCATGCCGACGAGCGCCTGGTAGTTCTGCGCGCCGTCGGTGGGGCGCATCGAATACAGCACGGCACCCGCGGCCCAGGTCGGGCCGCCGACCATGACGTCACCCGACGTGCCGCCGGCGATCACGGACTGCGCATCCCACCGGGTGATCGTCTGCTGCATCGCGGCGAAGACGAGCGGCCGGCTCTTGGCGAGCCTGCCGGGCGCGATCCAGCTCTGGATCTCGTTCCTGATGACCGCGCAGCCGGTGTAGCTGGAAGTGGACTTGTCGCAGCGGTAGGTGGTGTGCTCACCGGCCGACGCGGGGCCGACGACGGCGAGCCCGAGTGCGATGACGAGGAGCAGGGTGCGAATGCGCATGATCAGACTCCCACCGTGACGACGGCTTCGAGGATGCCATCGGCATCGCCGAGCACCTTGACATCGCATTCGATGGCGACGGCGCCGCCCGAGGAGGCGGCGCACGAGCTCTGCGCGGTCGAGCCGTCCTCGCCGACGACGATGTCGATGTTGAGGTCCCTGCCGGTCAGCGACGTGGCCCCCACCCCGTCGGCGAACACGTAGGACATGGCGACGCCGTCCGCGCGGCTCGAGTCGCGGAGGAGGTGGTAGTAGCCGGCGCCGGTGCGACCGTCGGTGCCAGCCGCGATCGTCGCCGGATCCTCGATTCGCTCGTCGCGGACCACGCCGGTCAGGCTGGGGTTGCTCGAGCGCACGAGCGGCTGGTCGGTCATGTTGAGGATCTTCACGATCAGCGGTCGCGTCTCGATCGTCGCCGGCGCGTCGACCATCATGACTGGCCGCTCGATGCAGCTGAAGATGCCGAAGCACCCCTCATACGCGGGGCTGTGCGACCACACCGCCGGCGCGGTGCAGGTGAGGTACCCGTTCGCGACGCACGTGAGGCCGCGCGCAAACTCGCCTTCGAGGTAGAACCGGTTGTAGTCGGCCTTGACGCCCACCTCGTGCTGGGACATCCCATCCACGCCGAGTAGGCGGTACCACGTGGTGCCGACGGGATTCCGGAACCCGTACTCGAAGATGTTCCAGGCCGCGTGGTTCCATGCGAACTCGCCGGACGTCGATTCGGCGCCCTGATTGCCGGCTTCCACGCGGGTGCCGGCGCGCTCGATCGCGCCCTGCACGATCTCGCCCGGCTTCGCGCCGAAGACGAGCGTGCGGTTCACGACGAACGAGCAGACGCTGATGCTGCTCCCCGAATTCCACACCCGCGCCCCCTTCGCCGCGCACGGACTCGCGTTCGCCGCTGCGGGCGCGAGCATGCAGAGCACGCCGATCAGGCCGGCGAAGAGCGCCCAGTGGGATCGTCGTCGCATCGGGGTACCTCCGGTCGTCGAGACGGGTTGGTGCAGCCGGTCCTTGATCACTTGAACAGCGACTCCATGTACTTCTGGAAGAACTCCTGCTCCACATTCGCGGTCTCGAAGTACTCGCCCGAGCTGGACTGCGATGCCCTCTCGATCTCCTCGGACAGGAGCTTGTTCTGCTTGTACGAGGCGTTCTGCTGGCGGCTGATCTTCCC
>CAWUMZ010000291.1:0-2007 GCA_963923625.1 uncultured bacterium | reverse complement strand
GGCCCTTCATCATGTCCTGGAGCACGCTGAAGACGATCAGGTCGCGCACGATCACGCAGAGCGCGCCGCGCATCAGCGGGTAGATGCCGCCGCGATGACCACGCGGCACGACCTTGCGGCGGCGCTGGCGGCTGGCGGCCAGCAGCTCGAGGCCGACCTCCCACGCGAACAGGATGATGGTCTGCGTCGCGTTCGTCGCACTGCCGAAGAACACGCGGTAGCCGGGGTTCGCCTTCGTCTCGGCGTCCATGCGGCTGACGGTGAGGATGCAGTGCTCGGCGCCGCCCGACAGCAGGTTGCCGCGGCTCGCACCGCCGTCAACGAGCAGGCCGTGGTCCGTCAGATGGCGCCGTTCGATCTCCGCGCAGTCCGCCGGCGCCGACGAGGTCATCAGCCGTCCGGATTCCTTCTCGACCCAGCGGAACGCGGGCATGTCGCGGTTCGACCCGAGCAGGATCCCGGCCTGACTGGCACCCGTCTGCGAGGAGAGGTCGGTCTCCCACTCCGTCAGCGCATGCGAACCGTCCTCCAGCCAGCGGGCCATGTTGGGGACGTTGCCGTCGCGGATCGCCCGCTGGAGCACGGGCAGCGCGAGGCCGTCGATCTCGAGCAGGATGATGCCGGGGATGTCCGTGCGCTCGACTCCGCCGCGTCGCGCGATGCGCTGCGAGCGGCGAATCGTCGAGAGATCGTCGTCGTTGACGCCGAGCACGACCGCGATCACCACGCCGATCGCCGACGAGACGAAGGCGGTCGCGAAGGCCCACCCCACGTTGTCCGTGTGGAGGTACTCGGGGAACGCCGTGGCTGCGGCCTCGATCAGGATGCCGCTGAGCAGGAGGCTGACGATGAAGCCGAGTGCGACGGAGAACGGCAGGCGGATGGCGGCGATCAGCGGCGCGAGGAGCGCGTTGAGGATCGCCACGAACGCGACGATGACGACGGCGCCCTGGATTCCGTCGAGCTGGATACCCGGCAGGATCCACGCGGCGACGAGCAGCGAGAGCGCGGAGATGAGCCAGTGCGTGAGCGTGCGCGCGAGCGTGTACGTGGGACGAACGGGATCCCACGTCGGCTGCTCGCCGTACGCCGGCTTGGAGGGGCTGCTCATGGGCGCAATCGTACGGGCAGCCGCAGCATGAGGGGCGGATGGCAACCAGATCGGCATCGCATCGCGGGGAAGGCGCAGCAGGCGCCCGGGCGATCACGGACGCGCGTCGCCTGGCGGATGGCACGTTGAGGCTCCACGACCAAGGAGCAGCCATGTCCGGCACCGATTCGCTGACCGACCGCCTGCGCGCGTTCGCGCACATGGTGGTCGAGGGCGACCACAACGTCCGCAACCACCTCTCCGTCACCGGCTCGACTGCGGAGGTGGCCGCGTTCCTCAAGCAGGCGCGATTGATCGAGGGGGGCCAGACGGTGCTCGTCCTCGGCGAGCGCCACATCCCCGTGTCGTATCAGGAGCGTCGTCATCGTGCCCATGCGGGCGCGTGGGTGACGCTGGAGCCCGGCAGGGAGCCGGAATCCGGCAGCACACATATGGAGGAGACGGAGGCGGTGTTCGCGTTCGCATCCGATCGCGCCTTCGACGGCGAGCTCGCGCCGCTCAGCGAGGAGCATCCGCGACTCGAGTTCCGCTACGCGTGGTTCGAGCACCGCGGTGAGAAGGAGGATGTGGCGCGCGGCGGACTGTGGAAGGGCGGCCGACGGCTCGCCGAGCACGTCGGCGAGTTGCGGGAGACCCCGGCCGATACGGAGCAGCTGGCCGCGCTCGTGCGCAGCGTCGAGCAGCTCGAGGAGCCGGTCGCGGCGATCGCGCCAGCACGGTGAGCCGACCCGGCGGGTGATCCGACCGAGAATCAGTCTCGGTCGACGAGACGTAGATGACGACGCGCGGCCGCGCCGGCGCTCGGGGTGTAGCGCAGCGCCCCGAGCGCGCCGTCGACCGGGTCGATCGCATGCTCGTCGCTCGTGTTGGGACACTCGATCACGGCCAGATTGCAG
>CAWUMZ010000290.1:0-2014 GCA_963923625.1 uncultured bacterium | reverse complement strand
GGTCTCCGACCTCGACATGGACGAGTACATCGAGCGCGTCGAGATCGGCAAGCAGCACATCACGGCCGGCGACGTCTTCCAGGTCGTGCTGTCGCAGCGCCACCGCCGCCGCACCCCGCGCAGCCCCGTCGCGATCTACCGCGCGCTGCGCGCCGTCAACCCGTCGCCGTACCTGTTCCTGATCGACCTCGGCGATCGCGCGCTGATCGGCGCCTCGCCCGAGACGCACGTGGCGCTGTCGCGCGAGCGCATCGCCGAACTGCGCCCGATCGCCGGCACGCGCCCGCGCGGCGCCACGGGCGAGGAGGACGATGCCCTTGCCGAGGACCTGCTCGCCGATCCCAAGGAGCGCGCCGAGCACATGATGCTCGTCGATCTGGCCCGCAACGACCTCTCGCGCGTGTGCGACCCCGGCACCGTCCACCCCACGCGCCTGCTCGAGATCGAGCGCTACAGCCACGTCATGCACATCGTGTCGCGCGTCGAGGGACGCCTGCAGGACGGCCACGACGCCTTCAGCCTGCTCGGCGCGACGTTCCCCGCCGGCACGGTCTCCGGCGCGCCCAAGGTTCGGGCCATGCAGATCATCAGCGCGCTCGAGCCCCATCGCCGCGGCCCGTACGCCGGCGCCGTCGGCTACCTCGGCACCGACGGCACGCTCGACACGTGCATCGCGCTGCGCACGATCCAGCTGAAGGACGGCGTCGCCACGCTGCAGGCCGGCGCCGGGATCGTCGCCGACAGCGATCCGGCCGAGGAGCATCGCGAGTGCCTGCGCAAGATCGCCGCGCTCCAGCGCGCCGTCGATCTCGCCGATGCGGGAGGCTATGGCCGATGATCCGCGTCCTGCTGATCGACAACTTCGACTCGTTCACCTACAACCTCGCCCACGGCTTCGCCGAGGCCGGCGCGGACGAGGTCGTCGTGAAGCGCAATGACGCGATCACGGTCGCCGAGGCCGAGGCGCTTGCGCCCACCCATCTCGTGATCTCCCCCGGCCCGGGCACGCCCGACGAGACCGGCGTCTCGGCCGACCTGATCGGCGCGTTCCAGGGCCGCATCCCGATCCTCGGCGTGTGCCTCGGGCACCAGCTGCTCGTGCAGCTGCACGGCGGGGTCGTCGGCGCCGCTCCGCAGCTCGTGCACGGCAAGGCCGACGACGTCTCACGCATCGCGGACGATCCGCTGCTGAACGATGTGCCCGAGCGCTTCACCGCCGGCCGCTACCACTCGCTCGCCGCGCACGAGCCCATCCCGGCCGAGCTCGCCGTCACCGCGCGCGCCGACGACGGCACCGTGATGGCCGTGCGCCGCCTCGACCAGCCCACGCACGGCGTGCAGTTCCACCCCGAGAGCGTCCTGACGCCCGAGGGCGACGCGATGCTCGCCGCGTTCCTCGCACTGGAGGCGGCCGCATGATCGCCACGCCGCTGCACAGCGCGATGGTGAAGGTCCTCGCGAAGCAGGACCTCACCGAGGACGAGGCGCGCGGCGCGCTCGGCCAGATCATGGACGGCGACGCGACGCCCGCGCAGACCGCCGGATTCCTGATCGCGCTCAAGGCCAAGGGCGAGACGCCCGTCGAGATCGCCGGCTGCGCACGCGCGATGCGCGAGCACGCGATCGCCGTGCGCCCCCTGCGCACCGACCTCGTCGACACCTGCGGGACGGGCGGCGACCACACCGGGTCGTTCAACATCTCGACGGCCGCCGCGCTCGTCGCCGCCGGCGCGGGCGCAGGCGTCGCCAAGCACGGCAACCGCTCGATCTCGTCGAAGTCCGGCAGCGCCGACGTGCTCGAGCAGCTCGGCATCCCCGTCGAGGTGCCGGCCGAGGCGGTCGCCGCGATGATCGACGAGCACGGCTTCGGGTTCCTCTACGCGCCCAGCCACCACCCCGCCATGCGCCACGCCGGTCCCGTCCGCCGCGAGCTCGCGGTGCCGACGATCATGAACCTGCTCGGCCCGCTCGCGAACCCCGTCGAGACGCCGTTCCAGATCATCGGCGTGCCCCG
>CAWUMZ010000289.1:0-2014 GCA_963923625.1 uncultured bacterium | reverse complement strand
TCCCTCGCGGCGCGCGTCGCCTACGATCACCGCGTGGCGTTCATGCGGCGGAATCTCCTGACGGACGTCGAGGACATCGGCGCGGGCTTCGATGGTCCGCCCGGCCTCGAGTTCCACCCGGCGACCGAGGCGCTCGGTCTGTCGCGCAGCGCGCTCAGCCTGGTGCGCCTGCCGCCGGATGGCCGATTTCCGTACGGGCATGCCCACGCGGAGCAGGAGGAGGTCTACATCGTGGTGCGGGGTGGTGGGCGACTCTGCGTCGACGACGAGGTCGTGGACCTCGCGCTGTGGGATGCCGTTCGCGTCGCACCGCGCGCGTGGCGCGGCTACGAGGCGGGGCCGGATGGCCTCGATCTGCTCGTTGCCGGCGCGCCGAACTTGGGCGCGGATCCGCGGAGCGACGTGGAGGGACGCCGCGACTGGTGGGGGCAGGCGTAGCCCGTCTCGCCTTCGATTCGCAGGCAACTCCGACTTCGTGACATCGCGAAGTGCGGATTGGATACATCGAAACAGGTTGTCGGAAAACGCTTGTCGCTGGATTGCAACAGCTTGGTGACGATCGCCGAGCGCGCCACTTTGTGACACGAGTGTGTGGCATAGTGGACGTGCGCCTTCATCTACGCGGAGGCGCACGACGAAAGGCACGTCATGCACTACTCGCACCACAACACCCAGCTCCGCTACGCCGCCCGCGTCAGCGACCTGCAGCGCCTTCGCGACGGAGACGGCCTCGTTTCGCGCGTCGTCCGCTCGTTCCGCAAGCGCTAGGCGGCTGAGCGACCGGGCTCGCCGGTCGGCCAGCAGGCCCACACAGTCGGCGGCTTTCGGAAGACCAGGCCGTGCGGCGCGCTCGGTCGCACCGCGTCCGCGTGCAGTCCCGGCAGGCGCCGCGCCAGACCGGTGATCGCCGCGCGCGCCTCGAGCCGCGCCAGATGCATGCCGAGGCACACATGCGGACCCGTGGCGAACGTCGTGTGCAGCTTGGCGTTCGCACGCCGCGGATCGAAGCGATCCGGGTCGGGGAAGACCGACTCGTCGCGGTTGGCCGATGCCATCGAGAGGATCACGAGGTCTCCCTGCGGGATCATGACCCCGTCGAGTTCGACGTCGGCCGTGGCGTAGCGGTCGAGGACGGCTGCGGCCGGCTCCATCCGCAGCGACTCCTCGATCGCCCCGTCGAGCAGGTCGGCATCGGCCGCGACCTCGGCGAGCTGGTCGACCGACAGGAGGTGGTGGAGGAGGTTCGCGATCATGCCCTCCGTCGTCTCGATGCCGCCGAACAGCAGGATCGCGGCATTCGACGTCAGCTCGTCGCGCGTCAGGGCGGCAGCGTCGCCGAGCGCGGCTGCCAGGAGCGAGGACTCGCCGTCAGCGGCGTTGAGCGCGGTCTCCAGCGCGGCGGCGAAGGATGCGTACGCGTCGGCGCCGTCCTGCGGCAGGTCGGCGCCGGCGCTGAGCTGCTGCACGGCGTCGACGATGCGCGCGTACCAGTCGAGGATGTCGCCCTCGTCGGCGATGTCGAGGCCGAGGGCCCGGATCATCATGCGCGTCGCCAGTGGCGCCGCGAGCTGCGTGCGCAGCTCCGCCTCGCCGTCGGCGGCGAACGCGTCGATCAGGCGCTCGACCTCAAGCGCGGCCTCGCGAGTGAAGCGCTCCCGAATGGCGTCGAGACGGAATGGGCGCGCGAACGGCGCGCGATGCCGTGCGTGCTCCGCGCCGTCGGTCGACAGCATGCTCGGCCCGGTGATCCGGCCGGTCGTGAAGCGCGGGTCGTCGACCGTCAGCCCGACGTCGTCGCGCATCGCCGCGAGCACGAGCTCGCGCGTCGTCACGATCCAACCTCCGAGCGCGGGCACGTGCACCACGGACCCCTGGGTGCGCAGCCGCGCGAGGATGGGGTGCGGGTCGCGCTCGAGCTCGGCGATCTCGACCCACGGAGCGGATGGCGTGCGTGCGGTCACGGGTGGAGCGTAGGTCCGTGGTGACGCAAAGGGGCCAGACCCCTTTGCGTCAC
>CAWUMZ010000288.1:0-2015 GCA_963923625.1 uncultured bacterium | reverse complement strand
GACTGTGAATAGCCTCATCGCAGTCGGATCGATCGCCTACGACACCCTCGAGACGCCCTTCGGTCGCCGCGACCGGGCGCTCGGGGGGTCGGCGGTCCACTTCTCCCTCGCCGCCAACCTCTTCACCGACGTCGGCGTGGTCGGCGTGGTGGGGGATGACTTCGACGGCGAGCCCGTACTCGCCGAGCGCGGAATCGACACCAGCGGCATCCAGGTCGTCGCCGGCGGCACGACGTTCGCGTGGGAGGGGCGCTACGGCTTCGACCTCAACGTCGCCGAGACGCTCGACACGCGCCTCGGGGTCTTCGAGCAGTTCGATCCGCAGCTGTCCGACGAGCAGGCCAAGGCACCGGTGCTGTTCCTCGGCAACATCGTCCCCGACCTGCAGCGCTCCGTCCGGAAGCAGTCGCAGGCCGGGTTCGTCGCGCTCGACTCGATGAACCTCTGGATCGAGATCGCCAAGGATTCGCTGATCGGCGCGATCGGCGAGGTCGACTGCGTGATCCTCAACGACGGCGAGGCGCGGCAGCTGACGGGCGAGTCGACGCTCGCGAAGGCCGCCCGCGCGATCTCCGCGCACGGTCCGCGCATCGTCGTGATCAAGCGCGGCGAGTACGGCGCGGCGCTGTTCGTCGACGGCGCATTCTTCGGCGTGCCGGGCTATCCGCTCGAGGAGGTCTTCGATCCGACGGGCGCGGGCGACTCGTTCGCGGGCGGCTTCGTGGGCTACCTCGCCGCGACGGGGCAGACCGAGCCCGATATCGCGCACCTCAAGCGCGCCGTCGCCTACGGCTCGATCGTCGCGTCGTTCAACGTCGAGGAGTTCGGCACGGAGCGCGTGCAGCGCCTCACCCGCGACGAGGTCGAGACGCGCGTCGGCGAGTTCCACGCGATGACGTCGTTCGATCTCGGCTGACGGGGCGAGAACCGCCTGCTTGGTAGCCTGAGCGCATGAAGGTCCATCTTCCCGACGGCACCGAGCTCGAGCTCGAGGACGGCGCGACCGGCCTCGATTGCGCCCGCGCGATCGGCGAGCGCCTCGCCAAGGCGACGGCGGCCGTCGAGGTGGACGGGGAGGTGCGCGACCTGCGCCTGCCGCTGCCGGACGGCGCGCACGTGAAGATCCTGCGCGTCGGCGACGACGAGGCTCTGCCGATCCTGCGCCACTCGACGGCGCACGTGCTCGCCGAGGCCGCGCGGCACGTGTTCCCGGGCGTGAAGATCTCGATCGGCCCGGCGATCGACAACGGCTTCTACTACGACTTCGAGTTCCCCGAGCAGATCGGCGAGGCCGACCTCGCGCGCATCGAGGACGAGATGCGCCGCATCCTCAAGCAGAAGCACGCGTTCACCCGCGAGACGACGGATCGCGACGTGATCCGCCAGCGCTTCGTCGACGAGGACGAGGCCTACAAGGTCGAGCTGATCGACGACCTGCCGGCCGACGAGCCGCTGACGGTCTACACGCAGGATGACTTCAGCGATCTCTGCCGCGGCCCGCATCTGCAGGACACGGCCCCGATCAAGGCCTTCAAGCTGACGCACGTCGCCGGTGCGTACTGGCGCGGCGACTCCACGCGCACGATGCTGACGCGCGTCTACGGCACGGCGTTCTTCTCGCAGGAGGATCTCGACCAGCACCTCCACAACATCGAGGAGGCGCAGAAGCGCGACCATCGCCGCCTCGGCCGCGAGCTCGACCTCTTCTCCTTCAACGACGTCTCCCCGGGCGCGCCGTTCTGGCACCCCAAGGGCATGATCGTGTGGAACACGCTCGTCGACATGTGGCGCAAGGAGAACGGCGAGCGCGGCTACCAGGAGGTCAAGACGCCGATTCTGTACGCGTCCGACCTCTGGAAGACCTCCGGGCACTGGGACAAGTTCCGCGAGAACATGTACCTGCTCGAGATCGAGGAGCGCGCCTTCGGCATGAAGCCGATGAACTGCCCGGCGCACTGCATGATCTTCAAGAGCGATCGCCGCTCGTATCGCGAGCTGCCGCTCCGCATGAACGA
>CAWUMZ010000287.1:0-2018 GCA_963923625.1 uncultured bacterium | reverse complement strand
CGAAGCCGGCACGAGCGCCGACACAGCAGCAAGATACACGCCGCGTAACGGCGCTGACGGGCGACTTGCCTCGGCTAGTCCAGACCGCGGAGCGTGGCGAGCAGCCCGAGCGCGGCCGCCGCCGCCTCCCGGCCCTTGTGCCCCTCGCTGCCGCCGATGCGATCGACGGCCTGCTGGTGCGAATCGACCGTCAGCACGCCGAACGCGATCGGCACGCCCGTGCCGATCGACGCCTCGAGCACGCCCTGCATGGCGGCCTCGCAGACGTAGTCGAAGTGCGGGGTGCCACCGCGGATCACGCACGCGTGGACGATGACGGCGTCGTAGCCCGTCTCCGCGCAGCGCTGCGCGGCGAGGCCGACCTCGAAGGCGCCCGGCACGGGCACGATGTCGATGTTCCCGGGCTGAACGCCGTGCGCGAGGCACTCCTCCACCGCGCCGTCGACGAGCGGCTGCACGATGTCGATGTGGTACTCGGCCGCCACGATCGCGACCCGCGTCGACGGGTCGAGCGGTGCGAGCTCGATGCGCTGGGAACCGGCCGGCGCGGAGATGCTCCCCGCGGCGTCGGGCGCCGTCACTGCTGCGCGCCCGCCGTCTCCCCGGCAGCCGGATCGACCAGGCGGGGAGGTTCGCCCGGCAGCTCGTCCGCCGGCTTGATGTGCTGGTGGTGGAGCGAATGGCCGAGCTTCTCGCGCTTGGCCGCGAGATACTTCTCGTTGTGCTCGCCCGGGGCGATCACGATCGGCATCTGCTCCGTCACCTTCAGGCCGTAGCCCTCGAGGCCGATGATCTTGCGCGGGTTGTTCGTGAGGATCTTGATGGTCGACAGACCGAGATCCGCGAGGATCTGCGCGCCAATGCCGTACTCGCGCTGATCGTCCATGAAGCCGAGCTCGAGATTCGCCTCGACCGTGTCGCGGCCCTGCTCCTGCAGCTCGTAGGCGCGGAGCTTGTTGAGGAGCCCGATGCCACGACCCTCCTGCGCCATGTACAGCACGACGCCGCTGCCAGCCGCCACGACCTGCTGCATGGCGCTGTCGAGCTGGTCGCCGCAGTCGCAGCGCAGCGAGTGGAACACGTCGCCGGTGAGGCACTCGGAGTGGACGCGCACCAGCACGTCCTCCTTGCCCGCCACGTCGCCATAGACCAGCGCGAGGTGCTGCTTGTCGGCGAGCGTCTCCTGGTAGCCGATCGCCGTGAAGTCGCCGTACAGCGTGGGCAGCTGCACCTCGGCGACGCGCTCGATCAGCTGCTCCGTGCGGCGGCGGTACTCGATGAGGTCGGCGACGGTGATGATCTTGATGTCGTGCTCGGCGCTGAAGACCGAGAGGTCGTCGATGCGCGCCATCGTGCCGTCGGGATTCATGACCTCGCAGATGACGCCGGCGGGCGTGCAGCCGGCGAGCTTCGCCATGTCGACGGAGGCCTCCGTCTGGCCGGTGCGCTCGAGCACGCCACCGGGGCGGGCGCGCAGCGGGAAGATGTGACCCGGCGCCTGGATGTCGTCAGCCGTGGTCTTCGGATCGACGGCGACACGGCAGGTGGTGGCGCGATCGGCGGCCGAGATGCCGGTCGTGATGCCCTCCTTCGCCTCGATCGTGACGGTGAAGGCCGTCTCGTACGTCGTGACGTTGTGCTGCACCATCGGCTTGAGACCGAGCTCGTCGCAGCGCTCGGGCGTGAGCGTCAGGCAGACGAGGCCACGCGCGTACGTCGCCATGAAGTTGATGTCATCGGCCGTGACGAACTCGGCGGCCATGCACAGGTCGCCCTCGTTCTCGCGATCCGGGGCGTCGACGATGATGATCATCTTGCCGCGGCGGATGTCCTCGATTGCGTCCTCGATCGGACTGAACGGTGCTTCCGGCTGGTGCATGAAATTCCCTGTTGACGGGGGCTTGGTCATCGTAGCGAAGTGATCGAAATCGCCCGCCGCGTCCTAGCGCTCCGCGGCGAACTTCTCCACGTACTTCGCATAGACGTCGACTTCGAGATTGACGGCGTCCCCCACTTCC
>CAWUMZ010000286.1:0-2033 GCA_963923625.1 uncultured bacterium | reverse complement strand
ACGTCCGAGAAGCCGCAGGTGCTGTTCGGCTACAACACGGCCGGCGGATTCGACTGCTCCGGGTTCGTGTGGCGCGTGACGGCCCTCGATCCCACCTCGCCCGCCACGGTGGCGAAGGCCCTGGGTGGCCGCACCACCTACGAGATGGCCGGCAAGACCCCGGCCGAGCAGCGCCTCACCGCCGACAAGATCCTCCCCGCCGACGTGCTCCTGTTCGGTCCCGGTGGCGTGACCGCCCAGTCCTCGGCGATCGGGCACACGGGCATGGCGATCTCGAGCCAGCTGTTCATCCAGTCGTCCGGCCAGGGCATCGCCCTCGCCCGCTGGGACACCGGCTACTACCACGACCGCCTCGCCTTCGGCAAGCGCGTCTTCTGAGGCTGGCTGCGGCGCCTAGGCGCCGTGGCACTTCTTGAACTTGCGACCCGAGCCGCACGGGCACGGGTCGTTGCGCCCGACCTTGGCGCCGCCGAACTGCGCGCCGAGGTCGGGGAGCGCCTCGACGCCCGTCTCGATCGCGCCGGGCTCGATCGCGGCACGAAGGCGCTCCAGCTCGCGGACGTCCTCATGCTCGAGCGTGAGGACGGTCTCGACGGGATCGGGATGCGACATGCGCCGCGGTGGCATGCCCTCGACGAGACCGAGGCCCTCCAGCAGCTCGATCGCCTCCTCGGCGTCGAGCTCGGACGGCAGCGCAGGCACGTCGAGGCGCGACGGCGCGACCATGCGGAAGCGCTCCCACTCCATCAGCGCCAGCGGGTCGGCCGGGGCCTCGAGGGCGGCGAACGCCTTGCGTCGCCGCGTCTCCGAGGCGTCGAGGGCGCCCAGGATGTCCTGGAGCACCGTCGGGAGCCAGTGATTCCAGCCTGCGTCCACGGGCGCAGCCTAGCGGCCTCGGGTACGCTCCCCGGCGGAGAGAGGGGGACGTGATGGAACTCGATGAGGCGCGACTGGCGGAGCTGCTCGACAGCGTGGACGAGCTCCGTGGCGAGCGCACGGTTGAGGCGCTGCCCGGCGGTCTGACGAACCACAACTTCAAGGTGGACACCGCGGAGGGCAGCTACGTCGTGCGCATCTCCGACCCCGATACCGGGCTGCTCGCGATCGACCGCGACAACGAGCACCACAACTCGGTGGCCGCCGCCGCATCGGGCGTCGCGCCGCGCGTGGTCGCGTACCGCCCGGAGCACATCATGCTCGTCGTCGAGTTCCTGCCCGGCTGCGAGACGATGTCGCGCGAGACGATGCAGCGCGGCGAACGGCTGCCGCAGATCGCCGACGCCATCCGCCAGCTGCACGCCGGCCCCGCGTTCCGCGATCCGTTCGACATGTTCCGCATCCAGGCCGGCTACCGCGAGGTGTGTCGCGAGCGAGACTTCGCCGTGCCCGACCGCTACGACGAGTTCGAGCCGCAGGTGCGCCGTCTCGAGCAGGCGATGCGCCGCAACCCCGAGCCGCTCGTGCCGTGCAACAACGACCTGCTCGCCGAGAACTTCCTGTGGGACGGGGATCGCTTCCGCCTGATCGACTACGAGTACTCGGGCATGAACGAGGCGTCGTTCGAGCTCGGCAACGTCTGGAGTGAGTCCGACCTCTCGCTCGACCAGCTCGAGCGGCTCGTCGCCGCGTACTGGGGTGAGGCCACGCCGGCGCTCGTGGCCCGCGCGCGCATGTGGGGGCTGATGTCGAAGTACGGGTGGACGCTGTGGGGCGTGATCCAGCACAACCTGTCGGACATCGACTTCGACTTCTGGGAGTGGCTGATGGACAAGCACGACCGCGCCACGCTCGAGTTCGACGGGCCGGACTTCGATCGCCTCGTCGCCGACATCGAGGCCGATGAGCGCTAGGCCGCTCCTGCTCGTGCGCTACCGCCTCGCCGGCGGATTGATGGACGAGGTGCTCGAGCGCTGCGATGTGCGCTTCCTCGACGGCCCCGTCCTGCCGCCGACGAGCGATGAAGATCTGGCGCGGACGTGGGGGATCTGGACGTTCGGCGAGCGCATCGACGACGAGCTGCTCGATCGCATGCC
>CAWUMZ010000285.1:0-2035 GCA_963923625.1 uncultured bacterium | reverse complement strand
CCCGTCAACAACTACTGGCCGATCTTCCCGTGGACCGAGATCCACGACAACGCCGACGCGGTGCTGCCCATGTGCTATCCGCCGCGACGTCTCAGCGCCCAGGCGATGTACACGATGACGGTGGGCTGCGTGCAGAGGCCGCGTGACCTGATCGGCGATCAGGCGACGCCCGTGCACGTGATCAGCGGCCTCGCCGGTGGCCTGCCGCCGGCCAATCTCGACGCCGCTGCCCGTGGCGCGCGCGACGCGGGCGCCAACGGCTTCAGCCTCTACGACCTCGCCACCACGACGGCCGCCGGCTGGACCGCGCTGGCCACGTGGGCCGCCGGCTAGTCCGGCCGTTCAGCGAGGTTCGATAGGGTGCGGGGCGTGGACTACTCCGGCATCGTCGACGACGCCATTGAGCGCCTCAAGTCCGAGGGCCGCTACCGCTCCTTCGCGGAGATCGAGCGCATCCCCGGTACGGCCAGCGCGATGCTGCACGCCGCCGATGGGACGACGCGCACCGTCGCGGTCTGGTGCTCGAACGACTACCTCGGTATGGCTGCCAATCCCGAGGTCGTCGCCGCCGTCACCGAGGCAGCCGCGTACGGCGCCGGCAGCGGCGGCACGCGCAACATCTCCGGCACGACGTCGATGCACGTCGCGCTCGAGCGCGAGCTCGCGAGCTGGCACCGCAAGGAGGCCGCGCTGCTGTTCTCGTCGGGCTGGGTCGCGAACTTCACCGCCTTCGCCGTCCTCGGCAGCGTGCTGCCCGAGTGCGTCATCTACTCCGACGCCGACAACCACAACTCGATGATCGAGGGCATGCGCCGCAGCGGTGCCACGGTCCGCGTCTTCCGCCACAACGACGCCGCGCACCTCGAGCAGCTGCTGCGCGATGAGGATCCGTCGCGCGCCCGCGTCGTCGCGTTCGAGTCGGTCTACTCGATGAACGGCGACATCGCCCCGATTGCGGAGTTCGCCGACGTCGCGAAGCGACACGACGCGCTCACGTTCGTCGACGAGGTGCACGCAGTCGGCATGTACGGCCCGGAGGGCGCCGGCATCGTCGCGCGCGAGGGGCTGGAGGGCGAGATCGACATCGTCCAGGGCACGCTCGGCAAGGCCGTTGGCGCGATGGGCGGGTACGTCACCGGTTCGGCGCGTCTCGTCGACCTGATCCGCTCGTACGGCACCGGCTTCATCTTCACCACATCGCTCGCCCCCGTCGTCGTCGCCGCCGCGCACGCCAGCATCCGCCACCTGCGCGCGAGCGACGCGGAGCGCATCGCCCTGCACGCGCGTGTCGCCGAGGTGCGCGGCCTGATCGACGAGGCCGGCATTCCGATGCTCGACACCGACAGCCACCTGATTCCCGTCATCCTCGGCGATCCGGTGCGCTGCCGCGAGGCGGCGAAGCTGCTGCTCGATCATCACGGCGTCTACGTGCAGCCGATCGACTACCCGACGGTCGAGCGCGGCACCGAGCGCTTCCGCATCACGACCAGCCCGCTCCACACGGACGCCGATGTGCAGGCGCTGATCGGCGGCCTCGTCGACGTGTGGGAGCGCCTCGAGCTGCCGCGCCGCGGCGAGCTCCCGATCGTCTCGCGCTCCTAGCGCCGCGCTGGGCTCCGAATGGGGACGGACCCCGATCGGAACCGGGGCGTCAGCCGGTCGCGACCCAGAGCAGGGCGGCGATCACGACCATGCCGATCAGGAAGCCGACGGCGAAGCGCCGTGTCGGGGAGGTGATCGGCTCGGGCGGGTTCGAGGTGGCCATCGGAGGGGTCCTTTCGCGGTTGGCGCTGGATCCGCAAGCGTCATCGCGCTGACGTCACCCCGGTACGTGCCTCGCCGCGGATCGACACGGGGTTCCCCGCGCTCGTCGGGTCAGAGCCGGCTGTAGTCGACCGGCGCGCCGTCGACCCACGTCTCCTCGACGCGGATCGAGCGCAGGTCGTCGACCGCGACGCCGAGCGGGTCGCCCGTCAGGATCGCGAAGTCGGCGAGCTTGCCCGGCTCGATCGAGCCGACCACGTGGTCCCGCTTC
>CAWUMZ010000284.1:0-2036 GCA_963923625.1 uncultured bacterium | reverse complement strand
GATCGTCAGCAGGCCGAACGACAGGCCGACGAGCGCGCTGACGAGCGGCGCGACGACCGCGAGCGCCGTGCCGAAGGCGACGAGCAGGATGATGATCGCCGCGAGGATGCCGAGCCCCTCGGAGATGTCCTGGCTCGTGCTCTCCTCCTGCGCAGCCGGTGTTCCCGCATACGCCACGGTGAGGCCCGGCGTGGCGGCGACGGGCGCCATCACATCCTGCAGGTGCGTCCAGGTGCGCGGCGTGACCTCGTTGATGCCGAGGTCGTACGTGAGGCCGATGATCGCGGTCGACTTGTCGGCCGAGATCTCGCCGCCCGGTCCGTACGGATCCTTGACGGCCGCCATGTGCGGCAGCGTGCGAAGATCCTTGATGGCGGCGTCGATGACCTTCTTGTTGGCGTCCTTCTCCACCGCGCCGGGCGCGCCGGTGACGATCACCTGGCCGTTGAGGCCCTTGCCGGTCGGGAAGGCGCGGTTGGCGATGTCGGCGCCGGTCTGCGCACCCGTGCCCGGCACGGTCAGGTCCGCGTTGGCGTGGCCCCCGGCCAGCGTGGCAGCGCCCGCGATGCCGGCGATCAGCACGATCCAGAGGATCACGACGATCCAGCGATAGCGCGCGCAGAGCGCTCCCAGTCTCCCGACCATGCGCTGGAGTGTACCGATGCCCCGCTGGGCGATTCGTCGCTCGCGGAGGCGGTGCCGCCCCGCCTATGCTGCCTCCAGCACGCCCCGGAGGAGCGCCATGAGCCTGTTCGAGATCCGCAAGATCGCCACGTACACCGAGGAGATCCACCACGACTTCGGCCCGAAGCCGGAGCAGCCCGCCCGCAAGGGCGCCGTGATGGCCGTGGTGACGAACCCGTACGTCAAGCAGTACGTCGAGGACCTGAGCCCGGCGATGGACGAGCTGAAGGCGCTCGGCGAGAAGCTCGGCGCGATCCTGATCGAGCACCTCGGCGGCGACGCCAGCGCGATCGAGGGCTACGGCAAGGGCGCGATCGTCGGCAGCAACGGCGAGATCGAGCACGGCGCGATGTGGCACATCCCCGGCGGCGGCGGCATGCGCGCGGCGATCGGCGGCGGCACGTCGATCGTGCCGTCCACGAAGAAGGTCGGACCGGTCGGCGCGCGCATCGACATCCCGCTGACCCACATCGAATGGTCGTACGTGGGCAGCCACTACGACGCGATCGAGGTCGGCGTGCCGGACGGCCCGCGCGAGAACGAGATGGTGCTGATCCTCGCGATGGCGACGACGGGACGCGTGCACGCGCGCCTCGCGACGGGCTTCACGCTCGAGGATCGCGGCAAGCCGGGCGTGCCGGCATGAGGATCGCGTTCATCGGCCTCGGCCGCATGGGCTGGCACCTCGCGGGTCACCTCGCGCGCGCCGGCCACGAGCTGTCCGTGTTCGATATCGACGCCGATGCGACCGCCGGCTGGGCCGCAGAGTTCTCCGGCACGGGTGCCGCATCGATCGAGGACGCGGTGCGCGACTGCGCCGTCGTGTGCTCGTCGGTGCCCGCCGACCCGCAGCTGCGCGCCATCTGGGATGCCGCACAGGGCGCGCTCGCCGAGGGGGCGATCTGGATCGATCACTCCACCACCTCAGCCGAGATCGCCCGCGAGCTCGCCGCCGAGGCCGCGGCCTCCGGCCGGTCCTTCATCGACGCGCCGGTCTCGGGCGGCACCGTCGGCGCCGAGAACGGCAAGCTGGCGGTGATGGCCGGCGGCGACGCGACGGCATGGGAGACCGCCGCGCAGGTCGTCGCCGCGTACGCCGCGCGCGCCAACCTGATCGGCGGCCCCGGCGCCGGCCAGCTGACGAAGATGGCCAACCAGATCTGCGTCGTCGGCACGGGCCAGGCTCTCGCCGAGGGGCTCGTCTTCGCCGAGCACGCCGGGCTCGACCCGCGCAAGGTGCTCGAGGTGATGCTGACCGGCTCGTCGACCTCCTGGATGATGGAGAACCGCGCCGAGCTGATGATCGACGGCAAGTTCGACTACGGCTTCTCGACGACGCTGATGCGCAAGGA
>CAWUMZ010000283.1:0-2057 GCA_963923625.1 uncultured bacterium | reverse complement strand
TGCTGAAGGTGATGTTCGCGGCGTTGGTCGGAGACGACTGCGACGACGTGAAGCTCGTCACCGTCGGCGCGATGCCGTCGACGATGATCGCCTTCGCGCCCGCGATGTTGCTCGTCCCGGTCGGCACCGTCGTCGACGTCATCGCATTGCCCGCCGCATCCGCCACCGTGCCGATCGAGAAGCTCGACACCGTGAGGTCGCCCGAGCTCTGCCCGGTGGCGACGGTGTACGTGCCGGTCAGCGAGGTGCCGGCCGAGGCCGCGGTGAGCGTCACCGTCGCGCCCGTGTCGAGCGTCGCGATCAGCGTGTTCCCCGCCTCGATCGCCTCGCTCGTCGTGGCCGCGATCGAGATCGCGGCGCCGATCTTGTAGCGGGCGTTCGCGGAGCTCGACGAGAAGGCGGTGACCGTCGGCGCGGTGACATCCCGCGTGATCGTCGTCGACGCGGTCGCGCCCGTCGCGGGACCCGCGTTGCCCGCCGCATCGCTCGCACCCGCGGCGGCGAACTGCGGGATCACCGTGCCCTCACCACAGCTCGTGATGGTGATCGTGCGCGACGTGCCGCTGTCGGTCCCCGGCGCGAACACGCAACCCGTCGCCGTGCCCGTGTTCGAGAAGTCGCCCGCCGCGACACCCGTCACCGACTCCGAGAACGTCAGCGTGTAGGCGATGCTCGTGGCATTCGTCGGCGACGACTGGGCGCTCGTGAAGCTCGACACCGTCGGCGCGGTCGTATCGATCACGATCGCCTTCGCGCCGGCGATGTTGCTCGCCCCACTCGGCACCGTCGTCGACGACAGCGCGTTGCCCGCCACGTCGAGGACGACGATGGTCGCAATGCCCGTCACCGTGAGATCGGCCGAGGTGTCACCGGCGGCGACGGTGTAGGTGCCGGTCAGGGCCGTCCCGGTCGCAGGCGCGGTCAGCGTCACCGTCGCACCCGTATCGAGCGTCACGCTGATCGCACTGCCGTTCTGCACGGGCTCGCTCGCCGTGGCCGTCACGTTCACGGTCGCGCCCGCCTTGTAGGAGCCGTCGGCGGTGCTCGAGGAGATCGACGCGATCGTCGGTCGCGTCGTGTCGATCACGATCGCGCTCGTGCCGGCGATATTGTCCGCCCCCGTCGGCACGGCGGTCGACGTCATCGGCTTGCCATCGAGTCCGGCCGCCGTCCCGATCGCGAAGCTCGCGACCGTCAGATCGGCGGAGTCCTCACCCGCCTGGACGGTGTACGAGCCGTCGAGTTCGGTGCCGTCGGCGGGAGCCGTCAGCAGCACCGATGCGCCCGTATCCAGCGTGACGGTGATCGTCCCGCCCGCCGCCACCGGCTGGCTCGTCGTCGCGATGATGTCGATCGTGAAGCCGGCGGCGTAGGTGCCGTCGGCGAAGGGCGAGCGGAAGCTCGTCACCGCCGGCGCTGCCCGGTTGATGGTGATCGTCGTCGTCGCCGTCGCGGCGGTCGTCGGACCGGCATTCGTCGCAGTGTCGCTCGCGCCCGCTGCCGCGAACTGCGGGGTCACCGTGCCATCGGCGCAGTTCGAGACCGTCACGGTCCTCGACGTGCCGCTGTCGGTCCCCGGTGCGAAGGTGCAGCCCGTCGCCGTGCCGGTGTTCGAGAAGTCGCCGGCCGCGACGCCCGTCACCGACTCCGAGAACGTCAGCGTGTAGGTGAAGCTCCCGGCAACCAGCATCGGCGAGGCCTGCGACGAGGTGAACGACGACACCGCCGGCGCCGTGGTGTCGCGCGTGATCGCGTCCGATGACGTCACCGCAGCTGCCGGGCCGGTGTTGCCCGCCGCGTCGAGCACCGCTCCCGTGGCGAGGATCGGCTGGATCGTCCCCTCCGAGCAGCCCGATGCCGTGAGGTCGTTCATCATCCCGCTCGACGAATCGGGCGTGAACGTGCAGCCCGTCGCCGTGCCCGCGTTCGAGAAATCGCCGCTCGCCAGGCCCGTCACGTATTCGGAGAACACCACGGTGAAGCGCGCCGTCGCCGCCTTCGTCACTGCTGCGCCGAGTGCATGGAGCGACGACGCACCCGGTGCCGTCGTGTCGATG
>CAWUMZ010000282.1:0-2057 GCA_963923625.1 uncultured bacterium | reverse complement strand
TCGCCGCACGTGGAGAGGATCCGCGCGTGCAGAAACTGTCCGATGCGATCGAGACGTCGCAGACGGCGGAGATCGCCGAGATGAAGCAGCTGCTCGGGCAGTAGTCCGCCCACGGACACCGACCCTCGCTACCCTGCGGGCATGCCGCGCATCGCCGAGTCCCCCGCCATCCCGTCCGAGGGCTGGGCCGTCCTGCATCTCGTGTTCGCGATCGCAGGCGATCGCTCCGACGAGCTCGATCTGAGCGAGTCGCAGGCACTGGTCGATGCCTTCGAGGCCGAGGAGGACGCGCAGCTGATCTGCTTCAGCGCGGTCGGCGCCGGCGCTGACTTCGGTCTGATCCTCGTGCACCCCGACCTGGCGCGCGTCCATCGCCTGCACCGCGACCTCATGCGCACCGCGCTCGGCGATGTGCTGATCGAGGTACCGGAGAAGAGCATGGTCTCGATCACCGAGGCGAGCGAGTACATCAATCCGGACAACCCGAACGTCGAGCAGCTCCGCGAGGGGCGCCTGCATCCGCGCAACCTGCCCGACACGCGCCTCATCTGCATCTACCCGATGAGCAAGAGCCGCGAGGTCGGCGCCAACTGGTACGCGCAGCACTTCGACGAGCGCCGCCGCCTGATGGGCGGACACGGCCGCCTCGGCTCGACGTTCGCGGGCCGCGTCTCGCAGATGATCACCGCGGCAACCGGACTCTCCGATTGGGAGTGGCAGGTCACGCTCTTCGCGGATGACCCGAAGGCGATCAAGGACATCGTCTACGAGATGCGCTACGACGAGGCCTCCGCCGTCTACGGCATCTTCGGCCCGTTCACGATCGGCCTGGCCGCGCCGTTCGCCGATGCGCTCGTCGAGGCCGGACTCTCGATCGAGCGCTAGCCGGTCGACCAGGCGCCGGTGAGCGCCGTCGCGCGAGCGGTGCAGGGATCGTCGATCGGCTTCAGCGTGAGCACCTTCGATTCGTCGAGCGTGACGGCGTACGTACCAACCTGTTTGCCGCACGTGCCGCCGGAGATCGACAGCGTCTCCTTCGTCGGATCGGGGAACGCCGCGTCGCCATCGCCGGTGCCGGCGCTGCCGCTCCAGGTCACGCTCCCGCCCTTGGCGAAATGCAGCTCCTCGCCGCCGCGGTGCCACGTGGGCACGAGGAACGACGGCGTCAGCCCCGCGACGACGTTCGACGGATCGTCCATCGAGGCGCTGTACTGCGGGTCGCCGCACGAGCCGACGCCGCACTGCAGCCCGACGGCGCCGATGTTGAGCACCGCGGCGAGGCCGACGTACGCGAACACGATGATCACCAGCAGGCTCGCCTTGGCCGGCCGCACGTACGGCGTCGGGATCATCAGCAGGAGCGCGACGCCGAGGATCGCGGCGGCGGCCGCGAGGAACGCCCACGTGTAGAGATGCCAGCCGAGCGGCGCCCCGCCGTACCCCGTGCACTGCCCGACCTCGTCGCCGGAGCAGATGTGGAGCGCGATCTGGCGCAGCGACACGATGCCGACGGTGAGCGCGCCGAGCAGCGTGACGCCGTAGTGCCCCGGACGCACGCCGTAGCGCAGGTTCAGCAGGCCGCCGGCTGCGATCGCGAAGAAGCCGAGGCGCTGCAGCAGGCAGAGCGGGCACGGCACCTCGTGCTGGCCGAACTGGATCGCGAAGGCGCCCCAGACCAGCCCGACCGACGCGACGACCGCGGCCGCGTTGAGCCACAGCACGAGCTGGAGGCGGCGCTCGTCGCTCACAGGCAGAGCCCGATCACGTCGGTCGCGTGCACCTTCAGCATGATCAGCGTCAGCACCATCGCGCCGACGGCGCCGAGGACGGCCCAGCGGTGATATCCGCGCCACATCACCACGCCGACGACGAGCCACGCGAGGAAGATGAAGACCACAGCAGGATGGTGGCAGCGGCGGCGGACGAGGAGCGCCCGCGCTGAACGTCATCGCCACCGCCGCGCCCGGTGCTGCCTACGGATGCGCTGGGGTAGGCTGCCCGGCATATGAGCACACCGCAGTTCATCTTCACCATGCACCGGGTCAACAAGTTCCATG
>CAWUMZ010000281.1:0-2066 GCA_963923625.1 uncultured bacterium | reverse complement strand
GCGACGGACATGCGGTGCACGATCGAGACGATCACGACGAAGGACGCCGAGAACCACATCATGATCATCCCCACGATGAAGAAGGCGATCGTCGGGATGCGCGGGCTGTCGATCTTCTTCAGCATGCGCTCCTGCTGCGCCGGGTTCGGCGCCTTGAAGAAGAAGAACCCGGCCGCGACGAAGAGGAAGATCGCCATCACGATCTGCGCCGGCTCGGACGACAGCAGGCCGTGCTGCCCGGACGAGCTGCCGAGGTTGAGGCGGAACGCGACGTACACGACGGCGAAGAAGATCGTCGTCATCGTGATGATGCCGACGGTGTAGAGCCCGCAACGCAGCAGAGGGCTGCGGCCACCGAGCAGGACGAGCGCGCCGAGCAGCGCCAGCGGGCTGATCGCACCGGCCATGGCGAGGGGGATCGTCTGGGCGAGCAGGTCCCCCATCGTCAGTCGCCGCCGCTCACGTCCGGAGGATACCCGGCGCGGTCAGCCGGTCACCGCGCTGACGAGCAGGAACACGTTGAGGCCGACGATCAGCGCGGCGACGACGAGCGCGGCCGCGAACCCGCGACCGCGCATGCGGAAGCGCCCCATCAGCCCGCGGTCGCGGCTCGCGAGGATCAGGGGGATCAGCGCGAACGGGATGCCGAAGCTGAGGATCACCTGGCTGATGATCAGCGTCCGCGATGGATTCGCACCGAGCGCGATCACGAGGATCGCGGGTGCCATCGTGATCGCGCGGCGCAGCCAGAGCGGGATCGAGCGCTGCAGGAATCCCTCCATCACGATCTGGCCGGCGAGCGTGCCGACGCTGCTCGACGACAGGCCCGAGGCGAGCAGCGCGAGCGCGAACAGCACCGGTGCCGCGCTGCCGAGCAGCGGCCCGAGCAGCGCGTGCGCCTGCGCGAGATCGACGACGTGCGTGAGTCCGCGCGCGTGGAAGACCGCGGCGGCGACGATCAGCATCGACATGTTGACCACGCCGGCGATCGCCATGGCGATGACGACATCAATCCGCTCGAAGCGGATCAGCCGGCTGCGCTCCTCCACCCCGCGCCCGGCCGCCCGCGGCTTCGTGAGCGCGGAGTGCAGGTAGATGACGTGCGGCATCACCGTCGCGCCGAGGATGCCGGCGGCCAGGAGGACGCTCTCCGTGCCGTCGAAGCCCGGGATCAGGAGGCCGCGGGCGATCCCGACGCCGCTCGGCCCCGCGAGCACGACCTGCACGACGAAGCCGACGATGATCACGAGCAGGAGTCCGGTGATGACCGCCTCCATGTGCCGGAACCCGCGCGACGTCTGCACCCAGAGGATCGCGTAGGCGCCGACGGCGGTGACGAGCGCTGCGGGCAGGAGCGGCAGCCCGAACAGCAGGTTGAGCGCGATCGCGGCGCCGATGAACTCAGCCAGGTCGGTCGCCATCGCGACGATCTCGGCCACGATCCAGAGCCCGAGCACCGTCGGCCGTCGGTGACGTACGCGACACGCCTCGGGCAGTGACATGCCGGTCGCGATGCCGAGCGTGGCGCTCATCGACTGGATCAGCATCCCCATCAGGTTCGCGACGAGGATCACCCACAGGAGCAGGTACCCGTAGCGCGAGCCGGCGGCGATGTTCGTGGCGAAGTTGCCGGGATCGACGTAGGCGACCGACGCCACGAAGGCCGGTCCGAGCAGCGGCCAGAGGCGCGCCAGTCCGCGTCGGTCGCCGCTCAGCGACGCGGTCGCGGCCGCCAGCACGCGCGCCTCGCCCGGCAGGGCGGCGGCGGCGGTCTCCTCCACATCCTCCGGCGGTATCGGCGTGGCCACGTGGGAATTCTAGGCGTTCCTAGAATTCCCGGAGGGTGTTTCGCCGACACCGCCTACGGCCAGAAGTTGGTCGGTGCCGGTACGCGGATGCCGTAGCGCGCGCCCTCTCGCGCCATCAGAGCGAGCAGACGCGCCTTCGTGGCCGAGGCGCGGAGGCTGAGGCGCCAGCCCTGCGTATCCTCGGCGCGACCGGACCGCAGCCAGGCGACGTACGCGTGATTCGCCGCGAGCGACTGATCGAAGGCGCGCAGCAGGAGC
>CAWUMZ010000280.1:0-2082 GCA_963923625.1 uncultured bacterium | reverse complement strand
AGAGCACCTCCATGGTAAGGAGGGGGTCCGGGGTTCAATCCCCCGAGAGGGCTCTGGGGGTTCGCCTCCGGCGAAGCGCATTCCCGCACGGCGGGTCGACGGGGAGCCGCGAGCGCCGTCATGGCATGGCAACGCGGGTGAAGGAGCGAGGCAATGGAACGCTTTCTTGTCACAGGCGGATTGGGCTGCATCGGCTCGTGGATCGCGCACGAGCTTTGCGCCGAGCAGGCTGAGGTGATCGTCGGCGACCTCGGCGGCAGTCGGCATCGCCTCGAGCAGCTACTGGGCAACGGCGTCGATGGACTAATCGAGGCGCCGCTCGACATCACGGATCCCGCCGCCGTGAACGCGTTCTTCGAGACGTACCGGCCCACCCACGTGATCCATCTCGCCGCGTTGCAGGTGCCGTTCTGCAAAGCCGACCCGGTCGGTGGTGCCCGCGTGAACGTCGTCGGCTCGATCGTCCTGATGGAGGCCATGGCGACGTACCTGCCGACCTCGACCTTCACATACGCGAGCTCGATCGCCGCCTATGGCGACGATGACGAACCCATGGTCGATGGACGGGCCGACACAGCTCCGCACGGCGTGCCTCGCACGCTCTACGGCGTCTACAAGCGCGCCAACGAGGACAGCGCGGCGGTCTACCACCGGGATCGCGGCCTCGCATCGATCGGCCTGCGCCCGTACGTCGTCTACGGCGTCGGTCGGGATCAGGGCGTGACGGCGGCGCCGACGGCCGCGATGCAGGCCGCTGCGCGCGGTGAGCCCTATCGCATCACCTACGGGGGGCGTGCGGTGTTCCACCATGCGCGCGATGCGGCGCGGGCGTTCATCGCCGCCGCCAGATCGGAGGCATCGGGCGCAGAGGTGGTCAACCTGCCCGGTGACGAGGTCGCGATGCACGATGTCGTCGCCGCCATCGTCAGCGCCGAACCCGCTGCTGAGATCACGTTCGACGATGTGCAGCTGCCATTCCCGCCATCCTTCGATCTCACCAAGTTCGAACGGACCGTTGGCGCACTTGACCGGTACACGCTCGAGGACGGGGTGAACGAGACCGTTCAGCGGTTTCGCGCGCTCGATGCCCTTCGCTGAGCGATCGCCAGTGATGTCCCCCGGCGACTTGCCGGCGGCCGCAAACGGCAGATTGCGCGCTCCCGCCGTGGGGTACTATTGCCCGAATGTTCGAATACCGCTATCCGTACTTGGAGCCGGTGACTCCAGATGGGCTCGACACGCTCGAGCGAGGGTGGCAGCGGCTGGTGAGCGAGCTCGGCATTCGCTTCGACCACCCCGAGGCGCTGCGCGTACTCGTCGAGCACGGGCAGCGAGTCGACGGCGACATCGCCTACCTCGATCCCGAGTGGGTGCTCGAAATGGTCGGCAAGGCGCCGTCGGAGTTCACCTTCCACGCACGCAACCCCGAGCGCGACATCATCATCGGCGGGCCGCACTCGGTGTTCATGACCGCACAGGCCGCGCCCTTCGCGCGCCGCGGCGACATCCGTCGCGACGCCGAGTTTCAGGACGTCGAGGACCTCATCCGCATCTCGCACGTCGTGCCCGAGTACGACCTGCCGGGCAACTGGCCGTGCGAGCCGAACGATCTACCACTTGACTCGCGCCACCTGGATGTGCTGCGAGCGAACGTGCTGCTCACCGACAAGCCGCTCGGCGCGCACTCGATCAGCGTCGACACGGCGGAAGACGGCCTCGCCGTGGCGCGCATCGTGTTCGGCGACCGCGTCGATACCGAAGCCGTGTCGTACGTGAACATCAACGCGAACTCCCCGCTCGTCTTCGACGGCCGCATGCTTGACGCGCTGCTCGTGTACGCGCGAGCCGGCCAGCCCGTCCTCGTCGTGCCGTTCCTCCTGATGGGCGCGATGGCGCCGACCAGCACGCCGGCCGCGCTCGCCCAGCAGTTCGCCGAGTCACTCGCCGGCATCGCGCTGATCCAAGCCGTCAACCCCGGCTCGCCGTGCGTGCTCGGCTCGTTCCTTTCCACGGTCGACATGAAGAACGGTTCACCCGCGTTCGGCGGCCCGGAATCGCACTTCGGACTGCTGGCCTCCGGAC
>CAWUMZ010000279.1:0-2097 GCA_963923625.1 uncultured bacterium | reverse complement strand
ACGACGGGGCGCTCCGGGTTGTAGCCGAAGCGCACGTGCTCGAAGCGGACGGCGCCGGTCAGCGCCGGCAGCGGCTGCGCGTCGGGCGCATCGACGAGCGTCGGCTCGTCGTCCATCACGTCGAAGATCTTGTCGAGCGCCGCGGTGCCGGCGAGGAACGTGTTGTAGACCTGGCTCAGCTGCTGGACCGGATCGAAGAACGAGGCGAGGTACCCGATGAAGGCGACGAGCACGCCGATCTCGATCGTGCCGTCGACGTAGAGGTACCCGCCGTAGCCGAAGACGATGCACGTGGCGACCGCGGCGAGGAACTCGACGGTGGGGAAGTACCAGCCGCTCGACGTCACCGTCGTCCGGTTGGCATCGCGGTACGACTCGTTGAGCTGGGCGATGCTCGCGCGGCTCTGGCTCTCGCGGCGGTACGCCTGGATGACGCGGATGCCGTTGAGGTCCTCCTGCAGCGCGGCGGTGACGAGCGCGAGGCGCGAGCGCATCTGCCCGTACGCCTTCGCCGACTGGCCGCGGAAGACGAACGTCAGCACCGCCATCAGCGGGAACACCACGATCGTCGCGAGCGCGAGGCGGAAGTCGAGGAACAGCAGGATGCCGCCGGCGATCACGAGGGTCAGCACGTTGCGCACCGTCGAGGTGAGACCGTCGGTGACGAGCTGCTGGAGCGCCTCGACGTCGTTGGTCAGGCGCGAGATCAGGACGCCGGTGCGCTGCTTCTCGAAGTAGCCCATCGACAGGCTCTGCATGTGCTGGAAGAGGTCGACGCGCAGGTCGTTGAGGACGCGCTCGCCGACCCAGCCCGTCAGGTAGGTCTCGACGCGCGACAGCGCGATGCCGACGATGCCGACGGCGATCACGACGCCGGCGATCAGCAGCAGGAGCCGCGTGTCGCGCGGGATGATCGCCGAGTCGATCGCGGACTTCATCAGCAGCGGCAGCGCGAGGGTGCACGCGAGCACGCCGAACATCGCCGCGATCGCGCCGAGCAGGCGCAGCCGGTACGGCGCGACGTACGCGCCGAGGCGACCGATGCGCTGGAGTCCCTGCTTGCGCTTGCCCTTGCCGGAGACGACCTCGCCACCTGCCGGACCCCAGCCGCGGCTCACGACGCGTCCTCCTCGTGGCCGACGGGGATGATCACGTGGTCGCCGTCGGCGTTGACGAAGCGGCGATCGACGAGCCCGTGGTCGTGGATCTCGCGGTACACGTCATTGCTGTGGATCAGGTCGTCGTGCGTGCCGTCGGCGACGATGCGCCCGTCGTCGAGCACGACGATGCGGTCGGCAAGCGCGATCGTCGAGAGCCGGTGGGCGATGATCAGCGTCGTGCGGCCCTGCATGACCTCCTCGAGCGCGTCGCGGATGCGGCTCTCGGTCGAGGCGTCGACGGAGGCCGTGGCGTCGTCGAGGATCAGGATGCGCGGATCGAGCAGCAGGGCGCGCGCGATCGCGATGCGCTGGCGCTGCCCGCCGGACAGCGTGAGGCCGCGCTCGCCGACGAGCGTGCCGTAGCCATCCGGCAGCTCCTCGATGAAGGCGGCCGCCTGGGCGCGCTCGGCGGCAAGCCGCACCTCGGCCTCGGTCGCATCGGGACGGCCGAAGGCGATGTTGTCGTGGATCGAGGCGCTGAACAGGTACGTGTCCTCGGCAACCGTGCCGATCGCGCCGCGCAGCTCGTCGAGGCGCAACTGCCGCACGTCGACCCCCTCGACGAGCACGCGCCCGGTGGTGACGTCGTAGAAGCGGGGCACGAGCTGCGTCAGGGTGGTCTTGCCCGAGCCGGTGCGCCCGATGATCGCCACCGTCGTGCCCGGCGCGATGTCGAGGTCGATGTCGCGCACGATCGGATGCTCCGGCCGGTAGCCGAATGTGACGCCCTCGAAGCGGATCGCGCCGCCGCCGGCCGGGAGCGGCGCCGCGTCGGCGTCGTCCTCGATGCTCGGCTGCATGTCGAGGATCTGGAAGATGCGCTGGCTGGAGGCGACGAAGCGCTGCGTGTCGCCGATCCAGCCGCCGAGCATGCGCAGCGGCATCACGATCAGCGCGACGAGCAGGCTGTACGTGACGAAGTCGCCGAGGCTCATGC
>CAWUMZ010000278.1:0-2107 GCA_963923625.1 uncultured bacterium | reverse complement strand
AGCAGCGGCCCGGACGTCGCGGCGAAGCCGTCGCTGCCCTGGATGACCACGGCGGTCTTCGGCAGCAAGGTCGAGGTCGCGACGGTCTTGACGACCTGCGGCAGCACGTAGTCCTCGGTCAGCGCCGGGCGGAAGATGAAGTTGCCGATCTCGGTGATGCCGGGCTGCGTGTTCGAGATGCCCATCACCGGGATGCGCGCGGCCTGCGCGAACGGATCGACGTCGAGCGCGACGTTCGACAGCGTCGGGCCCATGATCGTCGAGACGCCATCGCGGAAGAAGACGCCGTACGCGGCGGCCGCTCCGGCCGTCGTGCTGAGGTCGTCGATCGTCTTGACGTTGACCTTCACACCGGAGATCGCACCGGCGTTGATCTCCTTGGCGGCGAGATCGATCCCGCGACGCGAGCTGAGGCCATAGGCCGCCGCGTCGCCGGTGAGCGACAGCGCGGCGCCGACGTTGACGGTGACCGGCGCCGCCGAGGCGGTCGGGATCGCGATCGCGAAGGCGACCAGGGCGATCAGGATGGCGGAGATGCGGGAGAGCTGGCGGGGCGCGTGCATTGGCTCAGAGTAGGGCAACTCCGCGCGCAATGGCGAAGCGGCGATGCCTCAGCGCTTCGCGCCGACGAGCAGGGTCGCGCCGATCGCGCCGCCCTTGTCGCCGAGCGCCGCGGTGACGACCGGCGGCGGCTTGTCGGGCTGGAAGAGGTACGGGCGCATGGCCGTGCCGATGCGATCGGCCATCGGCTGCCCGAAGCGCGTGCCGAGGCCGCCGCCGAGGATGATCGCGTCGACGTCGAGGATGTTGATCGCGTTGGCGGCGGCCGCGGCGATCGCGTCGACGCCCTCGCCGATCAGCTCCTCGGCCAGCGCATCGCCCTGCGCGAGCGCCTTCGCCCACACGCTCGAGGAGAGGCGATCCTTGCCCGCGGCCTCCATCAGGTCGAACAGCACGGTGGTGCGCCCCGCGGCGACGGCCTCGCGCGCCCGCGTCTCCATGTTGCGGCGCCCGGCGTAGGCCTCCATCGTGCCGACCATGCCGTTCGGCTCGGCGAGCCCGCCGCGCTGGATCACCGTGTGGCCGAGCTCGCCGGCCGCGCCCCGCCCATGCCACATCTCGCGATGCAGGACGATGCCGCTGCCGACGCCGGTGCCCCACCAGATGCCGACGAAGCTGTCGAGCTTGCGGCCGGCACCGAGCTCGAGCTCGCCGAGCACGGCCACGCCGACATCGTTGCCGAGTCGCACCTTCGCGCCGCACGCCTTGCCGATCGCGTTCGCAAGCGGGTACGCGTCGGCGAAACCGGGAATGTTGGGCGCGTGCGAGAGGACACCCTTGGCCGCGTCGACCGCGCCCGGGGCGCCGATGCCGATGCCCTTCAGCGCGGACGGCTTGCAGCCCGCGTCGGCGCACGCCGCGCCGACCGCGTCGACGATCGCGTCGACCACGCTCTGCGGACCGCCGTCCGTCGGCGTGGGCACGCGGCTCTGGCCGCGCAGCTTGCGATCCGCGTTGACGACCACGACCTCGATCTTCGTGCCGCCGAGATCCACCCCGCAGATGCGCTCGCTCATGGTCGGCGAGCCTACCACGTTGCGAAATCGCGACGAAACCTCGTCGCCGACGGCTCGCTGACGTAGACTCGCCTGCATGAGCACTCCGCAGTGGCATGAGGACTGGTTCCCCGAACTCCGCGACGAGCGCCCGTGGGTGATGGAGGAGATGATCGACTCCGAGCCACCGCTGGCCGCGCGCATCGCGTCGAACAAGAAGCTCGGCCAGACCGCCGCGCGCATCGCCAAGAAGGCGATCGAGGCCCATGCGGCCGGTACGTCGATCACCGTCGCCGGCTGCGGCACCAGCGAGCACGCCGCCCGCGCCGTCGCCGCGCAGCTCGACGAGGCGTTCGGCCATCGCGGCGTTCGCGTCGTCGGACGCGAGGCGCTCGAGGCGTCGATCGATCCCGCGCCTGCCGGCCTCACGATCGGCATCTCGCACGAGGGCGGCACGCGCGCCACGCTGCTCGCGCTCAAGGCCGCGCGCGACGCCGGCCAGGCGACGGCGCTGATCACGGCGAACGGCGACAGCGCCTGCGCGGAGTTCG
>CAWUMZ010000277.1:0-2117 GCA_963923625.1 uncultured bacterium | reverse complement strand
AGGGGTCTGGCCCCTTTGCGTCACGACGGGCGACTCGCCCAGCGCGCCTCGCGCTCGTACGGGTTGTCCCGGTAGCCCTTGACGGCGTAGGAGAGCGGCATCAGCGGTCCGCGGTTGCGCATCTGCCAGACGTGGCAGAGCTCGTGGCGGAGCAGCTCGTCCGAGACCTCGTCGAGCGGGCGGCGGATGAGGATGCACTCGGGCAGGGCGTAGCCGTCGAAGCGGCGCATCTGCGGCAGGCGGAAGAACCACGGCGCGTGGACGATGCGGACGCGGCGCGGGTCGAGCGGGCGGTCGTAGAGGCCGAGCGCGTTGAGGTGGTCCGCGGCGGCGCGCAGGCGCTCGGTGGCGGAGCCTCGCATCATCGGCCCCTCGCGGCGGAGCCGCGGATCACTTGGGCGAGACGGCGCTGAGCACGACCACGGGCGAGCCGTCCTGCAACTGCTGCTGCTGGAAGGCGTAGCGCTGCGGCGCCGTCAGCTTGTCGATCGCCTCGCCCTCGGCCACCGGGATCGAGTTGAGACCCGGGACCTGCGTCGGAATCGTCTGCGCGAGCGGCTGCGACAGCTCCTTCGCGTAGTTCGCGCGCTCGAAGAACATCGTGATATCGGGCTTCTTGCCGGGCGGCGGCGGCAGGAACGCGAGCACGGAGTCGACGCCCGGGTCGTACTGGAAGGTGTAGAGCGCGAGCTCGAAGGCCTCGCGGCGCAGGAGCCACTCGCGCTCGACGCTCGGCTTGCCCGAGGCGATCGCACACTGCTTGCCGAGGCCGCACATCTGGTACTGGATCGTCTTCGTCGCGTCGACGACGCGGATGTTCTGGTCGACGGCGCTCTTCAGCGGCTCGACGGCGACGGCGGCGAGCGGGATGCCCTGGAACGTCGGCTCGGACGCCGTGATCGCGACGAGCTGCTTGCCGTTCGGGAGCCTGTAGGTGGGCGCGACGTGGTCGGCGATCTCCGTCGCCACGGCGGTCGCCGACCCGGCCTGCGGCTGCCAGGCCGACCACTGCGCAGGCGGCTCGGGCGACGACAGCTGCGAGGCGATCACGATCGCGGCGATCGCGAAGCCGGCGACGATGCCGAGCACGCCGTAGGCCAGCGCGAAGCGGCCGCCGTACGAGCGCTGCCGCACGGCGACGTGCTCGACGATCGGCTCGTCGGCGTGATGGTGCGGCGGCGCGGGCGTCCACGGCTCGACCTCGGCCGCGGGGGGCTGGGGCGTCAGATCCTCGGCCACGTCGCCTCCTCCGTCAGGTCGACCTCGGGGATCGTCAGGTGGATGCTGTCGAGCAGCTCGATCACCTCGTCGCCGTGCATCTCGCGGCGCTCGACGAGGACGTCGGCGACCTTCTCCACGCCGTCCTTGTTGGCGAGCACGAGGTGGTACGCGGCGAGGTACGCCTGGCCGATCAGCTCGGCGGCCTCCTCGCGGGCGTGGCGGTCGCTGAGCACGTTGAGGATCGAGTCGGGCGTGCGCGAGGCGTTCATGATCGTGTTGCCGATCTTGCGGAACCTGTCGGCGACCTCCTTGCGGGCCTCCTCCTCTTCCGTCGCCGTGCCGTACTCGCGACCGAGCTCGATCGGCGCGGGGCCCATCGCGCACATGCCGACCATCCACGCGGCGCGCGAGGTGGCGCTCATCACGTCGCCGGCGACGCCGCGCGAGTTCTCGCCGTAGAAGACGTGCTCGGCGGCCATCGCGCCGAGCGTCCAGATGAGGCGCGCGACCTCCTCGTGGCGCCACGACGAGAAGCGCTCCTCGGTCTCGAGCGCCTGGTGGTGCCCGAGCGAGCCGCCGCGCATCTTGATCGACAGGCGCGTCGACTCGGCGCTCTTCATGTATACGTGCGCGCACACCGCGTGGCCGGCCTCGTGGATCGCGACGGCGCGCGTCTCCTCGGGGACGTACTCGATGCCGACGGCGGTGCCCGACTCGACGGTGGTGAGCGAGTTGACGATGTCGGTCCAGCCGAAGCGCTCGCGGTTCTCGTTGTGCGCGAGCGTGAGCGCCATCGAGCAGACCTGCTCGATCATCGCGGGCGAGTAGCCGTTGGTGATGCGCGCGAGCTCGTCGCGGCGCTTGGGCGTGTCGAGGTCGGGCTCGTGCGAGACCTT
>CAWUMZ010000276.1:0-2125 GCA_963923625.1 uncultured bacterium | reverse complement strand
ATGGGGGAAACGGTCATCGGGGGTTCCTGCTACGCGAGGTTGGGACGGGCGTCGGCGGCGATCGACGTCGTCGCGAGGCGGCGCATGCCGAGCAGCGCGCGGCTCTTGACGGTGCCGAGCGGCGTATTGGTGCGCTCCGCGATCTCCGGGTACGTGAGGTCGCCGTAGAAGGCCAGGGCAAGGGTCTCGCGCTGCGCCTCGGGCAGCTCCTTGAGCGCGTCGGTGAAGTCAAGGCGGTCGACGAGCTCGCTGTCGTGCGCGTCCTCGACGATCTCGCGGCCCTCGTGCTGGGCGAGCGGAGGGCGCACGGCAGCGCGGCGCGTCCAGTCGACGGCGCGACGCGCGGTGATCGTGCGGAGCCACGCGGCGACCGGCGCGACCTTGGGGTCGTAGCGCTCGGCGCTGCGCCAGGCGTCGAGGAAGATCTCCTGCGTCAGCTCGTCGGCGCGGTCGATGTCGCCGGTACGGCGACGCGCGTACGCGCGGACGACGGCGAAGTAGCGCTTGTAGAGCTCCGAGTACGCGTCCATGTCGCCCTTCGCGGTGCGGGCGACGAGCGCTTCATCGGTGTCGGTCGGTCGGACGAGTGCCATGAGGTGGGTGCCTTTCAGCCTGTCGGTAGACACATTTATACATCATTTAGTTTCGAATGCAAGTGGTTCGAGACTAAAAGATGCACATACGTCGAACTGGTGGCGTGTCCACACCCTCCACCCGCGTAGACTTCGGCTCCAACACGGCGGTTGCGCCGTCCCGCGGGTATAGCTCAATGGTAGAGCAGCAGCCTTCCAAGCTGAATACGGGAGTTCGATTCTCCCTACCCGCTTCGGCTGACCCCTAGTCTCCGACGGCGGCCATCACGCGATCGCCACCCGCCTCCTTGGCGGCGTACATGGCCCGGTCGGCCCGATCGACGAGCTCCGTGGCGCTCTCCCCATCTCGCAACATCGCCATGCCGATGCTGACGGTCTCGCTCGAATCGTCCGCCGTCCTGGCGATCGCCGTCCGCACCGCCTCGCCCAGATCAAGCGCCTCGCCCCGACCATGCAGGCCGAGCAGGAGGACGAGGAACTCGTCACCCCCGACCCGGGCAACCGTGTCGGTGCTCCGCACCGCGACGCGAATCGCGTCGGCGATGCGCCGAAGCACCGCGTCGCCCGCGGCGTGGCCGTCTCGATCGTTCAGCGACTTCAGACTGTCGAGATCGACGAACAGCACGCCCGTGTGAATGCCCGCGACGCGGGCGTCGGCGGCGACCTTCGCGAGCTCGCTGAGCACGCCATCGCGCCGCAATGTTCCGGTGAGCTCATCGCGCTCGGCCAGATGCGTGAGCAGAGCCTCTCGCTCTACATCGTCGTCGGCCACGCGCAGGCTCGAGATGAATCCCTGGCGAACACCCTCGTTGTCGACCATCGCGCTGCACCTGATTTGCAACCAGTGGTAGTGCCCGAGACCATCACGCAGACGCGCCAGCGCGTTCATCGGTTTGTCGACCTCGATCTCGCTGCGCAGCTGCTCCAACCGGGGGACATCATCCGGATGCACGAACTCGGCCATAGAGCGCCCCGTCCACTCCTCGGGATTCCATCGAAGTTGCGGGCTCAGTGACGGCGAGACCCACTGGACCATGCCGCGGACGTGGTACACGATGACGTCTGGGGCGTTGTCGGCGATCGCGCGAAACCGGCGTTCCGAGGCGACAAGGGCGCGAAGCGCCGCATCACGCTCATGCTCGGCGCTGAGCGCCAACACCTGAGAGGCGGCCGCCCGGGTCTCGGCATCGACCTCGTCCTGCACGCAACGCCAGCTCGCGATGCGCCCGATGACCTCGCGGTCGTCACCGAAGTGCGGCTTGAGTGTGACCTCGAACCACAGGTACGCGCCATCCGCATGACGCATCCGCGCCCGGAACACCGCGATCTCGCCGGACACCACCGCTGCCTGCGCCACAGATACACCTTCGCGGTCGTCCTTGTGAACCAGATCGCCCGCCGGGAGTCCAATTCGCTCTGCGGCGGCCCAGCCGA
This sequence comes from uncultured bacterium, assembly GCA_963923625.1. Lineage (GTDB taxonomy): Bacteria > Actinomycetota > Thermoleophilia > Gaiellales > F1-60-MAGs149 > F1-60-MAGs149. The sequence continues at coordinate 98 of CAWUMZ010000276.1, read as the reverse complement.
GGTGCGTCGTGATCGAGTCCGTGATCCACTGGACGATGCCGTCGTTATCGCCGTACGCGACGACGTCGGCGGCGTTCTCCGCGATCTCCCGCAGACGG
>CAWUMZ010000275.1:0-2128 GCA_963923625.1 uncultured bacterium | reverse complement strand
CCCGGCTCGGCCGCGCTGCTGCGCGCGCTGAAGGAGAACGGCGAGCGTCCGGTCCACCTCGTGGGCACCGACCTGCGCGAGGAGAACGTCGGGCGCTTCCACTGCGATGTGTTCAGCACGGTCCCGGCGGGCTCCGATCCCGCGTTCGGGTCCGCCATCCTCGAGCTGGCCAAACGCGAGGGCGCGCGCGTCGTCCTGCCGCAGGCGTCGTTCGACCTCGAGGGGCTCGCGGAGATGCGCGCCGACTTCGCGGCCGCCGGCATCGCGCTGATCTGCTCGACGCCCGCCGCCGTCCGCGCGGCCGACAGCAAGCACGCCACCCTCGCGCTCTGCGAGGAGCTCGGCGTGCGCGCCCCCGCCTTCCGTGTCGCGCGCGGCGGCGCTGCCGTCGCGGCCGCTGCCCGCGAGCTCGGCTACCCGGGCAACGACGTGTGCATGAAGCCCGTCGTGGCGGCCGGCTCGCGCGGCTTCCATGTGATCTCCGCCAACGTCGACGCGCGCCACCAGCTGCTGCACGAGCGTCCCGGCGCGATGCCCCTCCGTCTCGAGGACGTCGAGCGCATCCTCGGCGACGATGACACGGAGCTGCTCGTGATGGAGCTCGTCACCGGTCTCGAGCGCACCGTCGACGGCTACGCCGAGGACGGCCGGATCGTGCTCGGCCACCCCAAGACCCGCGAGGCGATGCGCGCCGGCCTCGCCATGCGCTTCGAGACGCTCGACGCGCCTGAGCTGATGCAGGTGGCCGAGACGCTCGTCGCGGGGTTCGGTCTCGATGGCTTCTTCAACCTCCAGCTGATCGGCGACGCGGTGCTCGAGATGAATCCGCGCATCTCGACGATCGTCTACCAGGAGGATCTCAACCTGCCATGGCTCGGCATTCGCCGCGCGCTCGGCGAGCTCTCCGACGATGAGGCCGCTGCCGCACAGGCGCGCGTGCGTCCGGGTCGGATCGCGCTGCGCTACTTCGACCAGCTCGAGTTCGACGCGGACTAGCCGCAGGCGCGCTCGACCGCGGCGATGACGTCGGCGACGTCCTCGTCGCTCATCGCCGTGTGCACCGGGAGCGCGAAGCCGCGGTCGACGATCTCCTCGGCGATCGGCGCGGACTGGCCGAGGTGCGTGAGGCTGCCAATGCGCGTCATCGCGTACGAGAGGATGCCCGCGCCGACGCCCTGGTCCTGGACCGCGGCGGTGAGCGCGTCGCGATCGACGCCCTCGGGGACGATCGCGCCGAAGGTCTGCTCGTTGACGGTCGCCCCAGCCGGATGCTGCTGGTAGACGATGCCGAGGCCGGGCAGGACGGCGCGGTACGCATCGGCGATCTCGCGCCGGCGGGCGATCATGCCGTCGAGGCGCTCGAGCTGCACGAGGCCGATGGCGGCCTGCATCTCGGTGAGGCGCTCGTTCGGGCCGGGCTCGACGAAGTCGCCGACGGCGCGCTGGCCGTGGTTGCGGAAGATGCGCAGGCGCTCGGCGAGCTGGTCGTCGTCGGTGAGGCACGCGCCGCCCTCGCCGGTGGTGAGCACCTTGCGCGGATGGAACGACAGGCACGAGATGTCGCCGAACGAGCCGCACGGGCGGCCGCCGAGCGCCGAGCCGATGGCGCAGGCCGAGTCCTCGATGATCGGCAGGTCCGGCAGCGCTGCGGCGATCGCGGGCTGGTCGGCCGGGACGCCGAACTGATCGATCGCGATCACGGCCGTCGTGGCATCGGTGCGGGCTGCGGCGAGCCCGGACGCTTCGCCATTCCATGTGGCGCGATCGATGTCGACGAGCCGAGGCGTCGCTCCCACCCACGCCGCGACGTGCGCCGGGCTGGGCCACGACATCGCGGGCACGAGCACCTCGCCGCCGTCGATGCCGAGCGCGCGCAGTGCGAGCTCGAGGGCCGCGGTGCCGTTGGCGACGGCGATCGCGTGCTTCCGACCGCAGCGCTCGGCGAGACCGCGCTCGAACTCCTCGACGACACGGCCGGAGATGAGCATGCCGCTCTCGAGCACGCGCGAGACGGCCTCGATCTCCTCCGGTCCGAGCTCGGGCTTGGCGATCGGGATGCGGATACTCACCGGAGCAGGATACCGCCGCGCATCAGCCCTCGACCTCGAGGTCGTTGATGTCGCCCGCC
>CAWUMZ010000274.1:0-2175 GCA_963923625.1 uncultured bacterium | reverse complement strand
ACTCGGCAGATCGGACACCGCGGATCTGCGCAGGCGCTGCGGTGGTGGAGAGGCGTTTCTCGTGAGGCGTGCGGTGACCGCTCGCGCCTGACCTCGCTGCGAATGTCGGGTCGCGGGGCCGCGCGTTTCAGGCTGCGCAGTGGCCGTTTGGTCGCGCTGCTGGCCGATCGCGTTCTCGGGGGTCAGGCCCCGCTGATCCCGCCCGCGCGGATGGCTGGGCAGGGCGGGATCGCGTCTGCGGGCCGGTTCAGCGGGGCCAGACCCCGTCGATCTGAGGTGCTCTCCTGTCGGGGTGGTGCAGGGAACTGGTCCAGAAAAGACAAAGGCCCCGGGTGCACCGCGTTGCGGTGCACCCGGGGCCTTTCGCTTCGGACTAGCCCTGCGCGGCCTCGGCGAGGAGCTCCTCGGCGAGCGCCTTCTTCTGCTCGGGCGTCATCTTCTTGGTCTCGTTCTTGATCGAGCGCTCGTTGACGACCTGGTTCCAGTAGTCGAGCGACTCCATGCCCAGCAGGGCCGTCTTGCCGACGAACTGGCGCAGGACCTCGTTCGTCGGGCCCATGACCCAGCCGGCCTTGCCGTCGCGGACGTAGCGCTCGAGCTGCAGCGGCGACTTCTTGTAGGACGTGCCGCCCGTCGAGTGCATCATCTCGTCGACGACGAGGCTGCAGTTCTTGGCCGCGGCGAACTTGATCTGCCAGAGCCAGTGCAGGTAGTTGCCGCGCGCGTACTCCGACTGCTCCAGCGTGCGCTGGCCGTTGTCGGTGACGGCATCCATCGCCTGCGCGATCGAGTAGTTCATGCAGCGGATGGCGTTCGTGTCGATGATCGCCTCGCCGACCGAGTCCTGGATCGTCGGGTAGTCGCAGACGCGCATGCCGACGTCCTTGTGGACCTTGCGGGTGGTGTGCTGGATGCAGATGTCGATCGTGCCGAGCGAGATGCCGTTCCAGCAGGCGCTCGAGGAGATCAGGAAGAACGGGTCGACGGCCTCGTCGTTCGACCAGGCGCCGTCGCCGATCGCGCCGACCATCCGCTCCTCGCCGAGGAGCTTCCAGTCGAGCAGCAGCGAGCCGGACTGGTTGCCGCGCAGGCCCATGGCGTCCCACTCGGCGACGCCGGCCTCGATCTCGTCGTTGAAGACGAGCCAGCAGGTCAGGTCGGAGTACTCCTTGAAGTCCGGCGACGTCGTCTGCAGGACGTACCAGTCGGCGAAGCCGCCCGACGTCGTCCACGACGCCTTCTTGAGGACCTCGTACCCGCCGTCGACCTTGCGGGCGCCCGACGAGATCGGGTACCAGAAGTGCGAGCCGGTCTCGGGGTCGGAGTAGGAGAGGGTGCCGATCAGCTTGTCGGAGACGACCTTCTTGAGGACGTTCTCGATCTGCCACTCGGTCGCCGTCAGGTGCAGGGCGGCAACGGCGCCCATGTGCATCGTGTAGCACATGGCCGTGGACGCGCAGCCGTAGCGCGCGATCGCCTCGGTGGTCGCGACGAGCATCGCGTGCCCCTGGCCCAGGCCGCCCCACTCCTTGGGGAGCGTCAGGCCGAGGAACGGGCCGAGCGCCTCGAGGCTCTCCCGGGGGAAGATCAGCTCGGCGTCGTTCTTGGCCGCGCGCGGGGCGATCTCCTTCTCGCAGATCTCGATCAGCTGCTCGCGCAGCGCCTTCTGCTCGTCCGTCAGGAACCAATCCGGGTTGAACATCGGATCGAGTCCGGCCTTGGAACTCTCAACTGCAACCGCCATGACGGTCTCCTCCTCGATGGAACATCCTCTGGACGGCGGGGGAACCGCCCGTTCTAAGCGGGAAGGCTACAGCACCGCGAGGGCATTGGCATGGGGCGGCGTCACATGACGGATCCCACGCGTATGGCCGAGATGCACATGCCGCTCGCGGGCGGCGGTCGGGCCGGGAGCGGGGCGCGGCGGGGCTGCGGGTGGCAGGGCCCCGCCGCGCGCGCCTCCTAGAACAGCGTCAGGTAGCGGTTGAGCTCCCAATCGCTGACGGTCGTGTGGTAGTCCTGCCACTCGGCCTGCTTCGTCTCGACGAAGTAGTCCAGGTAGTCCCACCCGTCCATGCTGCCGAGCCAGTCGCGCAGCGCCTTGTTCTTCTGCGCGGCGCGCGTGGCGTCGAGCAGGTTGGCGGGCAGCGTCTTGATGCGCTTGCGCTTGATCTG
>CAWUMZ010000273.1:0-2226 GCA_963923625.1 uncultured bacterium | reverse complement strand
GATCGTGTAGTCGCCCGCCTGCTGGTGCATCAGCTTGACGGGCTTGAGCACCGTCCACGTGAACGTCTTGCGCGACCGCTTGAGCGTGACGCACATCGGGAGATCGGCGCCGTCGGCGCAGGCGATGCCCTTCAGGGTCTTCGGACCGATGATCTGCGTCTTCGGGCCGATGTAGCCGATCGACAGGGCCGACTCGCCGCCGCTGGCCGACCGGAACGTGAGCTCGCCGGACAGCGTCGCGGCCTCGAACGACTTGGCGCCCGCGGCGGGCACTGCGACCAGGAGCGCTGCGATGGCGAGTGGGATGAGACGACGCACGCGCTCATTATGCGTCCGGAATTGGCGCCGTGGAGCGCTACCGCGCGTCGTACGTGTGGAAGCCCTCGCCGGTCTTGCGTCCGAGGCGGCCCTCCTCGACCATCTGCGCGAGCAGCGGGTGCGGCGCGTAGTGCTCGTCGCCGAGTCCGTCGGCGATCGCCTGCGCGGCGTGCATCTGGACGTCGACGCCGATCAGGTCGATCAGCGCGAGCGGCCCCATCGGCCAGCCCGCGCCGGCCTTCAGCGCGCGGTCCAGGTCGACGGGGTCGGCACCCGTCTCGGCGAGCGTGCGGACGGCGTCGTTGAGCATCGGCACGAGCACGCGGTTGACGAGGAAGCCCGGCGTGTCGGGACACGGCACGGCCTCCTTGTCGAGCCCCTCGGCGAACTCGATCGCGTCGGCGTACACCTGCGGATCGACGAGCGAGGTGCGCACGACCTCGACGAGCTTCATCACGGGCGCCGGGTTGAAGAAGTGCAGGCCGACGACGCGGTCGGGCCGGCCGCTGGCCTCGGCGATGCCGGTCACGGAGATCGCGGAGGTGTTCGTCGCGAGGATCGCGTTCGGCTGCATCAGCACGCCGAGCGTGCGGAACAGCTCGTGCTTGACGTCGGGCAGCTCGGCGACGGCCTCGATCACGAGATCGGCGTCCTGCAGCTCCTCGAGCGTCTCGGCGCCCGCCAGACGCGCGAGCGCGGCATCGACATCGGCCTGCTCGAGCGTGCCCTTCTCCACGCGACGCGCCAGGTTCTTGGCGACACGGGCGAGACCCTTCTCGCGCGCCTCGGGAAAGCCGTCGAACGCGATTACGTCATGGCCGGCGACGAGGCAGACCTCGACGATCCCCGCGCCCATCGTCCCGAGCCCGATCACTCCGACCACCTGCGTCACGACGCCTCCGATCTCGCTTGCCCGCGAATCGTGCCGCAATCGGCGGCGCCGTGCCGCCATCGGCAGCGGCGGCGTTATCCAACGTGAAACGAGGTCGGCTGCCCTTGCCCCGTATACTCCGAGCGCAATGGGAGGCTTTTCCGACCGCGCCCGCATGTCCGCGCAGGGCCCTGGCCCGTCCGGTGACGTCGTCGTCACCGTGACCGCGAGCGAGGTTCGCGACGCAGCGGGCAACCCCGTGTCGCAGGCGGCGCCGGCGATCGGCGAGGCGCGGAAGGCCGCGGGCGACATGCGCAAGGAGCGCGCCGGCCTCGCCCGGCGCTACCAGGAGCTGCGCGGCGATCTCGGCGGGCTCCTGATCGAGATGGCGCGTCGCGACCAGTTCAACTTCCATCTCCTGCGCCTGCGGGCCGCCGAGGCCGTCGCGGTCGAGCAGCGGGCGCGCGAGATCGATGGCCAGCTGACCGTCCTCACGGCGAGCGGACGCGCGGCGATCCCGCCCGGCACGGTCGCCATGACCGCCAAGAAGTGCGCCAACTGCTCGGGCGCGATCCCGACCGACGCGAACTTCTGCGCCTACTGCGGGACGCCGACGGCATGAGCGACGCCGAGCAGCCGACGACGAGCATGCCCATCGTCGACGGCCCCGTCTTCGACGTGCCGCTGCCCGGCGCCGACGTCGCACGCTGCCCGGCGTGCCTCTCGCCCGTGCGCGCCGACCAGCGCTACTGCCTGGAGTGCGGCGAGCGCCTGCTCGTCGACGAGATCCCGCCGCCGCCCGGTGGCGGCTCCGCCCTCGCCACGCGCTCGACGCGCGTGCTCGCCATCGCCGCGATCGTCCTGATCGTCATCGGCGTGGGACTCGGCTGGGTGGCGCTGCGCAGCTCGTCGAACGGCGAGGACGCGACGACGGCGGCACCGACCACGATCGCCCCGACGACCGACGCGGTGCCGACCGACACCGGCATCACCGACACGGGCATCACGGACACGGGGATCACCGACACCGGCATCAC
>CAWUMZ010000272.1:0-2230 GCA_963923625.1 uncultured bacterium | reverse complement strand
AGGTGAAGCACCACTACCACCTGACCGAGCAGCGCGTGGAGACGATCATCGCCCGTCAGGCGCCCGTGGCCAGCGATCTGCGCCTCGTGCTGGCCGCGCTGCACATCAACCGCAGCGTCGAGCGCGCCGCGCACAACGCGGCCCGCGTCGCGCACCTCGCCACGCCGCCGCCGCGCCGTGCGCTGGTCGAGGAGGCGGTCATCACCGACGCGCTGCGCGCGATGGGGGAGCGCGGTGCCGAGATGATCCGCACCGCGATGGACGCCTTCGAGCGTCGCGATGCAAACGCAACCCGCCTCCTGTCCACGCTCGACGAGCTCGTCGACCGGGAGAACGAGAAGATCGCCGACACGATCCTCGCGATCGACATCGCCGACCCCGAGCTGCGCCAGTGGGCATCGCGCATGCTGTTCGCGGGGCGCTGGCTCGAGCGCGTCGGCGACCACGCCGTCAACGTCGCCGAGCGCGTGTCCTACATGGTCACCGGCGAGTCGACCGGCGAGGGCGCGTGACGCCGCTGCCGGCCGATCGGCCTCGCGAGGGGTGAGCGATGGGACTCGAACCCACGACCGCCTGGACCACAACCAGGAGCTACCACCAGCTGAGCTACGCCCACCATGTGCCGCCGGAGCGGACGGCGGAAGCATACACCGATCCCCTGCCCGGGCACGGACGGTAGGGTAGGCGCATGGCAACGGTGCTGATCGTGGAGGACGACGAGACGCTGGCGGGCATCATGCGCCGCCATCTGGCGAACGCCGGACACGACGTCGAGTGGGCGGCCGACGGCGATCGCGGACTCAAGAAGGTGCGCTTCGAGCGCCCCGACGTCTGCGTGATCGATCTGATGATGCCCGGCACCGACGGCTGGGGCGTGATCGAGCAGATGCGCGCGGAGGGCATCGACGTCCCGGTGATCGTGCTCTCAGCGCGCTCATCCGAGCACGACAAGGTGCATACGCTCGGGATCGGCGCCGACGACTACCTGGTCAAGCCGGCCTCCATGCGCGAGCTCGTGGCGCGCGTCGACGCCGCATTGCGACGCTCCGGGCGCGGTGGTGCCGCACCGGCCGCGGATCGCGAGGAGGAGGCGATCGTCGCACCGGGCATTCGCATCGATTTCGACACGCACCGAGCGCTGATCGAGACGGCGCCGGACACGTGGGAGGATGCCGAGCTGACCGTCCGCGAGTTCCGCCTGCTCGTCACACTCGCCCGCGCACGCGGCAAGGTGCTCAGCCGCGACGAACTGCAGCAGCGGGTGTGGGGGACCCCGCATCGCCCGCGCGACCGCATCGTCGACGTCTGCGTGCGCAAGATCCGGGAGAAGCTCGATGCGCGCTCCCCGACGTACACGTTCGTGCAGACGCACTACGGCATCGGCTACCGCTTCGAGCCCGAGGCCAAGCAGGACTGATCAGCGCACGCGCGGAAGCGTGACGCGCAGCGTCGTGCCCGTGGCGCCGTCGGACTCCGCGACGACCGCGCCGCCATGCGCCTCGACGATGTGCTTGACGAGCGCGAGCCCGAGGCCGGAGCCGGGGCCGGTCCGCGACGCTTCGCCGCGATAGAAGCGCTGGAAGACGAAGGGCAGATGCTGCGCCGGGATGCCGATGCCGGTGTCGGCCACCTCGAGCACGGCCTCATCGTCCACGCCCGCGACGCTCACGCGCACCTGGGCATCCGCGCCGCCGTGGATCAACGCGTTGTCCACGAGGTTCTGCACGACGACCTCGAACAGCCGTGGTGCCACGGGAACATCGACGCGTGCCGGCGCCGTCAGCGCGATGTCGCGCCCGCGCCCGATCCGCCGCTGCTTCGCGGCCTCGACGATCTCGAATGCCACCTCGCTCGCGTCGACGATCCCATCCGCGACCGCGAGACGCCCGCGATCGAGGGCCGCCAGCAGCAGCATCTCGTCGATCAGCTTCCGCATGCCGTCGACCTCGTGCTCGATCTGGAACACGAGCTCCTCGCGTTCGTCATCGCTGTTCGGGAGCGCGAGCGACTCGGCGAGGCCCAGAATGCGTGCCAGCGGCGTGCGCAGCTCATGACTGACGGCAGCGGAGAACGTGCGCCGCGCCTCCTCGAAGTCGACGTCCTCGGTGACGTCGTAGAACGAGGTGATGACGCCGCCGGAGAAGACCACCGAGGTCACCCGCAGCGAACGAGCGGGATCGCCGAGGAAGATCCGCTCCTGCGTGGAGACCTCCTCACCGGCGCAGCTGCG
>CAWUMZ010000271.1:0-2233 GCA_963923625.1 uncultured bacterium | reverse complement strand
TCCGACCTCGTCCGCTCGTCCGGCTTCAGCGTCTTCACCGGCGCGATCGAGGCCGGCGGCTGCGTGCGCGCGCTCGCGTGCCCCGGCGCCGCGAGCCTCAGCCGCAAGGACCTCGACGAGCTGGCCGAGTTCGCCAAGGAGTGGGGCGGCAAGGGCCTCGCCTACCTGCTGCTCGATGAGTCGGGCGAGGTGCGCTCGCCGATCGCGAAGTTCCTCGGCGAGGACGAGATCAGCGGCATCCGCGCCGCGACGGGCGCGAACCCGGGCGATGCGATCTTCCTCGCCGCCGACACCGAGGCCGTGGTGGTGCGCGTGCTGGGCGCGCTGCGTCCGCACCTGGCCGAGCGCTTCGAACTGGCCGACCCGAACGCCTGGGCGATGCTGTTCGTCGTCGACTTCCCGCTGTTCGGCTGGAACGAGGATGAGCAGCGCTGGGTCGCGGAGCACCACATGTTCACGGCGCCGCGCGCCGAGGACGAGGATCGCATCGAGTCGGATCCCGGCTCCGTGCTCTCCGAGGCCTACGACATGGTCATCAACGGCAGCGAGATCGCATCGGGCTCCATCCGCATCAACCGCCCCGACCTGCAGGAGCGCGTCTTCCGCACGGTCGGGTTCTCGGACGAGGAGGCGGAGGAGCGCTTCGGCTTCCTGCTGCGCGCGCTGCACTACGGCGCGCCGCCGCATGGCGGCATCGCCCCGGGCATCGACCGCACGGTGATGCTGCTGACCGGCACCGACTCGATTCGCGACGTGATCGCCTTCCCGAAGATCGCCGGTGGCTTCGATCCCCTCACCGACGCACCGTCGCCGGCCGCCGACGAGCAGTGGCGCGATCTCGGCCTGCCGATCCCGCCCAAGCCCAAGCCGAAGGATGCGGAGGAGCAGGCGTGAGCCGGCCCGACGGCCGCGGCCACGACGAGCCGCGCCCGATCTCCATCACGCCGCACTTCCTGCAGTCGGCGCCGTCCGCGCTGATCGAGGTGGGGCAGACGCGCGTGCTGTGCACCGCGATCATCGAGGAGAGCGTGCCGCCGTGGATGCGCGGCCAGGGTCGAGGCTGGCTGACCGCCGAGTACGGGATGCTGCCCGCCTCGACGGGCCAGCGCAAGCAGCGCGACGCCACGAAGGGCAAGCTCGACGGGCGCACCGTCGAGATCCAGCGTCTGATCGGCCGCTCGCTGCGCGCAGTGGTCGATCTCGCGCAGCTCGGCGAGAACACGCTGTGGGTCGACTGCGACGTGCTGGAGGCCGACGGCGGCACGCGCTGCGCGTCGATCACCGGCGCCTACGTCGCCGCGCACCTCGCGCTGGCGGGCATCGGCCGCACGGCCGCGCTGCGCGACTCGATCGCGGCGATCAGCGTCGGCATCGTCGACGGTCAGGCCGTCCTCGACCTGCCGTACGTCGAGGACTCGCGCGCTGACGTCGACATGAACGTCGTGATGACCGGCTCCGACGGCCTCGTCGAGGTGCAGGGCACGGCGGAGGGCACGCCGTTCCCGCGCGCCGATCTCAACAGCCTGCTCGACCTCGCCGGCATCGGGATGACCCACCTGCGCGCCGCGCAGCAGGCCGCCATCGACGCCGCGTGATCGAGCGCGTCTTCCTCGCCACCGGCAATCCCGGCAAGGCCGCGGAGCTCGAGCGGCTGCTCGGCTGCGAGGTGCTGCCGATCGACGGGTGGAACCCTCCCGTCGAGGACGGCGACACCTTCCACGCCAACGCGCGCATCAAGGCGCTCGCCGGCGCAGCGCAGTGCCCGGGCGAGTGGGTGGTGGCCGATGACTCGGGCATCGAGGTCGATGCGCTCGACGGCGCGCCCGGCGTGCACAGCGCCCGCTACGGCGGCGATGGGCTCGACGACCCCGGCCGCACCGCCGCGCTGCTGGCCGCCGTCGCCGGCGCCGCCGATCGCACTGCGCGCTTCCGCTGCGTGCTCGTGGCGATCGCCCCGGACGGGACGGAGCACAGCGCCGACGGCACGCTCGAGGGCTCGCTCGCGACCGAACCGCGCGGCGGCAACGGCTTCGGCTACGACCCGATCCTGATCCCGGTCGGCGAGACCCGCACCTGCGGCGAGCTGACGGCCGACGAGAAGAACGCCCTGTCGCACCGCGGCGCCGCGGCCCGCGCACTGCGCGATACCCTCGGGCTGTGAATCGCGTCGCCACCCTCGGACTGCCCGTGGCGTACGGGCTGTCCGGCCTCCTGCTGCTCGGCCTGTCGCTCG
>CAWUMZ010000270.1:0-2240 GCA_963923625.1 uncultured bacterium | reverse complement strand
TCAAGACCGCCTCGTTAGGCCGCTCCGACACCCCGCCTGCGCGTGGGATTGTAGAGGGGCTGCGGTTTGCCCGACGAGTGCTGCTACCGCCGCCGATTCACCGTGAACGCCACCAGCGCCGCGAGCGCGAACGCGACCGCGCAGATCGCGATCCCGAGCACCTGGTTGACGGCGTTCGTCACCGCGAGGCCGGCCATGAACAGAAGGAGCAGGGCGAGCATGATGAGCACGCGCTGGCGGTGGGAGAGGTTCATCGCCCACGTATGATGCCGGTGCCGCGCCGGCCCGGCGCAGCGCCGATCGGGAGCCCCTGATGCTGTACGAGATCCGCCGCTACGTCTGCACCGCCGGCAAGCGCGATGCCGTGCTCGCGCGCTTCGACGCCGTCGTCCTGCCGCTGTTTGAGCGGTACGAGGTCGTGATCGACCGCTTCTGGCTCGAGCGCGACGAGGCCGACGCCTTCACGTACGTCTGCGCGTGGCGGGATCAGGCGCACATGGATGACACGTGGGCGGCGTTCCAGGCGGACCCGGCGTGGATCGAGGCGAAGGCCGCCAGCGAGGCGTCCGAGGGGCAGACGATCGACCGCATCGAGCGCACCCTCGCGACCGCCTGGCGCTGAGCTCGATGGCCGCTCCGACCCCGCCGAATGCGCACGGCGCGCAGCTGATGCCGATTCCGGGTGGTCGCTACCTGCTCGGCAATGACGACGAGCGGGCCCGTGAGGGCGACTGGGAGGGACCGGTCCGGGAGATCGAGGTGGCGCCGTTCTGGATGGACGCGCACGCCGTCACGAACGAGCGCTTCGCGGATTTCGTCGACGACACCGACTGGGTGACGGTGGCGGAGGAGTGGGGCTGGTCGTTCGTCTTCGTGAACTTCCTCCCCGACGACTTCGAGCTGACGCAGGCCGCCGCTGCCGCGCCGTGGTGGCGCAAGGTCCATGGCGCCGACTGGCGCCATCCGGAGGGACCCGACTCGAACCTCGCCGGCCGCATGGACCACCCGGTCGTCCACGTCGCGGTGCTCGATGCGCTCGCCTACTGCACCTGGGCGGGTCTGCGCCTGCCGAGCGAGGCCGAGTGGGAGGTCGCGGCGCGCGGTGGGCTCGTGCAGCAGCGCTACCCGTGGGGCATGGAGCTGATGCCCGACGGCGAGCATCGCTGCAACATCTGGCAGGGCGAGTTCCCCGCCGAGGACACGGGTGAGGATGGCTATGTCGGTACGTGTCCCGTCGACGCCTTCGAGCCGAACGGGTACGGCCTCTACAACACGAGCGGCAACGTCTGGGAGTGGACGCGCGACCGCTTCAACCCCGCCGCCGGCGACGACGTGATGGCGATCCGCGGCGGGTCGTTCCTCTGCCATCGCTCGTACTGCGACCGCTACCGCGTGTCGGCGCGCACCGGCAACACGGCGGAGAGCTCAACGGGACACCAGGGCTTCCGCTGCGCGTGGAGCCCCGAGGTGCCCGCGGGCGTCAGCCTCGTCGAGGGCGGCGAGGCCGAACCGGCGCCCGGCTGCTGCGCGCCCGCGCGCAACGCGTAGGACCGACGCTGCTCAGAGCACGTTGACGGCGCGCGCCGTGACGAGCACGACGAGCAGCAGCGACGAGCCGGCTTGAACCATCATCAGCCCCTTCGCCCAGTGCGACAGCGGCATCACGTCGGTGGCGGAGAACGCCGTGCCGTTCGAGAACGAGAAGTAGACGTAGTCGAGGAGCCGGGGGTGCCACGAGGATGGCGCGAGCTGCGGATTCTCCATCTGCGGGAACTGGAAGTCGGGGAACCGCTCCAGGCTCTCATCATCCCGCGCGGCGGCGCGGCGTCCCGGTCCACCGCGATCGAGCTCCCAGTACCAGAGGCCGAAGACGATGACGTTGGTCAGCCAGATGACGCCAGCCGAGAGGATCAGCTCGCGCCCCGTCATGATCTGGTTCTTCGACAGAAGCGCCTCGAGGAGTCGGAACAGGTCGTAGGCGTTCGAGAACGTGATAGCGGCGATCACCAGCATGACGAGGTAGCGCTGCCAGCGGGCGACCTCGGCATGGCGATGCGGGACGAGCACGACGAGCAGCGCGACGAGCAGGATCACGAGGACGACCATGATCATCGCCGGGACGGGACGGAAGTGACCCGGCAGCAGCCAGTAGAGCCCGAACGAGACCAGCACGAGGATCGCGGCGGGGATCGTCGACTCGCGCGCGGCGTCCGCCGGGGGCTTCGGGAACAGGCGCACGG
>CAWUMZ010000269.1:0-2251 GCA_963923625.1 uncultured bacterium | reverse complement strand
CGCGCTCGGGCTGGCGCCGGGCCCCGAGCTCGGCCGCCTGCTCGCCCTGATCGCCGAGGAGCAGGCCGCCGGCACGATCGCCAGCGCCGACGAGGCGATCGCCTTCGCCCGCAACGCACCCGCAGAGAGCTGAGGAACCCATGGACCTGCCGATCGACGACGCGCCCGACCTGATGCCCGCGGAGGTGCAGGAGCTGCAGCGCCAGCGCGCGCTCCTCGTCGACGTGCGCGAGCAGGAGGAGTGGGATGCCGGGCGCATCAGCGGCAGCATCCACCTGCCGCTGAGTGAGCTTCCGAACCGCTGGCAGGAACTGCCCGACGCGGACCGGACGGTGTTCATCTGCCGATCCGGCGGCCGCTCGCGGGCCGCTGCCGACGCCTTTGCGGCCGCCGGACGCTCGGGCTGCGCGAATCTGCTCGGCGGGTGCCAGGGCTGGGTGCAGGCGGGCCTGCCGTTCGACGGCCGCGTGGCCTGATCCGCGCGGGAAGCCGCCCCACCGACCGATCCCCGGCCGGACGGTAGACTTCGACCTGCTGATCCCGCTCAGCGTCGCGCCTCCGCGCGCGTCTCGACGCCCATGGCCCGTACCCGGACGCCCACCGCCCGCACCCGCCTCGCCCGCCGCCTCGTGCCGATTCTGCTCGTCGCGGCCTCGCTCCTGCTCGTCACGTTCTCGATCCGCGCGCAGGCCGACGTCGTCTCGGCGCAGGGAACGGCCGCTGACAGCACGTCGACGATCCAGGAGGTCGCGCAGCGCGCCACGCAGCCGGTCCGCGATCTGATCGGCTGGTTCGGCGACATCCGCTCCGCGCGCGATGAACGGGACCGGCTCCTGGCGGAGAACGCCACGCTGCGCGCCGAACTCTCCAAGGCCGAGGTCAACCAGCAGGACGCGGACGAGCTGCGCGGCCTCCTCAACTACGTCAAGTCGCCCGCCTTCCCCGCGACCAAGGCGTACACGCCGCACGCCGCGCGCGTGGTCGCCCGCTCGCCGTCGCTGACGTCGAGCACCGTCGTCGTCGACGCGGGGGAGAACGCCGGCGTGCAGGTCGGCGATCCCGTCCTCGCCGGGGTCTCGGCGACCGCCGACATCGGCGGTGCGGCGCTGATCGGCAAGATCACCCGCGTCACGTCCGGCACGGCCACCGTGTCGCTGCTGTCGAACGCGGATGTCGCAGTCGGCGCGACCGTCGCCGGCCGTCGCGGCGCCGACGGCATCCTGCAGCCGAGCGCGGCTGATCCGTCGGTGCTCGTCCTCGGCTTCGTGCGCGGCTCGAGCGTGGTGCAGCCCGGCGATCGCGTCGTCACCAGCGGCTTCATCGATCCGCAGGGCCGGCTCGCCTCTGCGTACCCGCGCGGCCTGCCGATCGGCGTCGTCAGCGAGGCGCGGCAGAGCGACTCGAACACCTACAAGAGCGTGCTCGTCGTGCCGTGGGTCGATCTCGGCTCGTTCGCCAACGTCGTGATCCTGACCGGCGGTGGCACATCGTGAGCGCCACCGACGCCTTCGAGTTCGACGACGACCTCGCCTTCGAAGAGGACACGGGAGAGACCCCGCGGCCTCCACGGGCGTCGCCCTGGGCGGTGCTCGTTCCCGTCGTCGCCCTGGTCCTCGCCATCTACCTCGAGATCGCCCTCGCGATCGACGCGCGCGTCCTCGGCGCCGTGCCGGACCTCGCGCTGATCGTGCTCGTCGCGATCGCGCTGCGCTTCGGCCCGCTGTGGGGAGCGACTGCCGGTTTCGTCGCCGGGATGGTGCTCGACGTCGCGGTGCAGGCGCCGCTCGGCGCCTCGGCGCTCGTGCTCACGCCGATCGGCTGGGGAGCGGGAGCCTGGGCGGCGCGCCGCCGCCGCGTCTCGCTGGGCATGGCGCTGCTCGTGCTGCTCGTGGCCACCGCGCTGACGATCATCGGCGACGCGCTCGTGACGATCGCCATCGAGAGCCAGGACGTCGCGTGGGGGACGCTGGGTATTCGGGCCGCGGCCGAGATCGCCGCCACGCTGCTGCTCGGCATCGTGCTGCTGCCGCTCCTGCGCCGCTGCATGGGCGTGCCGGATCGGAGCGCCGCATGAGCACGCCGCGCACCGACGAGCCAACCCTCGCGTATCCGCCCCCGCCGCCCAAGCCGCAGCAGCCGGCGGGGAATGAGGGCTTCGACCGCGATGGCATCGGCCGGCGGGTCACGATCCTCGCCGTGATCGCCGCGGCGATCATCATCGTGCTGATCCTGCGACTCTGGTCGCTGCAGG
>CAWUMZ010000268.1:0-2254 GCA_963923625.1 uncultured bacterium | reverse complement strand
AGACGCTGATGATCGAGGTCGAGCAGGTCATCGCCGACGATGCGCACGGCCTCGAGGACAACGCGGTGCTGGAGCGCGAGGGCCGCGAGCTCGAGATCCACGCGCTGCTCGAGCGCGCGCCCGATCTGATCGAGGAGGGCCTCGAGATCCTCGAGCGCGAGCGCTCGACCGACGTCGGCCCCGTCGACTTCCTCGCGAAGGACGCCGAGGGTCGCATCGTGCTCGTCGAGGTGAAGCGCGTGAAGGCCGTCGTCGCCGCCGTCGAGCAGGTCGTCCGCTACCGCGAGCACATCGAGAAGGACGCCGCCTACGCCGGTGCCCGCGCCCTCGTCGTGGCGCCGGAGTTCGCCCCGCAGGCGCGCAAGCTGGCCGAGCGTCGCAACGTGGAGTGCGTCACGCTCGACGTCGCGGCGCTGTACGCCGGCGACGAGGCCGATCCCACGCTGTTCTGAGCGGAAATCCTCTCGCCACGGGTTGATTCCCCACCCGAGGCTTCGTAGGCTAGCCGTGAGAAGAGGAGAGGTTCCCCCATGATCACCCTAGGCGTCGACGTCGGAGGCACGAACTCCGACATCATCATCAGCGGGCTGCCCGGCGAGGGCGTGCTCGTGCACAAGCTGCCGTCCACCCCGGCCGACCCATCGATCGCGACGATCCAGGGATCCGTCGAGGCGTGCGAGCTGGCGGGCATCACGCCCGCCGATGTCGATCTGATCCTGCACGGCACGACCGTCGCCACCAACGCGCTGCTCGAGCACGAGGGCGCGCGCACGGGCATGATCACGACGCTCGGGTTCCGCGACATCCTGCACATCGGCCGCCACCGCCGGCCGTACAACTTCTCGATCATGCAGGACATCCCGATCCAGCGCTGGCCGCTGGTGCAGCGCCGCTACCGCAAGGTCGTCGCGGAGCGCATCGCGCCGCCCGGCGATGTGGTCGTGCCGCTCGACGAGGACGCCGTGCGCCAGGCCGTCGCCGAGCTGCGCGACGCCGGCATCAACTCGATCTCGGTGTGCTTCCTCTTCGCCTTCCTCAACCCCGTGCACGAGCTGCGCGCCGGCGAGCTCATCCGCGAGGTGCATCCGGAGGCGGACGTCAGCCTCTCGCATCAGGTGACTGCGCAGTACCGCGAGTACGAGCGCTTCTCGACGACGGCGGTGAATGCCTTCGTCAAGCCGAAGGTGCGCCGCTACTTCGAGCTCCTCGAGTCGGGGTACCGCGGTGCCGGCTTCGCGGCGCCGCTGCGGGTGATGCAGTCGAACGGCGGTGTCGCCGACATCGAGAACGCGGGCGAGCGCCCCGTCAACGTCCTGCTGTCCGGCCCTGCTGCCGGCGTGATCGCGGCGAAGCACCTCGGCGACGCGCACGGACACGAGAATCTGATCACGCTCGACATCGGGGGCACCTCGGCCGACATCTCCGTGATCCCGGGCAAGCTCGTCGAGTCGAACCCGCTGCAGAACCTGATCGGCGGATACCCGGTGCTCGCGCCGAAGCTCGACGTGTCGGCGATCGGCGCCGGCGGCGGCTCCGTCGCCTGGGTCGATGCCGCAGGCGCCTTCCAGGTCGGCCCGCGCAGCGCCGGTGCCGACCCCGGTCCCGCGTGCTACGGCAAGGGCGGCACGGAGGCAACCGTGACGGACGCGCACGTGGTGCTCGGGCGCGTCGATCCGGAGTCGTACCTGGCGGGCCGCATGCACCTCGACGCGGCCGCCTCGGAGCGCGTCGTCACCGAGATCGGCGACCGCTTCGGCATGTCGACCGAGGAGGCCGCGCTCGCGATCCTCACGATCGTCAACGCGAACATGGTTCGCGAGGTGCGCGTCCACTCGATCCGCCGTGGCTACGACCCGCGCGAGTGCACGCTCGTGCCGTTCGGTGGCGCCGGCCCGCTGCACGCCTGCGAGGTCGCCGACGAGCTGCAGGTGCCGCGCATCCTCGTGCCACCCGCGCCGGGCGTCACGTCCGCGCGCGGGCTGCTCGCCACGGACCTCCGCTACGACTCCGTGCGGACCGTCTCCACGATGCTCGGCGATGTCGAGCTCGCCGCGCTCGAGCAGGTGTTCGACGCGATGGAGAAGGACGTCCTCGAGCGCTTCGCCACCGACACGGGGCCGGCACCGGTGCTGACGCGCCGCGCCGACTGCCGCTACGCCGGACAGGGCTACGAGCTGCCGATCTCGTTCGACGATATCGGCGGCGACTGGCGCGAGCAGGCATCGGAGGGCTTCCACGCGCAGCACATGGCCGA
>CAWUMZ010000267.1:0-2262 GCA_963923625.1 uncultured bacterium | reverse complement strand
CGGCTCGTCAGGCAACCGGCAAGGACGGCGTCCTCGTCGGCCGCATCCGCGAGGATCTCGGCGCTCCCAACGGGCTCGCGTGCTTTGTGGTGGCTGACAATCTGCGGAAGGGCGCCGCGTCGAACGCGGTCGACATCGCAGAACTCCTGTTGCAGTCCCACTAGCGCTCGGGCGATGTCGACCGCGTTCGACGGGCGACCTTCCGCAGATTGAGAGGAGCCATCGGCCCAAACGCGGAAGCGTTTGGGTGGCCGATTGCGACTCACAACTTCCGCACTCGACAAAGCGGAGCGCGCACAGCGCGCACCGCAATCGGGACCACCACGCTCCACAGCACCGTCCTCTGATCCACCCGCCGAGCTGCTACTCAGCTCTCGTTAGCCGGGGATCCCACACTCGGGACGAAACAACGGGGTCTGGCCCCGTTGTTTCATCGGTAGTCGTCCGCACCAGGTCGCCTCGAAACTACCCAGCGCGGCGAGGCCCGCGGAGCGATGCTCTTCACGCAGGCTGCAGGATGCTTTCCGACGCGCAGCGTTCGGTCCCGCCCTCGCAGCCTGCTCTCTCTCCTCCCTCAGGAAACCAGCCGCCCCATCGGGGCGACTGGCCTGCGGCTACGAGCGGGCGGGTACGCGGCGGGCGCGGCGCTCCGCGAGCTCCTCGCGCAGCCGATCGAGCAACGAGGCCTCGCTCGCCGGGACGGTGACGAGCCCGCGGAGATCGAGGCGCATCAGGGCGACCTCACCGGCCTCGCGCACGGCGGCGAAGCCGATCTCCTCGAGGTCGGCACGCGGGAGCGGCACGAGGTGCGGTGCATCCGGGCGCTCGACGGGCGTCGCGAAGGCCTCGAGGGCGATCAGGCCGCGATCGCGCGACTCGCCGGCGATGGCGAGCAGCAGGCGCTGCACCACCCACGGTCCCGCGGCCGGGTCGACGAGCGCGCAGGTGATCAGCACCGCGTCGCGCGATGGCGGTCCGGCAGGTAGCCGTCGTGCGTGCGCGAAGTCCGCAGACGGGCCGTACTGCACGATGCCGATCGTCCGCTCGTCGTCGCGGTAGAGCATCCCCCACGCGCCGAAGCGACCTTCGACGCCGGCGGCCCACTGCTGCTTGTCGACGCCGCGCGCGCCGCCCTGCCACCAGGTGCAGGTGCGGCACGGCTCGGGCGCGTCGTGCAGCGACGCGCGGACGAGGGACGTGATCGCCATGCGGTGATCCTAGGCGGGCTGCAGCCGGAGGATCGTGATCTCCGGCCGCGCGAAGTACCGCACGGGCACGAAGGTCGTTCCCACGCCGCGGGAGATGTGCATCGTCGCGTTGCCGCGGGTGAAGACGCCATCGGTGTACGCGTGATTCAGCTGCGACAGGCGGATGCGCCCGGACGGCCAGGGAATGCAGACCTGTCCGCCATGGAGGTGGCCGGCGAGCACGAGGTCGCGGCTGCCGGCGGGCAGCTCGTCGAACAGGTCCGGGTAGTGCGAGAGCACGACGTGCAGGTCGGCGTCGCTCGTGGGCCACGGGGCGAGCAGCGGCTGGCCGTGTGGTGGCAGGACCTGACGCCGTTCCTGCCGGCGGGGCTCGATGCCGCTGATCGCGATCGTCGCTCCGGCGCGCTCGACCGTGATCGTCTCGTCGCGCAGGAGCGTGACGCCGACCGACGCGTAGTCGGGCACCGGCCCGGCCTTGGAGAACGGGTCGCGGACGTAGCCGAGATCGTGGTTGCCGAGGATCGCCACCGTGCCGAGCGGCGCACTGAGGCCGCGCAGCAGCTCGAGCAGGTCGCCGGCGCCGCGGGCGTGACTCAGCTGGTCGCCCGTGATCGCGATCAGGTCGGGTGCCGCCTCATCGAGCAGGTCGAGCGCCTGCTGTGCGGCCCGACGGTTGACGCCAGGCGCACCGAGGTGGAGGTCCGACACGTGCGCGATGCGCAGGCCGGCAAGACGCGGATCGAGTCCCGGGAGCGGCAGATCGCGGTCGATGCGCACCACGGCCATCGCCTCGAGCGCGCCGGCGGCGAGGCCGGCGGCGGCAACGCCGATCAGGGGGAGCACGCGCACGCCCACAGCCTACCCGCCGCCGGCGGGATCCTTGCCGGGGAACGCGGCCGCGAAGCCGCAGGCCGCCCACAGTCCGCGACCGTGGCGCTGGGCGATGCGCACCTGCTCGACGATCGCCGGGGCGTCCTGCGTGTTGGGCGCGATCGGCAACTCGCGGGCGAAGCCGCTGAGCGCGAGCGTACGTGCGAGATCACGACCGGCGATC
>CAWUMZ010000266.1:0-2264 GCA_963923625.1 uncultured bacterium | reverse complement strand
GCGATCAGCTCGCCCGTCATCACCGCCGGCATGTTGGTGTTGCCGCGCATGATCTGCGGGTAGAGGCAGACATCGCCGACGACGACGCGCGAGAGGCCGCGTACCCGGCCGCGGGCGTCGCACACCGCGTCGGGTCCGTCGCCCATCTTGGCCGTGCCGACGGGGTGGTAGTAGTGCGCCACGTTCGCGCGGATCGCCGTATCGGTCGAGAGATCGGTCACGGCATCGCCGACGTGGCTCGCGACGGCAGGGTGATCGAACAGCGCGTCGGCCATGGCGACGCCGTCGCGCAGCACGGCGAGGTCGTGTCCGTCGGCATCCTCGAGGTATCGGTGGTCGATCACCGGGTGCGCCTCGGGATCCGGGGACGCGATGTCGATGCGGCCGCGGCTTCTCGGCGTGACGCACGAAACGACGATCCCGACGCGCCCGTGCAGCTCGTGCGTCTGGTCCGACGCCAGCACGGGGAACAGATGGAGGTCGAAGAGGCCGTCGGGCGACTGCGACGAGACGGCCTTGCCGAGCGTCTGCTCCTCGGGTAGGAAGCCCGCAGCGGCGGCCGCGTCGATATCGGCCTGGAGATCGGCGCCGATCGCGCGGTCCACGAGGACGAGCGGGTGGTCGTGGAGGTTGGCGCCGACGCCGGGCAGGTCGAGCACCGGCTCGACGCCCGCAGCGCGCAGGCGCTCGGGATCGCCGATGCCGGAGCGCTGCAGGATCAAGGGGGTTCCGTACGCCCCGGCCGCGAGCACCAGCGTGCCCGCCTTGATCTCGTGCCACGCACCGTCGGTGATCGCGTGGATGACCACGCCGTCGGGCGTCTCCGTGAAGCGATCGACGAGCGTGCGATCCAGGATCGTCAGATTCGGCAGGTGGCGCGCCGGATCGAGGTAGGCGAACGCGGTGTTCCAGCGCGTGCGGCCGACCACGTTGACGGTCTCGAGGCCGAAGCCGTCGTTGGCGTCGAGATCGCAGAGGTCCGACGCCATCCTCCAGCCGAGCCCGCGGGCGGCCTCGAGGCAGTGGCGGTGGAACGGCACGGCCTCCTCGTCGGTGTATGTCCGCACGCGCATCTTCTCGACGACGGTGGCGAACAGCGGCGCGACGTCGTCGCCCGTCCAGCCGGGCAGGCCCCAGGCGTCGTAGTCCACGCGATGGCCGACTGCGGCGATCGCGCCGTTGTGCGCCGAGCACCCGCCGATCACTCGGGCCCGCTCGAAGGCCCAGCGACCATCGCCGCCCGTGTAGCCCCAGTCGTGCGAGAGGGCGAGCGTCGTGGCGTCGACGAGATCGACCGGCCAGCCGGGCGCGCCGTGCGGGCCGTAGTCGGGTCCGGCCTCGACGAGGATCACATCGCGCCCGGCCTCGGCGAGCCGCGCCGCGATGGTCGCCCCGGCGGATCCGCCGCCGATCACGATGACGTCCGCGGCCGTACTCACGGCGCGACATCCTCCCAGTCGGTGGTGCCCCACGTGAGCGCGAGGAACGTGCAGGCGTGACCGGCGGCGGCGCCGTGGTAGTGGCGCTCGTCGGCCGGCGCGTCCACGTAGTCGCCGGGGGCGAGCTCGACCTCGCCGTCGGTCGTGCCGACCCGGCCGCGGCCGTCGAGCAGCAGCAGCTTCTGCCCGCCCGGATGGGAGTGCCAGAACGTGCAGGCGCCGTCGTCGAACGACACGCGCGCGACGTCGGGCGCGGATGCGTCGGGGGCCTCGTCGAGCATCTCGAGGCGCACGACGCCGGTGAAGCGCCCGCCGTAGAGCTCCGAGCTGGTGCCGCCGCTGACGATCCTCATCGCATTCCTCCGGACATGACTGCGGGAAGTGTCGCGCACTTCGCCGCGGACGGGGGAGCGCGGGGAGAGGGGCGACTAGGGTTCAGGGCAAGGACCTCCCAGGAGCCGCGACACCGTGAAGAAGTTCGTCTACGACCAGTCCGAGGGATCCGCCGAGATGCGCAACCTGCTCGGCGGCAAGGGCGCGAACGTCGCCGAGATGCAGCGCATCGGCGTTCCCGTCCCCGACGGCTTCACCGTCACGACCGAGGCGTGCGTCGACGCGATGAACGCCGGCGGCGCCTGGCCCGAGGGGCTGTGGGACGGCGTCCTCGACCGCCTCGCCGCGCTCGAGGAGCGCACCGGCCGCCGCCTCGGCGACCCCGAGCGGCCGCTGCTCGTCAGCGTGCGCTCCGGCGCCGTGTTCTCGATGCCGGGCATGATGGACACGATCCTCAACCTCGGCATCAACGACGCCGCGGTGCAGGGCCTG
>CAWUMZ010000265.1:0-2275 GCA_963923625.1 uncultured bacterium | reverse complement strand
GAGGACGGCGTCGTCCTGATGCCGTCCGCCTGACGAGTCGGCAGCTCCCTCTCCCTAGACTCCCGCCGATGGCGAAGCCGACCCTCGCTGCGATCGTGCGCTCCGCGTTGGGGATCGATCGCGCCGGCGTTCGCTGGATGATCCCGCTTCGACTCGCGATCGGCTCGGGAGTCGTCCTCGCAATCGCGCTGGCGGTCGTCGACGTCTCCGATGCGGTTCCGCTCGCGTTCGGGCTCGCCGCCACGGGGCTCGCCGATCTCCGCGGCTCGTTCCGCCCGCGGGCGCGTGGCCTCGGCTTGTCCGTGGTCTGCATGACGCTCGCCACGGGGCTCGGCGAGTCGGTGGCCGGCCATCCCGAGCTGCACGTCGCTGCCGCCGCGCTGATCGCGTTCGCGGCCGGCTACGCCTGCATCGCCGGCCCGCGCGTCGGGCTCGCGGGCGTGCTGGCGCTGATGATGTTCGCGGTCTACAGCGGCAAGCCGCAGACGTTCGACCACGGGCTGCGGATCACGCTGCTCACGGCGATCGGCTGCGTGATCGCGGCCCTGCTCGTCCTGTTGCCGATCCTGCTGGCGCGCATGGGAGGGATGCGTTCGGATCTCGCGGTCGCCTACCGCGAGCTCGGGTTCGCACTCAAGGAGGATCCCCACTGGCATCGCCGGCCGGCCCCGGTGACGTCGCTCGATGTCGCCGTGGCGCGCATCGACGAGGTGCGGCCGCGCGGGGCAACGGCCGGCTGGTACGCGACGCTGACCGGTGGCGTCGAGCGCCTGCGCGTCGCGCTGACGGCGTTGCAGCCGGAGCGGGCGGCAGCGCCGTCGGCGGCGCTCGACGCGCTGATGCGCGCGACGGGGGAGTTCGCGATCGCGGCGGCGGGTGCCATCGAGATCGAGGTGCGCCGCCGGCACGTCCCCGCGGCGGCGGCGCGTCTCGGGTTGGCACTGGACGCGGCACGGCGCGACCTGCCGCAGCGCCTCGAGCCGGCGCTCGCCGCGATCGAGGCGGAGGCCGCGGCCATCGCCGCGGCGCTGGCCGCGCCGTATCCGCTCGGTCGGCGGGTCGAGGTCGAGTCGAAGTCGCTGCCGGTGCCCTTCGGTCGACCGATCGCCGCCCTGCGCGTGCCCGATGCGAACCGGGTGTTCCTGCGCCATGCGATCCGGCTGAGCATCGCGTTCTCGGTGGCCACGGCGCTCTCCTACGCGCTGCGCGTCGAGCACGCGGTGTGGCTGCCGATGACAGTCGCGCTCGTGCTGAAGCCCGACTACGCGAGCACGATGCCGCGACTCGTCGCCCGCGTCCTCGGCGTCCTCGTCGGCGTCGTCGGCACCGTGGTGCTCCTCGGGGTGTTCGGCACGGGACCGGCCGTGCTCGTGGCCGCGACGATCCTGGGGAGCCTGCTGTTCATCGCGTACATGGTTCACGGCTACGTCCTCGCGGTCCTCGGCGTGACGCTGTTCATCGAGGTGATGGACTACGCCGATGCCGACGCGGTTCGCTACACGGTGGCGGCGAACATCGTCACCGTCGCCATCGCCGCGCTGCTCGTCGGGATCGTCATGCGCGCCTGGCCGACCCGTACGACGGGGACGATCGCGCTGGTGCTCGCCGCCTTCGCCCGCGCGCTGGGCGCGTATGCGACGACGGCCCGCGACCCGGGTGACGGAGATGTCGCGGCTCGGCGCGCGCTGGCGGCGGCCCGTGCTCGAGCGGCGACGGTCGTCACCGCGGCCCGGCACGAGCCGGGCGGTACGACCGTCGAGGCCGCGGCGGCCACGCGCATCCTCGCGGATCTCGACGACGCGGGCGCGATCGCCGTGGCCGCCGACGTCGGCGTGCTCGCGGAAGCGGGCGCCGCGGTGGACGCCCACGCGCTGGCGGCGCTCGACCGGCTCGCGGAGGGCCTCGACGCCGTTCACGACGGGCGATCGCCGGCGACGCTCGAGCGGTGGTCGCCGACCACCGCATTCGGCGGGCTCATCGCCGACGCCGAGGTCGCCTTCACCGCCGCAGCGCATTGAGCGACCGTGCCGAACCGATACCCCCAACGGGATTCGAACCCGTGTAGCCGCCGTGAAAGGGCGGTGGCCTAGGCCGCTAGCCGATGGGGGCCCGCCGCGCAGGATACCCATCCACGGCGTGGGAGACGCGCACCGGTGCTCTGTCCGGGCAGCGCCGTAGCCTTGTGCCAGATGGATCGCTCCGAACGGCTCACCGGCAACGCCGACACCGCGCTCGAGCGCTGTCGGACCTGCCCGTCCAAGCTGATGCAGCCCGT
>CAWUMZ010000264.1:0-2278 GCA_963923625.1 uncultured bacterium | reverse complement strand
CGGCATCGTCGAGACCCAGCCGCGCGAGGGTCGCGACATGGCGCACCTCATCCGGCGTGAGCTCGACGTCCGACATCTCGTCCTCAGCGGCCGGCGGAGCGCTCGGCTGCCTCGATCGTGTTCTTCAGCAGCATCGCGATCGTCATCGGACCGACGCCGCCGGGAACCGGCGTGATCAGCTTCGCCTTGGGCTGCACGGCGTCGAAGTCGACGTCGCCGCAGAGGCCCTCGGGCAGGCGGTTGATGCCGACGTCGATGACGACGGCGCCTTCCTTGACGCAATCGGCGCCGATCATCTTGGGGCGACCCACGGCGGCGACGAGGATGTCGGCCTGGCTGCAGATGCCCGGGAGGTCCTTCGTGCGGGAATGGCAGATCGTGACGGTGCAGTCCTCCTTGAGCAGGAGGTGCGCCTGCGGCTTGCCGACGATCTCGGAGCGGCCGACGACGACGGCGTGCGCGCCCTTCATCTCCACGCCGTACGCCTTGAGGAGCTCGATGCAGCCGGCGGGCGTGCACGGCAGCGGGCCGGGCTGGAGCGTCATCAGACGACCCATCGCATCGGCGGTGAGGCCGTCGGCGTCCTTGTCGAACGGGATGCGGTTGAGCGCGGCGTCGGTGTCGAGATGATCCGGAAGCGGCATCTGGACGATCATCCCGTGGATCGCGGGGTCGTTGGCCACCTCGTCGATCTTGGCCTCGAGCTCGGCCTGCGTGGTCTCCGCGGGCATCACGATCTCCAGGGAGTGCATCCCCGCCTCGTGGCACGCCTTGTGCTTGTTGGCGACGTAGACCTGCGATGCGGGGTCCTCGCCGACGATGATCACCGCGAGCCCGGCGAGAATGCCGGTCTCGTCGTGGAGCTTCTTCGTGCGCTCCGCCACCTCGGCGCGAACCTTCGCCGCGACTGCCTTGCCGTCGATCAGATTGTCCATGGGCTTAGGGTACCGACGCAGGTCGCCGGGCGGCTCAGTCGCCGGTGCGGATGAACTGGATCCGGCCGACCGAGGTCGTCTTCTCGGGCGCATCCCATGGCGCGACGGTGACGTCGCAAACGGCGAGCGTGCGGCCGGCGCGCAGGCAGCGCCCCGTGACGCGCAGCGGCGAGAGATCCGCCATGCGGAGGAAGTCGCTGCGCAGGTCGACGGCGATCCACGTGGCGGGTGCCTTCGCCATGACCGCGTACCACCCGGCGGTGTCGACGAGCGTGGCGAGCGTGCCGCCGTGCAGCATCGGCGGGTCCTCGTACCCGAGCGCCGTGCGCGTGGGGTCGAGGCGCATGACGATGTCATCGCCGTCCCGGCCGACGTACGACAGGCCGATCGCGGTGTCGAGCGGCGAGCTCTCATGGTCCTTCAGCGGGTCATCCATGCGTGCAGCCTACCCGGCGGCGTGGCAGACTCCCGGGCAGTCCACGAGGAGGCCACCATGGCGCAGAACGCCGCCGCATTCACCGATCCGCTCTCGCTGTCGCTCGACGTGATCGGCCCGAAGCCGAACGCGACGCGCGGTGAGCCCGTCGAGTCCGCCGCCGTGCTGCACGAGGATGCGCACAGCCAGGCCGGCGTGTGGGAGTGCACGCCGGGCACGTTCGCGGGTCGCCGCGACGGCTACCGCGAGATCTTCACGATCATCGCCGGCAGCGGCGTGCTGCGCGACGAGGACGGCACCGAGACGATCCTGAAGCCGGGTGTGGCCGTGGCCACGCCGGAGGGCTGGGTCGGCGAGTGGGACATCGCCGAGACGATCCGGAAGATCTACGTGATCGCCTACACCGAGCCCACGTCGTAGCGACGCGGGAGCGGACATGCAGCGCCCTCGGGGCGGCGGCGGCGCGCGAGCTCCGCGTAGCCGCGTGCTCCGAGGGCATGCAACCCGGGGAGGTACAGCGCCCACGCGCCGAGCGCGCCGAGCGGCGTACGGATGGCGATCGAGCGGACCGCGTCGACACCGAGGGCGACATCGCCAGACGCGAAGCGCACGCGCAGACCGTCACCCAGCTGACCGCGGCCGATCTCGGGGTACCGCACGACGGCCTCCGAGTAGCCGAGATCGTCGAGGCGGCGCAGCCAGTCGAGTCGCCGCACCCAGCGGACGCTGCGGCGGCACATGCCGCAGGTGTCGTCGTAGACCACGATCGGTCGCATGCCCGTCAGTTCGCGTCGAGGTCGGCGGAGGCCCACTCGCGTCCGGCAGCGCGGGCGGCGCCGGCGACGAGATCGGCGAACCGCTCGCGATCGCGGAGCTCGACGGGGAACGCCGGCACCCAGGCGATCTG
>CAWUMZ010000263.1:0-2287 GCA_963923625.1 uncultured bacterium | reverse complement strand
GAAGAACTTCTCGACGAGCTCCTGCGAGTTACCGACGCCGCCGAGTCCGAAGTGGCCGAGGAACGGTTCCGCTGTGACGAACGTGATCGGCACTCGGTCGAGCAGCCCCGCCTTCTTCACGGCGTGGCGTGCGTTGAGCACGAACTCATACGACGCGCCGAAGCATGAGCCGGCCTGAGCGGTGCCGATGACGATGGGGCCGGGCTTCTCGAGGAAGCGCTGCCAGGCCTCCGTGGCGAGCTCGGCGTGCTCCATGTTGCAGACCGATTGCGTGAAGCCGCCGTGGGGCCCGAGGCCCTCGATTCGCTCGAACGCGAGGCGTGGTCCGGTGCCGAGTACGAGGCGGTCGTATTCGAGGGTGGTGCCGTCGTCGAGCGTCACCGTGTGCCCCGCGGGATCGAGTCCCGTCGCACGCGCGTTGATGAAGCGGATGCCCTGCTTCGCGTACATCGGAGCCAGCTCGAACTGGATGTCGTCCGCGGTGCGCTTGCCGAAGGGCACCCAGATCAGCGACGGGATGAATGTGAAGCGGTCGCGCTCGTCGATCACGGTGATCTCAGCCGCGTCGCCGAACAGGCGATGCGCTTCGAGGGCGGCGGTGAGACCCGCGAAGCTCGAGCCGACGATGACGATTCGAGCACGGGTTCCGGCGGTGCCGGATCCGGTGGGATGCTGATGTTCAAGACCGGGGCTCATGGGATCCTCGTGGGGGTTGGGGGTGTCGCCCGGCAATCGCCGGTGCGCATCTGGGGCGTGTGGCGCTTTCCGGCGATCGGACTCGCGAAGCGCGGCGTGGGGGAACGCCAGGGCTACACGCGGCGGCTGGGGTGCGCAGGGCGCGCTGCGTTGCGCACGACGCGACGCAAGGCATGGGCGATGCGCGCCTCACGGGCGCCGAGCGGGTGCGGGGCGGTGATGTCGTGCTCGAGACCGGGCATTGCGATCCTCCGTGTTGACTGGGTGTCCACCTGCACGCTATCGCGGCACGGGCATCACCGAATCACGATCTAGAGGGATTTGTATTCAGATTCGTGATAGTTGCGCAGCGTCAGCGCCTCCCGCACTCGGCGGTGGTGCGCAGGCAGGAAATCAGCCGGCTGGGCGACAAGTTCGATGCGCGCGTACAGGTCGCCGAGTCCGTGCGCGATCGCGACGACCTTGCCCGCGTCGATCGCCGTCCGCGCCGCCGCCCGGTTGACGAAACAGCACCCGAGACCGGCGGCCGCTGCCGCGATCGCGGCGTGCGTGCTGCCGAGTTCGAGCCGGCGGCTCGGCGCGATGCCGGCCGCCTCGAGCGCCCGCTCGACGGTGCGGCGGACGCCGGAGGACGGCGCCTGCCAGAGGATCGTCACGTCGCCGAACATCAGCGGCGCGGATGGTGCGGCGGCGGAACCGTCCGCGGCGCGCAGGAGCAGCACCTCGTCCTCCGCGATCGTCGAGCGATCGAGATGCTCGCCGCCGCCATAGGGAGCAGCCGCAGTGACGCCGATGTCGATGCGGCCGGAGAGGACGTCCTCCACGATCACCATGCCGGGTCCGGTCGAGATCTCGATGTCCAGGTCCGGCTGCGCCAGCGTGAGCCGGGTGAGGCGCGGTACGACGAGCGGCTCCGCCGCCTCCGACACGGCGACGCGGACAGGCGCCTGGGCGTCGGCCAGCTCCGTCGATGCGCGATCGAGCGCATGTGCCACGGCGCGTGCATGCGGCAGCAGTCGCGCCCCGATCTCGGTCGGCACGGTCTGGCCACCCTTGCGCTCGTAGAGCGGGCCGCCGGCGATCGTCTGGAGTGCGCGCATGCGGTTCGAGACCGCTGGCTGGGTCAGGTTGAGCGCGCGCGCTGCCTGGCTGACGCCGCCCTCGTCGATGACGGCGGCGAAGGCGACCAGACCCTCGGGGGGAAGGCGGATCACATCGGCATCGTATCGGCTGCGTGCGCGCGGGGGCGCGCCGCCGCCGCGCGATTGGGCGTGCGCGGGCGGCACGGCTACGCTTCCCCCATGGCCATCTCCCCGCCGCGGACGACGCCGACCGCCGACGAACTCGCGACCCTCGACGCGATCCAGCGTCGCGTGCTCTGGCTGTCGACGCGGATGATCGACTACGCCAACCACGAGCGCCCGTCGGACGACGAGCTCAAGGTCGGCGGGCACCAGGCGTCCTCGGCGTCGATGGTGACGGCGATGACGGCGCTGTACTTCCACTGGCTCAAGGCGGGTGATCGCGTGGCGGTGAAGCCACATGCGTCGCCCGTGCTGCACTCGATCAACTACCTGCTCGGCCGGCTCGA
>CAWUMZ010000262.1:0-2290 GCA_963923625.1 uncultured bacterium | reverse complement strand
CCCCGAGTTCCACGAGCCGCCCGGCGGCGGCGCGTTCACCGTCAGCGTGCGCGGGACTTCCGCTTCGCCGCCGCCTGACGGCGCTTGACGCCCTTCGCGTGCATTGCGCGCAGCGCGGCGATCTCCTGCGCATCCGGCCCGTTGCCCTCGTGGCCCGGGGTCTCGAGCAGCATCGGCAGGTGCGCCAGTTTCGGGTGCGAGAGCGTGACGGCGAGGCCGTCGCCCATCTCGCCCTCGCCGACGTTGGCGTGGCGGTCGCGATTCGATCCGCAGGCCGCTGCGGCGTCGTTGACGTGGAGACAGCGCAGGCGCTCGATGCCGATGCGCGTGTCGAGCTCCTCGACGAGGTCGTCGAGCTGCTTCGCGTCGGTGACGTCGACCCCGGAGACGTAGGCATGGCACGTGTCGATGCACATGCCGAGGCGCGGGTGATCGACGGCGTTGATGATGCTCGCGAGCTCGACGGGATCGCGGCCGATCGTGCCGCCGGCGCCCGCGGAGTTCTCGAGCAGCAGCCAGCACGGGTCCTTCAGGCGCTTGAGTGCGGCCTTCAGCTCCTTGACGATCTGCGGCAGCGTGGCCTCCAGGCCGCGCCCCTTGTGCGAGCCGACGTGCAGCACGATGCCGTCCGCGGCGATCGCGTTGGCGACGTCGATCGTGTTGGCGAGCGCGGTGCGGCTCTTCTTCAGCAAATCGGGCTCGTCGGTGGCGAGGTTGATGAAGTAGATCGCGTGGCAGACGATGTACTGCACCTGGCCGCTCTCGCGGGCGGCGCGCAGCACGGCGAGGTCCTCGGGGCGATGTGCGGTCGGCTTCCACGTGCGCGCGCTCTGGATGAAGACCTGCACGCCGTCGGCATCGATCGCCGCGGCGCGGTCGGGCACGTTCTGCATGCCTCCCGCCGAGGAGATGTGCGCACCTGCGATCACCCGGTCAGCATACGAAGCGCACCCGCGGGCGGGGAGGGTGCTGCGTGACGATCGGGCGCGCACCGGTACGTTTCCATCCATGACCGTTCGCGTTCGCTTCGCCCCGTCGCCCACCGGCTTCCTCCACGTGGGCGGTGTGCGCACCGCGCTCTACAACTGGCTCTTCGCCCGCCACCACGGCGGCGTGACGGTGCTGCGCATCGAGGACACCGATACGGAGCGGGAGACCGTCGGCGCGATCGAGCAGATTCAGCGCTCGCTCGACTGGCTCGGGCTCGACTTCGACGAGTCGCCGCGCGTCGGCGGCCCCAACGGGCCGTACCTGCAGAGCGAGCGCGCCGAGCGCTACCAGGCCGCGGTCGACCAGCTGCTCGAGCAGGGTCTCGCGTACCGCTGCTACCAGACGCCCGAGGAGCTCGAGGCCGCGCGCACGGCCGCGCGCCACACCGACGATCCGGCGGCGCCGACGCGACTCCATCGCGACCTCACGGCCGAGCAGATCAGCCGCTTCGAAGCCGAAGGGCGTCCCGCGATCATCCGCTTCCGCACGCCGCTCGAGGGCGAGACGGTGATCGAGGACCTCGTGCGCGGACGCGTCGCCTTCGAGCACCGACTGCTCGGGGACACCGTGCTGATGCGCGGCGGCGGCGCACCGACGTATCAGCTGGCCAACCCCCTCGACGACATGGCGATGGGCATCACCCACGTCATCCGCGGCGAGGACCTGCTGCCGTCGACACCGCGCCAGAAGCTGCTGATCGAGGCGCTCGGCGGGACATTCCCGACGACCGCGCACCTCTCGATGATCCTCGGGCCCGACAAGAAGCGCCTCTCGAAGCGCCACGGCGCCGCGAGCGTGGAGGAGTTCCGCGAGCAGGGGTACCTGCCGCACGCGCTCGTCAACTTCCTCGCGCTGCTCGGGTGGAGCTGGGACGGCGAGACGGAGCTGATGTCGATCGACGAGCTGATCGAGCGGTTCTCGCTCGAGCGCGTCAACCCGGCGCCCGCCGTGTTCGACCACCAGAAGCTGGCGTGGATGAATGGCGCGTACCTCCGCGAGCTACCGGTCGATACCTACGCAGCGGCGCTCGATGCGCACCTGCTTGACGCCGAGTCGCCGCTCGCGGGCAACGCGCGCATCGGCGAGCTCGTGCCGATGGTGCAGGAGAAGCTCGGTGCGTTCGGCGAGTTCGACGCGCTGGCGGGCTCGCTGCTGATCGATCGCGATCCCGATCCGGTCGCCTGGGAGAAGCTGCAGGCCGACGAGAACGCCCCGAAGGTGCTCGACGCGGCGATCACGATGCTCGGTGCCGCATCGATCTTCACGCCGGAGGCGATCGAGAGCGCGCTGCGCAGCATCT
>CAWUMZ010000261.1:0-2291 GCA_963923625.1 uncultured bacterium | reverse complement strand
TCTCGACACGGTCGTCAGCCCGCTCGTGCTCCAGGACACCGGCACCGTCACCGGCACGCCGTTCGGCTCGGGGACGACGACCCAGCTCTACACGCTCCACCCCAAGACCGGCATCGCCGAGACCCAGATCGAGATCGACACCGCATCCGGCACGGTCACGGCAATCGCGTACTCGAACTACACGACCAACACGGCGACGATCTCGTTCTCAGGGGTCGGCAAGATCACGGGCGGCACCGGCGCGTACGCGGGTATCACGAGCGGCGTGCTCGAGTTCCAGGCGCTGCACGCGCTGACCGGCAAGCGCGAGGCATTCGCCCTGGTCGGATCGACGGCGACGCCTGCCGCGGGACTGCATCACTCGCTGCTCGCCGCGCTGGCGAACGGAACCAAGCCCTCCGGCGCCGCCATCAAGGCCGCTGCCCTCAAGGCCAGCGGCAAGACGCATACGTCGGGACATCCGTCGACGAACGTGTTCGCCGATACGGGCACGCTCGTCGGGGCGCCGTTCGGCAAGGCCACGGTCAATTCGACCGACACCTTCAATCCCGTCACCATGACCGCGGAGACGGCATTCACGATCACCGCTCCGGGCGGTTCGATCACGGGCCTGGTGGTCTCGCCGTACACGAGCGCCTCCGGCGTGCTGACGTTCGCGGGCAAGGGCATGATCACGGCGGCGACGGGTGACTACGCGAAGCTCACCAACCGCCTCGTGACGTACGCCGCGACGTACAAGGGCGCGCTGGGCACGGTCAGGTACACGAGCTCGTCGAAGCCCGCATCGCGTGCGCAGACGCTGGCGACGGTGCAGGCCTTCGTCACGTCGATCGGCGCCCCGATGCCGGCTGCGTTCTCGTAGGCGTCCCACGCAGGGTGACGCACGCGCTGGCGCGCTCGCATACACTTCCCGCCGCATCCCGACGGAGCTGAATCTGACATGTCCGACACCACCATCGCCATCACCAAGCGCGAGGCCGCCTCGACCCGTGCGAACAACCGCCTGCGCAAGCAGGACGTGATCCCGGGTGTGCTGTACGGGCAGGGCCGCGAGCCCCTCTCGATCCAGGTCGAGCGCGTCACGCTCCGCGCCGCGTTCTCCGGCGAGTCCGGGCGCAACGCGATCCTCTCGCTCCAGATCGACGGCGAGAAGGAGCCGGTCAACGCGATCCTCAAGGCGATGGAGATCGACCGCGTCCGCGATCGCGTCACGCACGTCGACCTGATGGCGATCTCGATGACCGAGAAGATCACGGCCCCCGTGCCGGTGCATCTGGTCGGCGAGTCCGAGGGCGTCAAGCTCGACGGCGGCATGATCGAGCACTCGCTGCATGAGGTCCTGGTCGCCGCCCTGCCGGGTGCGATGCCGACCGAGATCAACGTCGACATCACCGATCTCCGCATCGGCCATTCGCTGCACGTCCGCGACCTCACGCCCGAGGGCTCGTTCGAGTTCGCCGGCGATCCCGATGCCGTCATCTGCTCGTGCGTCGTCACGCGCGCCGCGATGGCCTCCTCCTCCTCGTCCGAAGAGGGCGAGGAGGGTGCCGAGAGCGCCGAGCCGGCGGTCGTCGGCGAGGAGCCGGCAGCTGACGCCGACGGCGGCGACGAAGCCGCCGAGTAGCGATGGGGTACGTCGATGCCCTGATCGTGGGGCTCGGCAATCCCGGCGCGAAGTACGCGCGGACGCGGCACAACATCGGCTGGATGGCCGTCGACGCGCTGCTCGCCGAGCACGGCGCCACGACGAAGTCGAAGTACCACGGCCGCTATGCCGAGGTGAAGCTCGGCGAGATCCCCGTCGCCGTGCTCGCGCCCGAGACGTTCATGAACGACTCGGGCCGCTCCGTCGGCGCCTGCGCGCGCGACCTGCGGCTGCCGATCGACGAGATCGTCGTCATCTATGACGACATCGAGCTGAACCCGGGCGTCGTGCGCGCACGTGAGGGCGGCGGGCTCAAGGGACATAACGGTCTGCGCTCGATGGCCGACGCGTTCGGCTCACCCGACTTCGTGCGCGTGCGCTGCGGCGTGGGCCGCCCTGGCAAGGGCGATCGGCGTGACGTCGCCGCCTACGTCCTGGCCGGCTTCGAGCCCGACGAGGACCCCGACGCGCTGGCGCACGAGGCCGCACGGTGCGCCGAGACGATCATCGTCGAGGGTATCGACACCGCCCTGCAGCGCTGGCCGTAGTCCTCGTCATGGCGCACGTCGAGGCGCGGGGGTAGGATTCTCGCATTCACGGTTCGCAAGCGAGGGAGGGGCCGCATGGCCGCGATCGAGGACAGGAC
>CAWUMZ010000260.1:0-2311 GCA_963923625.1 uncultured bacterium | reverse complement strand
GCTATCATTGCCGGAGACCTGATCGAGCACCTCGCCGTGCTCGCCCGACCTGGGAGCGCCCTGTGATCGACCGTCCCGTCAGCGAATTCATGGACACGGACCGCCCGACGGTCGCGTCGGACACGACGATCAAGGACCTCGTGCACCTGCTCGCGTCCCGCGACCTCGATTGCGTCGCCGTCGTCGACGGCGGCAAGGTCGTCGGCGTCGTCACCGACCAGGACCTGCTCTACCAGGAGGTCGAGGCCGACGAGCACCAGCCGTTCGTGGCGCCGTTCCTCGACTGGGTCGTCTACGTGCAGAGCCTCGGGTCGTGGGAGCGCCACGTCGAGAAGGCCTTCGCCGTCACCGTCTCCGACCTGATGTCGAAGGACGTCCACACGGCGACCGCCGACGAGGCCATGCACCAGGCCGCCAAGACGATGGCCAAGGAGAACGTCTCGATGCTGCCCGTCGTGCGCGACGGCGCCTACGCCGGCGTGGTCACGCGCGGCCACGTCGTCGCGGCGCTCGACCGCTTCGAGTTCGGCGGAGGGGCGGAATAGCCCCCTCCCGGCAGCGCAGCCTGGTCGAGATCGACCGGGCTGCCGTCGCGGCGAACGTGCAGCGGCTGCAGGAGGCGGCCGGCACGGCGGAGGTCTGGCCCGTCATCAAGGCCAACGCCTACAGCCACGGCGCCGTCGACACGGGCCTCGCGGCGCTCGAGGCCGGCGCCACGCGGCTGTGCACCGCCACGCTCGACGAGGCGCGCGCCGTGCGCGCCGAGCTCGCGGACGTACCGCTGATCGTCCTCTCGCCGCTGTCGGCGGGCGAGGAGGAGGGTGTCGCCGCGGTCGGGTCGATCAGCGTGACGGTCGGCACCCCGGAGGCCTGGTCGCGCCTGCGCGATCGCCATGACATCGACGTCCACGTCAAGGTCGACACGGGCATGGGTCGCTGGGGACTCGACCCCGAGACGGCGCTGCGCATCGGCCAGGAGCTCGCCGACGGCCCGCGGCCAGAGCGGCTCGTCGGCCTGATGAGCCACCTCGCCACGGCCGACGAGCCCGACCGCGCGTTCGTCGACCTGCAGGCCGACCGCTTCCGCGCGATCGCCGAGGTGTTCCCGCCGTGCCCGCGGCACCTCGCCAACTCCGCGGCCGCGCTGCGCTATCCGGAGCTCGCCTTCGACGCGATCCGTCCCGGCCTCGCGGTGTACGGCATCGACCCGATGGGCGTCTCCGGCCTCGACCATGGCCTCCAGCCGGTGATGCGCTGGACGAGCACGGTGCGCAGCGTGCGCACGCTCGAGCCCGGGGATTCGACGGGCTACGGCCGTCGCTTCGTCGCCGACCGCACCTGCCGCGTCGCATTGATCCCGATCGGCTATGCCGACGGCTACCCGCGACGACTGTCGGGTATCGGGGAGGTGCTGATCAAGGGACGCCGCTGTCCCGTCTCCGCAACCGTGTCGATGGACCAGTTCGGCGTGATCCTGCCCGACGATCTCGAGGTGGCCGAGGGCGATGAGGTCGTCCTGCTCGGCAAGGACGGGGCGAGCCTCGTGTCAGCCGAGGAGATCGCG
The DNA here is from genome assembly GCA_963923625.1 of uncultured bacterium. GTDB lineage: Bacteria > Actinomycetota > Thermoleophilia > Gaiellales > F1-60-MAGs149 > F1-60-MAGs149. The sequence continues at coordinate 747 of CAWUMZ010000260.1, read as the reverse complement.
CGCCACGTCGGTACCGTGCCGTACGAGATCATCTGCGGCGTACGGGCGACCGTCGAGCGGGGTGACCGCGAGGTCGTCGGGTGAGTGTCGAGACCGATCCTCGCCTCGACCGGGCGATCGCGCCCGTGCGCGCGGCGATTCCCGGCGATGACGTCTGGCTCGTCGGCGGAGCGGTCCGCGACGTGCTGCTCGGCCGGCCGCTGACCGACTGGGACCTCGTCACGACCGGCGACGCCGAGGCGACGGCGCGTGCGCACGCGACGGCCATCGGCGCACCCGTGTTCCCGCTCTCCGAGCGGCATGGCGCCTGGCGCGTCGTGGGGGAGGACGGCGATGTCGACGTCACCGGCGCACCCGATGGCATCACGGCGGACCTGCTGCGGCGCGACCTCACGATCAACGCGATCGCGGTGCGCCTCGCGGACGGCGAGGTGATGGCGGTGCCCGGCGCGCTCGAGGACGTCGAGGCGCGCGTGCTGCGCGCGGTGTCGGACCAGGCGTTCCGAGACGATCCGCTGCGGCTCCTGCGCCTCGTCCGCCTGGCCTGCGAACTCGAGCTCGACATCGATGGCGACACCGCCGCGCTCGCGCTTCGCGACGCCGGGCTGGCTGCGGACCCCGCGGGCGAGCGCCAGCGCGTCGAACTGGAGCGCATCCTCCTGTCGCGCGATCCGGTCGATGGTCTCCGCCGTCTCGATGAGCTGGGCCTGCTCGCCATCGTGCTGCCCGAGGTCAAGGCGCTGCAGG
>CAWUMZ010000259.1:0-2322 GCA_963923625.1 uncultured bacterium | reverse complement strand
GTCGCCTTCGAGGACGGCGCGCAGACGCGCGACTTCGTCCACGTCACCGACGTGGCGCGCGCGTTCCATCTCGCCGTCGAGTCCGACGCCGACGGTGCCGCTCTCAACGTCTGCACCGGCCAGCCGTCGAGCGTCGTCGACGTGGCGCACGCGCTCGCCAAGGGGCTCGACCTCGCGATCGAGCCCGAGGTGGTCGGCAAGTATCGCGCCGGCGACATCCGCCACTGCATCGGCGACCCCACGCGTGCGGCCGAACTGCTCGACTTCCGCGCGGCGATGGCGGTCGGCACCGGCCTCGGGCAGCTCGCCGAGTGGCTGGCCGGCCAGGAGGCGGACGACCGCGTCGACCAGGCCATGGACGAGCTGAGACGGCGGGGCCTCGAGCGGTGAGCGCGAAGCTCGCCGTCGCCATCGTCGCCCACAGCAACCGCGACCTCCTGCTGGAGGCCCTCGGCGCGCTGACCGGACCCGGCCGTCCCGAGGTCGAGCACACGATCCACGTGCTCGACAACGCCTCCGAGGACGGCACCTGCGATGCGGTGCGCGAGCGCTTCCCCGACGTCGATCTCGTCGAGCAGGACTTCCGCGATGGCTTCGGTGCCAACCACAACCGGTTGCTCGAACGCTCCGACGCGCCATACCACTTCCTCCTCAACGACGACGCCACGGTCGAGCCGGGCGCGATCGACGTGCTCGTGCGGCACCTCGATGCGCACCCCGAGGCCGCCGTCGCCGCGCCGCGCATCGTCTATCCCGATGGCCGCCACCAGCCCTCGGCGTTCCGCTTCCCCGACCCGGCGACCTGCCTGCGCAGCCTCGCGACGCTCGGCCAGGCCGGCATCGAGCAGCGCGTCACGGGCGCGCCGGCGACGGTCGACTGGGCGAGCGGCTGCGCGCTCGTGCTGCGCCGCTCCGCCATCGAGCTGACCGGGCCGTTCGACGAGGGCTTCTACATGTTCTCCGAGGAGACCGACCTGCAGAAGCGCCTCGCGGACCGCTGGTACCGGACGCACGTCGTGCCCCAGGCGACCGTGCGCCACCACGTCCGCGCCTCGACCGCAGGCGACCCGTCGCGGCGCATCGTCGAGTTCTGGCGCAGCCGTCGCCGCTACTGGGCGAAGCACCACCCCGGCACGAGCGGCGACGCCGCGCGCCTTGCCCTGGCCGGGCAGTACTCGGCGCTGAGCGGGCTCTCCCGTCTGCCCGCGCTACCCGGCCCGCTGCGCCGTCTGACCCCGAGCCTGCCGCGGACCGAGCTCGACCTGCACGTGCGCAATGCGCTGCACGGCCCGACCGGTCCCGGCCTGCGGGAGAGCGCCGACGAGTGGAACGCCGCGCACGGAGTGCATCGGTGAAGGAGGCGGTGCAGCTCGCGATCGGCGGTGCTCCCGCGATCGGGGCTCGCGCATCGGCGACGCTGACGGACCTGCTGGCCTCGAGCGGCGTGCAGGTGGTCCGCACCGGCAGCGTCGTCCTCGAGTGGCCCAACGCGTCGCTCCCCGCCGATCCCGCCGCCTGGGAGCGTCCGATGGATGCCGAGGGGGACCCGATCGCCTTCGCCTTCCGCCACCTCACCTCGACCGAATCGAATGACGTCTGGTCGACACCGGTCGATCCGATTCGCGTCCGCGTCGGCGACTGGATCCGCGGCGAGCGCCTCCGCATCACCCCGCCATGGCCCGAGGGCGCCACCTGCGCGATCGCGCTCGTCCACGAGGCGCGCCCGTTCGCCGAGGTTCGCGGCGGTCTGCGCGGGCGCCTGTCGCGCGGTCCGAAGGAGGCCGGCCTGACGCCGTACGAACGGCTCGCCGCCGTGGAGCGCGCGCATCACGTGCAGTCGGCACTGCGCTCCGTCGATCTGCTCGAGCCGGCGGAGCAGGCGCAGGTGCGCGCGCTCGGCTTCGCGCTCGACACTCCCGCCGGCATCCGCATCGCCGCCCGTCCCGGCTTCCGGCGCGGCACCGCCTTCCCGACCCGCGGCTTCGACGCGGCCGCCGAGCGCGCCGCGGAATGGGTCGAGCTGCCATTGCTCGGCGACACCCCCGACGCGGGCCTGCGTGCGCTCCTCGACGCCGGCGGCGGCGCGGCGCTGAGCATCCGCGTCGAGCGCTTCGCCGGCGAGCACGGTGAGGCCGAGTGCGTGATCTACGACGAGCTGCTCGAGCGCCTGCGGAGCCTCGGCGCGTGGCTCACCACGCCGGACGAGCTCGTCCGGCGGCTCTACACCTAGGCCTGCTCGAGCGGCGCCATCGTCAGCCCGCGCTCGGCGAGCTGCTCGTGGAACAGCTCGGCCAGCTCCTGATGGCCCGTCCACACGATCGC
>CAWUMZ010000258.1:0-2350 GCA_963923625.1 uncultured bacterium | reverse complement strand
GGCGTCGGGAGGGGCGAGTCGCGGGTCACCTGGCGCAACTTCTCCAGCAGGGGGTACGCGCCGAAGATGGAGATCAGGGGTGGTCAATCGGCCGCGAGCAACTTCATCGAGAACGACGCGCGCAACAGCATCACCTCGGTCGCCAACGACCTGGATTCGCTCGCACGCGCCTCGGGCCAGCTGCCGAACAAGGTGCCTGAGATCCTCGTGTATCAGGGCGAGCTGCGGTCCACCGACATCCTCCGCCTCGCCAGTCCGGGCAATAGCGTGCCCAAGACGCTGCAGAACAACCTGCGGGGCATTGCATCGGGTGAGCAGGAGCTCCTCGCGGACAGTTTCTACAACGCGGCCCGCAAGTCGAATCGAGCCTCCTTCAACGAGTCCGTCTACCACTTCGACCGCTGATCCCGTACCTGCGCTCCTGCCAGCGCATACGCGGTCCCCTCGCACGCCTGCTCCCCGCCGTCGGCGCACCTTGCGGGCTCGCGTCCGTGCGCATCCGGAATCCGGGCGGAGTCGGACCTACGGCCGGCCGAGCGTGTCGTCGATCGTGGCGTTGACCACGGCCGGATATGCGCGATCGTCGAGTGCGCCGACCAGCCAGAGCATCGCGGCGCCTGTGTTGATCGCGACCTGGGACAGCGAGCGGGCACGGGTGATGCGCTCCGCCTGTGCCTGTCCGATGGTCGCGAGCTCGCTCCCGAGCGCCACGCCGTAGTCGGCCCAGACCTCGAGCCGCGTGCGCGCGACGTCGCCCGCCTGAGGCTCCCGTGTCGCGATCGACAGGTACTCGGACCACAGGATCAGCGTGGGGCGAAGCGCGGCCAGAAAGGCGGGAGACCGCCCGATGTAGACGTGGCTCAGACGCTCGAGCGGGTCGGCGGACGAGGCGCCGTGGCGCATGCGGGCCGCGGCGAGCGCCGTGTCGCGGGCGAAGGCGGCGTCGAGCAATTCGCGGCGCGTGGGGAAGTAGTAGCGAGGCAGTGACTGCGAGACGCCGGCGGCCTCGGCCACGGCGGGGAAGCGCACCCCATGCGCGCCGTGCGCGGCGATCTGGGCGATCGTCGCGTCGAGGATCCGCTCCTTCGGGTCGGCTGCCGTGCGCGGCGGGAAGCTCTCGGCCAGCGCGGGCTCGGCGCGGGCGGTGGCAGGGCGCCAGGTGGGTCGCTCGGCGACGGCCGCCTCGATCAGCGCCTCTGCCTCCGCGGGATCGATCATGCCCAGGACGAGCAGGACGCCGAGGCCACAGGCGAGCGCTCGCAGGCGAAGGGCGTCGTCGGCACGCTCCGGCACGATGCGAGCCAGCTGCGCGGCAGCGGTCTCCTCGCCGGCGCGGACCAGATCCCGCACGCGCGCGTCGAAGATGGCGCGACGCAGGAACTCGAGTCGCGTGCGCCAGACGACCGGGTCGAGATCGGCGGCGAGGATCGCGCGGAGCCTGTCATCGATCTCGCCGCGGGCGGTCTGCTGCGCGACGTCGCGACGCACCTGCGCGAGGCCGAGCTCGCGGGCGCAGAGCGCGCCGACGATGTCATCGAGCGATCCGACGTAGTGGTAGGGCGTGGCCACCGATGCGCCCGACTCGTCGGCCAGCGCCTGCGCGCGCAGGCCATCGAGGCCGTCGCGTTCGATCACGCGCAGCGCGGCGTCGAGAATGTCGCCGAGGCGGTCCGGGGCGAGCGTGCTCACATCGGCATCTTGACGGATCGGGCCAGATTGCTGCGTATTCGTTCGGAATCCTGCTGATGACCATTGGGTTTCCATCGATGACGTATGCATTTCGTCTGCTTTGTCGTTCGGAAATCGATGGGATACGATCACCGCGTCGAGGAGGAGCGGTGATGAAGATCGTCTGCCATGGACTGATGCTCGCGGTGCTGGGGCTCGCCCTGCTCGCGTTGCCGCAGATCGCGTCCGCCGCGCAGCACGACGGCAGCGCCTGCGGCTCGATGAGGATCGGGTCCACGCCATTCAAGCAGGTCAGCGTCAGCGGCGGCACGTGCGCCGAGGCGCGGTCGCTCATCGTCGCCTATCGCACCAAGACGCTCGGCTGCCGTGCGCAATCCTCGTACGAGGTCGTGCTCGTGCGCTGCGGACGCTACCGCGGCATGCTCTCGAAGGTCGTCAAGTTCGGCAATCCGTGGAGTGCGGCCGGCTCGCATCTGCTGCTCGCCTACCGAGGCGTGAAGGTCGATGCCCATCCGCGGCTCGTGAAGCTCGCGCTCAACGGAACGTCGACGGCGCCGAAGGCGTCGGGTCGCGCGTCGGGGCCGACGGTGCGCTTCGGCACGGCAAACGGCCTTCTGGGCATGCAGTCCGAGCACGAGATGATCACGCGCGCCGCGCTCTC
>CAWUMZ010000257.1:0-2369 GCA_963923625.1 uncultured bacterium | reverse complement strand
CTCAACACCTTCACCGAGCGTCAGGCGTATCTCGTGCGCTACGACTCGAATGCACGTTGCGATTGGGTCGCGTCCATCGGACTCACCTCGGCGTCGGACCATGTCGACGTCGCGTACGCCGGCGTCGCGTCAGACGGCACGATCCGCATCGCGGGCGATATCTACGGCGACGCCGCCTTCGGCTCGACGCACGTCACATCGCCGTCGGGCGCCACCATCGGGTTCGCCGCCTCGTACTCCGCGAGCGGTGGGCTCCTGTGGGTGACGCAGCTCGGTGACGACTACGACTCCGTGAAGTGCGGGACCATGCTCAAGGACGGCACGCTGCTGGTCGGCGGGGTGCTCACAAGCGCCGACGTCGCCTTCCTGACATCGGCGGGCGTGGTTCACCTGACCGGTCCGGGGTCCGACCACGGCTTTCTCGCGCGCGTCGGTTCGTCGGGGCAGATCCTCGCGGCCGTGGAAGCGGGCCAAGTTGCACCCGCGCATGCAACGTCGCAGGTGAACGGCATCGCCGCACTGGCCGACGGCAGTGCGGTGGTCGGTGGCTCCTACGTCGGATCCGTCACGTTCGGGTCCACCACCCTCACCGGTGCGGTCGGAGCATCGCGTCCGTTTCTCTCGCGCCTCGACACCTCGGGCAACGTTCAATGGGCGATCGATCCGTGGGGTATGGCCGATGACTCCTGGGTCGTCGATGTCTCCGCGAACGATGGCGGCCTCGTGACCATCGTCGGACTCGACGGGAGCACCTACGACACGCACGCCGCGCGCGTCCGCGCCGATGGCGCCGTCGTCTGGACGACGCTGGTCGCCGCTCGCTCATCCGACCCCAACGGGCGCACCGAGCCGGTCGGCGTAACGGCCGCCGCAGATGGGTCGAGCCTTCTCGCGATCGACGCCTTCGACATCACGACAGTCGGAGCGACGACCCTCGGCGAAGCAGGGGCATCAAGCGTTGACGTGATTCGCCTTGCCGACGACGGCTCAATCGAGGGCGCTTCGCAGACCGCGGTCTCCGACCCAGGGGGTGAGGTGAAGGCCAAGGCGTTCGCGGCTGACGCGGCGGGGCGATTCTCCCTCGTCGGCTGGGTCGCCACCTCGGCTCGCCTCGTGGGCGGAACCCAGATCGTCGGCACCTACGAGGGATTCGCGATCCGCGGGCTGGGCGCGAGCGTGGCCACGAGCGGATCGGATGCGGCGCCGGTCTCAACAACCGCGCGGGTAACGGAGGCATCCGCGGTCGGCGTGCGGCGTCCAGCCGTATCGATCGTGGATGCCGTGACGATGCGCGCGGGTAGGCGAATGGCAATCCGGATCGACGCTCGCGTCAGCGGTTCGGGTGACCTTCGTGTGCAGGCACTCGGCCGAAGTCGGTCAGCGCAGACGCTGTGCACCGCACGGCGCCACGCCGCACGCGCGGGGCATCGCACCCTCGTCTGCGTGCTGAGGCCCGCTGCGCAGCAGGCGTTGAGCGTATCAGCGCTCCGCGTGGGGTTGAGGCTGCGTTTTCGATCCTCGACCGGAGGCGTCGCGGTCGCGACACGAGCGCTGACGCTCCCCCGGATGGCGACCGCACCGCTCGAAGCGGTCACCGGGTAGTGCGTCCGGGTTCGCCTGCGCAACGAGCTGGTCGACGTCGGCGGGCCGGCGCTCGGCGCCACCGAGCACCTCTAGGTCATCGCGAGCCGGATCCGCTCCCGCGCCTGGGCGACGTACCAGCGCTGGAACAGGAGCACCGCGGCGATTGCGGCGGCGAAGAGCGCGAGGTTGACGAGCAGCAGCTGCGGCGCGACGACCGCGATCACGACTGCGACCACGGCATGCACGCCGATGCCGGCCGCCCACGCCAGACTGAGGACATCGCACATCCGTCGGAACTCGGGGAGGCTCCACACCTGCTCTGGCGCGCTCGCGCGGGCGTACGGCTCGACGAACGGGCGGCCCGCAACCACGGTGATCACGACGACGAGCGCGAAGGCGGCGGTCGAGATCGCGGCCGACCAATCCGACAGCGCGTGACGGCCGTCGGGGCTGAGCAGGAGTGCCGCGGCGGTGTATCCCGCGAAGAAGACGGCGCCACCCACGTGCAGGACGCTGACGATGGCGCCGGTGCGCCGTGCGCGAAGGAGCTGGAGCGCGGTGATGATGAGCGCGATCGCGCCGCCCACGACGATCAGGCTCGGGGCGGCGAGCACCCAGACCACGATCCACGGCACGAGGTCGCGCGTGATGCCGCTGAGCATCGCGCGCGAGGAGGAGTTCTCAGCGGGCGGTCTCACGCGCACATCATCGATGTTTCAGATCGTAAAATCAATCATGCCGTGCGCCCGCTCGTCGTTGGCAGCAGGTCGCTACCGTTGGGGGAG
>CAWUMZ010000256.1:0-2369 GCA_963923625.1 uncultured bacterium | reverse complement strand
AGCAGGGTGATGATGATCGCCGCGGCCGGCACGGACAGCTCGCGCGGCACGCCGACGAGGCCGAGCGCGGCGGCGATGCCCGCGTACTCGGCGGCCAGCGTGCCGAGGTTGGCGACGAGCAGGCAGGCGAGGATGCCGCCACCGATGCGGACGCCGTAGCGCTCGCGGACCAGGCCGATCATGCCCTGGCCGGTGGCGACGCCGATGCGCACGCCGAGCAGGTGGTAGAGCACGAGCATCGCCGTCGCGACGACGAGCACCCAGAGGAGCGCGTAGCCGTGGTCGGCGCCCATCACGGCATAGGTCGTGATGCCCGCCGGGTCGTCGTCGGAGAGGCCGGCGATCAGGCCGGGGCCGAGGACCGCGGCGAACAGGATCAGCCGTCTACGCACGCGGCACCCGGAAGCGCCGCAGGTGCGGGCGGTGCGGTCGGCGCTGCATGTGCGCGTGCACGTCGTGGCGGCGATCCTCCGGCAGCTGCTCGAGCACGTCGTGCTTCATGCGGTGCGGCAGGCGGCGGATCAGCCGGGCGAGATGGTGCGTCTCGATCGCGGCGACGTGCGCGTGCGAGGCGTGCGCGACGACGCAGCTGCCCGTGACCGTCACGTCGTCGAGCTGGAGCAGGTCCTCGCGGTGTCGGCGCGCGATCGCGCGCAGGCCGAGGCGGCGGAAGACCGGGCGCAGCCCGACCTCGAGCGCCACGGCCTCGAGTCGATCGCCGACGGGCAGCAGCGCCACATCGCCGACGCGAACGACCCGACGATCATCCGTGTCGACGACCTGCCGGTCGAGGACGCCCTCGCGCAGCGAGACGAGTCCGGTCGCCGTCGCCAGCCGGCCGAGCGCGAGCTCGCCGCCCTCCCAGTGCGCGTCGTGGAGCGCGCCGTCGGCGACGATCGCACATACCTCCCACGTCGGGCCCTCGGCGCGCACGAGCAGGTCGGTCACGCGTACGCCGCCGGCCAGCCGGCGGCCGAGCAGGTCGCTGAGCTCGACCGTGGCGGGGGCGCGATCGGTCATGCCCCGAGGCTACCAGCGTGGCGGCTGCGGAACCCGGTAGGCTCCCGCGCCATGGAGTCCTACATCGTCGATGCCGTCCGCACGCCCTTCGGGAGGAACCGCGGCGGTCTCAGCGCCATCCGCGTCGACGACCTCGCCGCGCTGCCCATCCGCGAGCTGATGGCGCGCCACCCGGAGCTCGAGCCGGCGTACGTCGACGAGGTGCTGCTCGGCGACACGAACCAGGCCGGCGAGGACAACCGGAACGTCGCGCGCATGGCGCTGCTGCTCGCGGGGCTGCCGGTGTCGGTGCCGGGCGTCACGCTCAATCGCCTGTGCGGCTCGGGTGGCGAGGCGATCATCCAGGGGTCGCGCATGCTCCGCTGCGGCGACGCCGACGTGGTCATCGCGGGCGGCGTCGAGGGCATGAGCCGCTCGCCGTTCATCCTGCAGAAGCCCGACGACGCCCTGCCGCGCGACATGAAGCTGCACTCGACGGCCGTCGGCTGGCGCATGGTCAATCCCGCGATGCCGGAGGAGTGGCTGCTGTCGCTCGGCGCCGCCGCCGAGCAGACCGGCGTGCGCCTCGGCATCACGCGCGAGCAGATGGATGCATGGTCGGTACGAAGCCACACCCGCGCGCACGCCGCGTGGGAGGCGGGCCTGCATGACGACGTCGTGATGGCGGTCGAGGGCGTCACGCGCGACGAGAGCATCCGGCCGGACACGAGCATGGAGAGCCTCGCCGGCCTCAAGCCCGCCTTCACGAAGGACGGCGTCGTCACTGCCGGCAACTCCTCGCCGATCAACGACGGCGCGCTGGCGATGCTCGTGGCCGGCGAGCAGGCGTGCAGCGCGCGCGGTTGGGAGCCGCTCGCGCGTGTCGGCCTGAGCGTCACGGTCGGCGTCGCACCGCAGGACTTCGGCTACGCGCCCGTGCCGGCCATCCGCGCGCTGCTCGACCGCGCCGGCCTCGCGCCCGGCGACATCGACGTGTGGGAGCTGCAGGAGGCGTTCGCCGCCGTGCCGCTCGCGGTGCTCCACGAGATCGAGGGCATCGACGAGGAGACGGTCAACGTCCACGGCGGCGCGATCGCGTACGGCCACCCGCTCGGCGCCTCGGCCCCGCGCCTGGTGCTCGATTGCGCGCGCGAGCTGCGGCGGCGCGGCGGCGGCACCGGCCTCGTCGCCGCGTGCATCGGCGTCGGGCAAGGCCAGGCCCTGCTCGTCCACGTCGACGCGTAGCGCGACTCGCCCGGGAACCCCCGTGTACGGCTAGCATCCCGCGATATCTGCCGGGATCGCCGGCTGCTTCCAAGGGGGAACCCACAGATGACCCGCAAGTACTCGCTCAAGGACGATCAGGTACC
>CAWUMZ010000255.1:0-2453 GCA_963923625.1 uncultured bacterium | reverse complement strand
GGGATCGTCGACTCGCGCGCGGCGTCCGCCGGGGGCTTCGGGAACAGGCGCACGGGCATGCCGTCACGGTACCGGCGGCACCGGCGCGGGCGGCCGGAGCGGCTCGCTGCTCGCGGGTATGATGCGCGCCATGCGCCGCGTCCTGATTCTCACGACCTTCTTCGTCGCCCTGATCGCCTCCACCGCGTCGGCCAGCGCGGCGGAGATCCCGTTCAAGCAGGTCTTCTCGCAGGACGTCAACGGCAGCATCGCGATCGCCGCCAACGGCCTCGTGCAGTGCGACCCGCTCAACACGCAGTGCGCGCTGGCCCTGTTCCGCAAGGGGCAGAAGCTCAACAACAACGACTGGGCGATGCAGTACGTCGACGTGGATGCGGACCCCGACTCATTCTCCTCGTCGTCGAGCCAGCTCGATCTGCCCGCCGGCGCGCGCGTGCTCTTCGCCGGGCTCTACTGGGGCGGGTACTCCGCCAAGTCCGCGCGCGTCAGCGCCGGCTTCCGCCATGGCGAGGGCGCCTACGTACCCGTGGTCGCGGAGCAGCTCGGCACATTCGGGCAGAGCGGCCAGGCGTACGGCGCCTACGCGAACGTGACGAAGTACGTCGCCGCGCACGGCGGCGGCACCTACTGGGTGAGCAACGTCACCACGAACGTCGGCAACACGGACGTGCATGCCGGCTGGAGCCTCGTCGTCGCCTACGCCAATCCGGCCGATCCTCCGCGCAACCTCACGATCTTCGACGGCTATCTCGCCGTCGAGTCGGGCAAAGCCTCCGTCACTGCGGATGTCGCCGGCTTCCTGACGCCGCGCACGGGGCCGGTGCGCACGGCCGTCGGTGCCGTCGCGTGGGAGGGCGATGTGAACCTGACGGGTGACCAGATGCTGCTCAACGGCAGGGCGCTCTCGAACAATGCGAACCCCGTCACCAACGTCTTCAACTCGACGATCTCCACGTTTGGCGAGTACGTCGACACCCGCACGCCGGCGAACACGAACCTGATGGGCGTCGACGCCGACCTGTTCGGCGCCGACGCCACGTACCTGCCGAACGGTTCTACCAGCGCGCAGGTGAAGGTGACCACGAATGGCGATCGCATCCTGCTGTCGACGCTCACCTTCGCCACGGAGCTGTTCGCCCCCAATCTGGAGGCCCGTAAGACGGTCGAGGATCTCAACGGCGGCGACGTCGCGGCGGGCGACACGCTGCGGTACACGATCGTCACGCAGAACACTGGGAGCGACAGCGCGTTGAGCGTGCGGCTTCACGACCCTATTCCGGAGCACACGACGTACGTCGGCGATTCTGCGTCTGCGGTCAACGGCGTGGCCGCGCAGGGCGATGGCATCGTCAGCGGGTACCTTGGCTCGGGTGCGGTGGTCGGCACGGGCGGGACGCTGGCGCCAGGCGAGACTGCGACGCTCACCTTCGACGTCACGGTCGATGACGCCGCTCGCGATGGCACGGAGATTCCGAACGAGGTGACTGTCACCTCCGTCGCGGCCACGTTGCGCACGCCGCTCGAGACGTACTCGAATACCCGCACCGTCACCGTCGGCGTCACCGGCTCCGAAAGCGAGGGAGGCCCGGACGGCCGCGACTCGCCGGAGCCCGTCATCAACGAGGGGACGACCGCGACAGGCGCGACGGCTGTCCGAACGGCGATCGGCGTGACGATCGCGCCGACGCGGCGCTTCCCGCGCGCCGGAACACGCTTCACCTACCAGGTGCAGACGATCAACACAGCCGACGGGATCGACGCGTATGACGTGGTCACCTGCGTGCCGATTCCGCGGCGCGTGACGGTCGCGAACGCATTTGGCGGGAAGGTCGCCAACGGCCGCGTGTGCTGGACCACGCCCGTGATCACGTCCGGGGCGACGAAGGGCTATCGCCTGCGTGTGCGCGTCAGCCCCGTCGCAGAGGGCGCGATCATCCTGGCACGTGCGGTTGCGACAGCGTCCAATGCGGATCCGGCGCGGTGGCGCGCCCGCGTCGACGTGCCGCGCGGCGGTGGCGGAATCCCACCGACGCCGTCGCCCGTGACCGGTTAGATGCGCGCGATCGCCGGCCTATTCATGAGCGGCGCCGTCGAGGTTCGGATCGCCCAGCAAGACGAGATCCTGTACGGCACATGGCTCTGACCCGCGTGTAGTCGGAGCCACCGCGTCAGATCGCGCGGGACCGAGCGTCCTTACAGTGTGTCCATCTGGCGTGTCGTTCTCACCTGCTCCTGTCTCGCGCTGCTCGCGCTGACGGGCACCGCCGCGGGCGCGACGCGTCCGCCGGCGTTCCGTCCGGCGGGCATTTCGGTGGCGGATTCAGCGGTTGAGGCGGCGACCGCCGCGGCTGAGCAGCGGCCCGCGCTCGTGGACGGCACGCCGGCGTCGCAGCTCGATCCGGCGGGTGCCGAGCGCGGGCTCAACGGCGTCACGTTCGTCCACTTCGACCAGT
>CAWUMZ010000254.1:0-2453 GCA_963923625.1 uncultured bacterium | reverse complement strand
CTGACGTCGCTCCTCGAGGCGCCGGAGCATCCGTTCGTCGCGATCGTCGGCGGCGTCAAGGTCGCCGACAAGATCGCCGTGCTGGAGAAGCTGGTCGAGGTGGCCGACACGGTCCTGATCGGAGGTGCGATGGCATTCACCTTCGTCGTCGCCGAGGGCGGTGAGGTGGGCTCGTCCCTCCATGAGGACGTTGATGGCCAGGCGATCGCGCTGCGTGCCAAGGCCAAGGCCGCCGAGACGGGCTGCGAGCTGCTGCTGCCGACCGACGTGATCGCCGCCGATGCGTTCAGCGCCGACGCGGCCACGCAGATCACCCCGGCCGACGCGGTCCCGACCGGTTGGATGGGACTCGACGTCGGACCGGACACCGTCGCGCTCTACGCCGATCGCATTCGCAACGCGCGCACCGTGCTCTGGAACGGACCGATGGGCGCCTTCGAGATGGCGCCGTTCGCCGAGGGCACCCGCGCCGTCGCCCAGGCCGTCGCCGAGTGCGACGGCACCACGGTCGTCGGCGGCGGCGATAGCGTCGCCGCCATCACCCAGTTCGGCTTCGCCGATCGCGTCACGCACGTCTCGACCGGCGGAGGCGCGAGCCTCGAGCTGCTCGAGGGGCGCGTGCTGCCCGGCGTGGCTGCCATCCCGGAGGTGCAGTGATGTCCCGTCGTCCGCTCGTCGCAGGCAACTGGAAGATGTTCAAGACGCGCGGTGAGGCACTGGCCTTCGCCGACGGTCTGCGAGGTTTGCTCGGCGGCACCGGCGATGTCGAGATCGCGATCTGCCCGCCATTCACCTCGATCGACGTCGTCGCAAGCGCGCTCGCGGGCAGCGGCGTCGGCGTCTACGGGCAAAATGCCCACGCCGATGCCAACGGCGCGCATACCGGCGAGATCTCGATGGCGATGCTCGTCGATGCCGGCGCCACCGGCGTCCTCCTCGGTCATTCCGAGCGCCGTGCCGATGACAACGAGACGGATCAGGCGCTCGCGCGCAAGGTGCCGGCGGCGATCGCGGCCGGACTCACCCCGGTGTTGTGCATCGGCGAGTCGGAATTCGAGCGCGACTCGGGCACCACCAAGTCCGTGCTCGATCGGCAGGTGCTCGAGGGGCTTTCCGGAGTTGCCGTCGGCGACTTCCCCAAGGTCGTCGTCGCGTATGAGCCGATCTGGGCGATCGGCACCGGCAAGTCGGCCACGCCCGAGATCGCGCAGGAGGCGCACGGCTGGATCCGCGCGCAGCTGGCGGAGATCTGCGGCGACGCCGCGCAGCAGATGCGCATCCTCTACGGCGGCTCCGTCAAGCCGGAGAACGCCGCCGAACTCCTGTCGCAGCCCGATATCGACGGCGCGCTCGTCGGCGGCGCCTCGCTCGAGCCCGACAGCCTGCTGGCCATCGCCGCCGCCGCCAACGCGTGACCTCCCCGGTCGTCCTGATCATCCTCGACGGCTGGGGCATCGCCCCCGCCGGTCCGGGCAACGCGGTGGAGCGGGCCGATACGCCCGTGTTCGACGCGCTGTGGGAGGACAACCCGCACGGCGAGCTGATCGCCTCGGGGCGTGACGTCGGCCTGCCCGTCGGCCAGATGGGCAACTCGGAGGTCGGGCACCTCGCGATCGGGGCCGGACGCATCGTCGCGCAGGACCTCGTCCGGATCTCCGACGCGGCAGACGCCGATTTCGCGGACAACGTGGCGCTGATCGCCGCATGCGATCGGGCGGCAGCGGGGTCGGGAACCCTCCACGTGGTCGGGCTCGTGTCGGACGGCGGCGTGCACAGCCATGTCGATCACCTGCGTGGGCTCGTGCGGCTGGCCGAGGCGCGCGGCGTCCCGCACGTCGCTGTGCACGCGCTCACCGATGGACGCGACGTCTCGCCGGAGCAGGCGCGCACGCTGCTGCCGCAACTCGCCGCTGAATGGGAGACGGGCCCGGCTCGCATCGTCGACGTCTGCGGCCGCATCCACGCGATGGACCGCGACTCCCGTTGGGAGCGCGTCGAGCGGGCCTGGCGGCTGTTCACGGCGGGAGAGGGGAGCAACGCGCCCGACGTCACGAGCGCGATCGAGGCGTCGCACGCAGCAGGCGTCACCGACGAGTTCGTGGAGCCCGTCGTGATCGGCGACGGCGGCGGGCGCGTGGCGGCAGGCGACGAGGTGATCTTCCTCAATTTCCGACCCGACCGCGCCCGGGAGATCTGCCAGGCGCTCGCCGATCCGGATTTCGATCACTTCGACCGTGGCGACGCCGGCGTCGTCTCGCTGACGGCCATGACGGCGTACTGGGATGGACAGCCGGGCGCCATCGCCTTTCCCGAGGATCGTCCAGATCAGGTCCTCGCCGATGCCCTGGAGCGCGCGGACATCGCGCAGTTGCACGTGGCGGAGACGGAGAAGTACCCGCACGTCACGTACTTCTTCAACGGCGGTCGCGAGGCCTCGCACACGGGGGAGGATC
>CAWUMZ010000253.1:0-2460 GCA_963923625.1 uncultured bacterium | reverse complement strand
GCCGCGCTGATCGAGCCGATCCTCGGCACCATCGTCGGCTACGACGAGCGGTTCGCCGCCGAGAACGGCGCGCTCTGGACCGACGGCCTGCTGCTGCACGTGCCGGCCGGGGTGAAGGTGCAGCTGCCGTTCCACGCCGCGTACGAGATCGCCACGCCCGAGGCCGCGCAGCAGTGGCGCGTCATCGTGTCGCTCGGCGAGGGCGCCGAGGCCACGCTCGTCGAGGAGCACCTGCCCGGCCAGCCCGGCTACGCCAACGGCGTCGCCGAGCTCGTGCTCGCGGAGTCCGCGCACCTCACGTACGTCGTCGTCCAGGATCGCCACGACGCCTCGCTGCACTTCGCCGCGCACCGCGCCGAGATCGCGGCGGAGGCCACGCTCGAGTGGTCGGCCTGCTCGATCGGCGCCAAGACCGGCAAGACCCGCATGGAGACGCGCCTCACCGGCGAGGGTTCGACCGGGCGCCTCAGCGCCGTCTACGTCGTCGACGGCAAGCGCCACCTCGACCTCGACACGACGCAGGAGCACGACGCCCCGAACGCCGTCTCGGATCTGGCCTTCAAGGGCGTACTGCTCGACGACGCGCGCTCCGTCTGGCGCGGCGTCATCCGCGTCGCCGAGGGCGCGCAGGGGACCGACGCGTACCAGGAGAATCGCAACCTGATGCTGTCGCCGACGGCGCGCGCCGACTCGATCCCCGGCCTCGAGATCGACACCAACGATGTGCGGTGCACGCACGGCGCGACCGCGGGTCCCGTCGATCCGATGCTGCTCTTCTACCTGATGAGCCGCGGCGTGCCGCGCGCCGAGGCGGAGCGCACCATCGTCGAGGGCTTCCTCGAGGAGGCGCTCGAGCGCATCCCGGATCTCCGCATTCGCGAGGCGCTGACCGCGGCCGTCATGCGCCGCGTGCCGGTCTGAGTCAGCGGCGGCGCGGCACGACGACGGCGGCCTTCGCCGAGGCGAGGGGGCCGTTCGTCGGCGAGAACGAGACGTACAACGTGTACGTCGTCCTGCGCTTGCGCGCGAGCGCGCGCCCGGCGGCGGCCATCACGCACTTGATGCGGTACGTCCCCGCCGCGGTCACGCGCTTCGACACGCTGCAGTAGCGATCGCCCTTGTAGGTCATCGCCGCGGCGATCACGCCGGGGCCCGTCGCCGTGACGTTGACCGCGACGCCGACGCCCTTCTTCGTGAAGGTCACCGCGGCCGGGCCGATCGTCAGCGGTCGAGCGCGATTGTCCTTGTGGGGTGTGGCCTTGGCGGACGCGGTGCTGGCGGCGCTGGTGCCGGCGACGTTCGTGGCGGTGACCGTGAAGGTGTACGCCGTGTTGTTCTTCAGGCCCGTGAAGAGGCAGGTCGTCGCGCCCGTGGTCGTGCACGTCGCGCCGCCGGGGGAGGCCGTGGCGGTGTAGCGGGTGATCGCCGCCCCACCCGTCGAGGTGGGTGCCGTCCAGCTGACGCTCACGAGCGTGTCGCCCGGGTCGCCGACGACGGCGGTGGGTGCGGACGGCGCTACGGCCGGACAGGCGGCGACGCCGACCGCGGCACCCCCTGCGGCCACCGTCCCGAGTGCCGAGCCGCTTGGGCTCAGCAGGGCCACGCGATTGGCGAGTCCGGCGAGGAGCGTGGTCCCGTCGGGCGTGATGCCGAGAGCCAGCGTGCCGAACGTCGCGTCCGCGGCGCCGATGGCGGCGGCCGTGCCGGACGTGGCGTTGACGGCGTACAGGGACGAGGCGCCCGTGCCCTCGACGCCGGCGAAGAGCGTGGCGCCGTCGGGGGCGAGCGCCAGCGACAGGCCGCGCCCGCCGAGCGGGGCCGACAGCGCCGTCGCCTGGGCGGTGCCGCGCTGCATGTAGACGGTGCCGGAGAGATCGCCGAGCAGGTAGCGTGTCGCGCCGTCCGAGGACTGGACCAGCTTGAGCGCCGTGCCGGCGGCAGAAAGCGTCTGCGCGCCCGTGCCGTCGGCGGCGCGCACGGCGTAGAGCGCGTCGGCGGCGATATACAGCGTGGTGCCGTCGGCGGAGACGACCAGGCCGGTGGCATCGTTCGCGCTCGGCGACGCGTAGGTCGCGAGTGTGGTGTTCGACGACGTGTCGATCACGCGGATGCGCGTGGCCGGCGTGAAGGCGCTGTCGGTGTAGGCGATGTACAGCCGGCTGCCATCCGACGAGAGCGCGATCGCGGTGCCCTGTGCAGGAGCGGCCGCGCCGCTGGCGAGCGTCGCCGTGCGCGTCATCGTGGCGGTGTCGATCACGTAGGCGTTGGCAGTGCCCGCGAGGGCGTGGTCGACGACGTAGGCCGTCGCGCCGTCCGGGGTGATGGCCGGGCCGCGCAGGTCGGTCGACTGCCCGAACAGGGTCTGGGAGATCGCGCCCGTGGTCAGCGAGAAGCGCACCGCGGTGCCGGCATCGGTAACGGCGATGCCCGAGCCGGCGCACGCGGCGGCGGAGGCGGTGG
>CAWUMZ010000252.1:0-2465 GCA_963923625.1 uncultured bacterium | reverse complement strand
GATGTAGAGAGGTCTCGTGGGCTCGGAGATGTGTATAAGAGACAGCTTGACGTCGGCGTAGCGCCGACGCGCGACCACGACGTGGAAGATGAGACGATCCTTCTTGGCGCGGAGATGCCGCTGCGACGGCAGCACCGCGTCGGGACGCCGGAAAGGGTCGACGAACACCTGCGCACGCAGGACCATGCGGCTCCCGGTGTCCTCGAGGTAGGGATGCACGATCCACATCGGCGGCGTGCCGCCGAAGGCCGGCCGGGCGGGGCGCGCACTGCGCGTGTCGGCCGAGGCGGCTGTCGCGACCACGGCGAACAGGAGCAGCACGATGGCCGCGACGATCACGTCCCGCCCGCTGAGAACGCCTTTGCTCCGACTCACACCAACTCCCGACACGCGACCACGATATCCCGCCCCGTTGCCGATGTCCAAGTGATGACGAAGATCGAGCACACGTGTGAGGCTCGAAGCCGCGCGACGGCAGGCGGTGCGCCGGGGCCGGGAGGTGTGCCTCCCGGCCCCGGCCGAGCTCGCTAGTCGGTCTTGCAGGCGAGATCGTAGAGCGCGGCGGGCACCTCGGAGTTCTCCTGCGCATCGGCGCAGGCCTTCTCGCGATCCATCAGCGCCCAGTTGGGGCCCTCGGCCTGGACGATGACGTTCTCGTCGTAGGCGGAATTGGGGTCGTTGGTGCCGACCGTCGGCATCAGCACGGCCCAGCCGTCGGCGCACTTGAACGCGTCCTTGCCGAGGGTGGCGCCGTTGACGTCGGCCTGCTCGCCGAACGTCTTGACCCACGCGTCGAACGTGGCCTGATCGCACGCCGCGGAGCCACCGCCGATCACGCTGTCGGCAGCAGACGATGCGGCGCTGGAGGCGCTCGAGGCGGTATCGCCGCCGCCGCAGCCGACGAGAGCGAGCGCGGCGAGCACAAGCAGGAGGAACATGGGGAGTGTGGTCTTCTTCATGGCAGGAGCGTACGCGGTGACGACCCCGGCATCGGCGCCGTCACCGCTTCGTTCCGTTCTCGACGGCGCGCTACGAACCGGAGCCGACCACGGCCACGGCATCGATCTCGACGAGGAAGCCGCCGAGGGTGCTGCCGACCGTGGTGCGGCAGGGGCGATGATCGCCGAAGCGCCGTGCGTAGACCTCGTTGTAGGCATCGAAGTCGCCCGCGAGATCCTGCAGATGCGCGGTGATCTTGACGACGTCCCTGAGCGTGGCGCCGCCGGCGGCGAGGACCTTCTCGAGGTTGTCGAACGTCAGCTCGGTCTGCTCGGCGACCGTGGCGCCGTGCACCTGGCCGTCGGCGCCGAACGGGGCCTGCCCCGACGTCCAGAGCATGTCGCCGACCTTGATGGCGGGCGTGTACGGGGCGGACGGCGGCGGTGCGCCCTCCGGGTGCAGCTTCTCCTGCGGCATGGGATCCTCCTCGGTGGAACCCCGGCAGCGTACCGCCGGCGAGGGGATCGCTGCTCAGCCGCCGTCGGGCGCGGCCCACCCGGCCGGACCGCGCCGGGTCTGCGATTAGGCTGGACGGATGGCCATCGAGCAGTCGATCACGATCCGCGGCGCCCGCGAGCACAATCTCAAGGACATCACGGTCGAGCTGCCGCGCAACAAGCTCGTCTGCATCACCGGCCTGTCGGGCTCGGGCAAGTCGAGCCTCGCGTTCGACACGCTGTATGCGGAGGGACAGCGTCGCTACGTCGAATCGCTGAGCGCCTACGCGCGGCAGTTCCTCGGCCAGATGGAGAAGCCCGATGTCGACGGCATCGACGGGCTGTCGCCGGCGATCTCCATCGACCAGAAGACCACGTCGCGCAATCCGCGCTCGACCGTCGGCACCGTGACCGAGATCTACGACTACCTGCGCCTGCTGTACGCGCGCATCGGGCATCCGCACTGCCCCGAGTGCGGCCGAGCGATCACAGGTCAGAGCGCCGAGCAGATCGTCGACCAGGTGCTGCGACTGCCCGAGGGCACCAAGTTCACCGTCGACGCGCCGATCGTGCGTGGACGCAAGGGCGAGTTCAAGGACATCTTCGAGCGCCTGCGCGGCGAGGGCTTCACGCGCGTCAAGGTCGACGGCGAGACGCTGATGCTCGAGGACGAGATCACGCTCGACAAGAAGTTCAAGCACGACGTCGCGGTCGTCGTGGACCGCCTCGTCCTGAAGGACGACCTGCGCCGGCGTCTGACCGATTCGGTCGAGACGGCGCTGCAGCTCGCCGACGGGCTCCTCGATATCGCGATCGTCGATGGTGAGACGCTGACGTTCTCCGAGCGCTTCGCGTGTCCCGATCACGGCGTCTCGCTCGCAGAGCTCGCGCCGCGCGTCTTCTCCTTCAACAGCCCGCACGGTGCGTGCTCCAACTGCCACGGTCTCGGCTCGCTGCCCGAGCTCGACCCCGACCTCGTGCAGCCGGATCCGGCGACGACGCTCGAGGGCGGCGCGCTGCAGCCGTGGA
>CAWUMZ010000251.1:0-2483 GCA_963923625.1 uncultured bacterium | reverse complement strand
ATGATCGCCCCGAGGATGATCTCGGCGGCGAGCGCGGCGTCGGCCGTGTCCGAGTCCTCGAGCGGCGTGTGGGAGAGGCCGTCGAGGCACGGGACGAAGACCATCGCCGTCGGCGCCTTGTCCGCCACGCACATCGTGTCGTGGGCGGCGCCCGAGGGCATCACCATGAACGGCTCGCCGGTGGCCTCGGCCTCGGCGCGCAGCGCCTCGACGATCGTGTCGCTCATCGGCGTCACGTCGAGGCCCTGGCGCTCGACCCACTCGAAGCCGACACCGCGCGCCTCGGCGCGCTCCTTGGCGTAGGGGACGATGCGGTCGCGCAGCTCGAGATGGCCGCCGGTCACGGAGCGCGTGTCGAGCGAGACGCGCATGCCGCCGGGGACGACGTTGATGAGGCTCGGGAAGGACTGGATCTCGCCCGTCGTGCCCACGGTCGTGTTGCCGATCTCGTTGGCCAGGCGCTCGACCTCGAGGATCGTCTCGGCGGCCGGGATCGCGGCGTCGACGCGGAAATCCATCGGCGTGGCGCCGGCGTGGTCCGCGCGGCCGGTGAAGTGGAAGTCGCCGTGCACGTACCCGGCGATGGCGTGCACGACGCCGATGCGGTTGCCCGTGTCCTGCAGGACGCGGCCCTGCTCGATGTGCAGCTCGATCCAGCCGGTCAGGCCCTCGAGCTCCTCCGCCGACTCCCGCCAGCGCTCCGGCTCGTAGCCGGCCGCCTTCGCGGCATCCCAGAACGCCACGCCCTCAGGGGAGAGGAACTTGGTCTTGAGCTCCTCCTCCGTCACGCGCTGGGCCATGATGCGCGACCCGAGCAGCATCTGGCCGAAGCCGGAGCCCTCCTCCTCGAGGAATGCGATCAGTCGCAGTGGGATGTGCTGCCCCGACTCCTGCGCGAGGCGGCACACCTCGAGCGCGGTGACGACGCCGAGCGTGCCGTCGTACTTGCCGCCGTTGCGGTTCGAGTCGCAGTGCGAGCCGATGCCGAAGGCGGGCGCGCCCTTCGGGACGTTCGACGCGATCAGCGTGCCGACCGGATCGCGCCACACCTCGAAGCCGATCTTCTCGAGCTCGCGCGTGAAGTACTGCAGCGTGTTCTCGTACTCCGGGATGTAGGCGTGGCGGCGGATCGCCTCGTCCGACTCGGTGAAGTCGGGGCCGGCGAGCGTCTCGATGTCGTTCTCGATGCGCGCCGTCGAGCGCTCCAGGTCGATGCTGATCGTCTTCGCCACGGTCAGACCTCCACGTCCCCGAATGCACCCGCCTCGGCGAGCGCACTGATCTCCGATTCGTCCATGCCGGCCAGCTCCGTCAGCACCTGGCGCGTGTGCTCGCCGCGCTTCGGTGCGGGCTTCAGCTCCTCCGCGGCGCCGGGCATGCGCAGGGGCGAGCGGATCTGGCGCACCGTGCCCAGCACCGGGTGCTCGGTCTCGGCGATCAGATCGCGCGCGATCGTCTGCGGATCGGCCGCCGCCTCGGCGATCGAGTAGATCGGGCCGCTCGGGACGTCGGCATCGGCGAGCACCTTCACCCAGTGCGCCGTCGTGTTCGCGGCCAGCGCCTGCTCGAGTTCGGCGACGCAGGCGTCGCGGTTCTCGAGGCGGGCCGGCATCGTCGCGTAGCGCTCGTCCTCGAGCATCCACTCGACGCCGATCGCGTGCGCCAGGTTCTCGAAGAACTTCTGCTTCGCGCAGGCGATCACGACCCAGCCGTCGGCCGTCGGGAAGTTGCCGAACGGCACGATCGAGGGGTGCGACGAGTTGCGCGTGCGGATCGGCTCCCAGCCGCGCGACAGGTGCCACGTCGACACGTACATGTCGAGGTTGAAGGCCGTCTCGAACAACGAGACGTCGACGTCGCAGCCCTCGCCGTCACGGCGCGCGCGCCAGAGCGCGCACATCATCGCCAGCGCGGCCGCGTAGCCCGTCGACATGTCGACGAGCGACAGGCCCGACTTGGTCGGCGGGCCATCGGGATCGCCGGTCAGGCTCATCCAGCCGGCCATGCCCTGGGCGATGTAGTCGTAGCCGCCCTCGGCCGCGCGGGGCCCCGTCATGCCGAAGCCGGTCAGCGACGCGCAGACGATCGCGGGATTGAGGTGCTTCAGGTCGTCGTAGAGGATCTTCAGCTTCGCCGGACCGTCGCCGCGCAGGTTCGAGAACACCGCGTCGGCGTGGGGGACGAGTCGCTCGAACGTGGCGCGACCCTCGGGCGAGCGCAGCTGCAGCGAGATCGACTCCTTGTTGTGGCAGAACGTCTCGAAGAAGAGCGAGTCCTCGCCCTCCTGGAACGGCGGCACGTAGCGGCCGATGTCGCCCTTGCTCGTCGGATCCTCGATCTTGATGATGCGAGCGCCGAGGTCGGCGAGGTGCACGGTGCCCCACGGGCCAGCGCCGTACTGCTCGACGGCGAGGATGGTGACGTCTTCGAGTGGTCTGCGCATGGGTTGGAGCCTACAAGTCTTCGGGGGTGCGAGGGAGGAC
>CAWUMZ010000250.1:0-2501 GCA_963923625.1 uncultured bacterium | reverse complement strand
CTCGGCGTCGAGGGCTTCGCCTGCCTGCAGCCCCGCTACAACCTGCTGCACCGCCACTGCGAGCACGCGATCTTCCCGCTCGCCGAGGCCGAGGGCATCGGCGTCATCTCGTACAACCCGCTCGCCGGCGGCTTCCTGACGGCCAAGCACCGTGGCCGCCGACCCGACGAGGATCCGCCGGAGGGCCGCTTCTCGCTGCCGGGCATGAGCGGCAACACCTACCGCCGCCGCTACTGGAACGAGACGATGTTCGAGAAGTCGGAGCGCATCTTCGCGATCTGCGACGAGGCCGGGCTCGAGCCGGCGCGCGTCGCCGTCGGCTGGGTGCTCGCACAGCCGGCCGTGACCGCCCCGATCCTCGGCGCCTCGAGCGCCGACCAGCTCGACGCCGTGCTCCCCGCCTTCGAGGAGCCGCTCGGCGACGACATCCTCGCCGCGCTCGACGAGGCCACGCGCGACGCCACGCTGGAGTGGGCGCAGTGAGCGACGCCGAGATCCAGGCCGAGCTCGCAGCCGTCGCCGCCGACCTCAACGTGCAGCGCGCCACGCTGCGCCTGCGCTCCGACGCCGCTGTCTTCCCGATCGCGTACGAGCACTGCGAGCCGGGGACGCATTCGATCCGCGATACGCCGCGCCTCGACATGTCGAAGCAGCCGGTCGTGCTGAAGATGCAGGCCGGCGCGAGCCAGGTCGTCGAGGACGACTGCAACGTCGCCACCGACGATCCGGGCTACCACGAGATGCGCGAGATGTTCGGCGGGATGCAGGCGCAGATCGTCACCGCCAACCGCGATGCGGCCGGCGAGATCGTCGGTCTCCTGTCGGTGCACGACCTCGTGGCGCCGCGCACCTGGACCGACGCCGAAGCCGCGCGTGCCCGCGCCGCCGCCGACCGCCTGGACGAGCTGACCCGCTGATGGCCGAGCACCGCCTCGACCCGCCCGTCCGCAAGCGCCTCGTCGACGCGCCCGAGACCGGGCACAACCGCTGGCACCCGGACATCCCGCCCGCGCTCGAGGTCGAGAGCGGCGACGAGATCCTCGTCGACTGCCGCGACGGCATCGACGGGCAGATCGTGCCGACGATGGGCGACGCCGACCTCGCGAACGTCGACTTCGACGCGCCGCACCCGATGACGGGCCCCATCTTCGTGAAGGGCGCCGAGCCGGGCGACGTGCTGCAGGTGGACATCCTCGACGTGCGCACCGACACGTTCGGCTCGACCGCGATCGTGCCGGGCTTCGGCCTGCTGGCCGACCGCTTCCCGAACTACTTCCTCGTGACGTGGGGCCTGCACGACGGCTACGCGACGAGCGGCCGGATCCCCGGCGTACGCATCCCCGCCGACCCCTTCGTGGGCGTGATCGGCGTCGCCCCGTCGGCCGAGCGCCTCGCCTTCTGGAACGAGCGCGAGGCCGCCGTCGGCGCGCTGCCGCCCACCGCGCACAGCGCGATCCCGGCGGTCGAGCCGATCGCCTCGACCGGCGCGCGCACGATCCCGCCGCGCGAGCTCGGCGGCAACCTCGACGTGCCGCAGGTCCGCGCCGGCTCCACCATCTTCTTCCCCGTCGATGTCCCCGGCGCGCTGCTGTCGCTCGGCGACGTGCACTTCTGCCAGGGCGACGGCGAGGTCTGCGCGTTCGCGATCGAGACGCACGGCCAGGTGCGCATCCGCGTCACGACGCTGCGCGACGTCAAGCACCGCCCGAACACGCCGCTGATCGAGTCGACGGAGCCCGCATTCCGCGCTCGCCGCCACGTCAGCACCACCGGGCTGCCGATCGACGGCCAAGGGCGGATCCGTCCGATGGACACCACCCTCGCCGCGCAGAACGCGATCGAGGCGATGATCCAGTGGCTCGGCGACGAGGCCGGCCTCAGCCGCGAGCAGGCCTACGTGCTCTGCTCCGCCACCGTCGACCTCCGCATCTCGGAGATCGTCGACGTACCGAACCCCGTCGTGTCGGCCCTGTGCCCGCTCGACATCTTCACCGAGATCCGCGAGACCCGCGGGTAAATCGACCACCACCAGGAGGAACCGGAAATGGGCGTTGTCAAGGGCTGGGAAGGCCGCTTCTACGAGGACTTCGAGATCGGCGACGTGTACCGCAGCACGCTCGGCCGCACGATCTCCGAGGTCGACAACACGTGGTTCACGAACCTCACGCTGAACACGAACCAGTCGCACTTCAACGCGGCATTCGCGGAGAAGTCGCCGTTCGGCAAGATCCTCGTCAACTCGTGCTTCACGCTGTCGCTCGTGACGGGCATGTCCGTCACCGACGTGTCCGAGAACGCGATGGCGAACCTCGCCTGGGACGACATCAAGCTGCCGAACCCCGTTTTCGTCGGCGACACGCTGTGGACGGAGTCCGAGGTGCTGGAGAAGCGCGAGTCGTCGAGCCGCCCGTACGTCGGCATCGTCGGCATCCGCTCGCGCGGCATCAACCAGCGCAAGGAGGTCGTCGTCGAGTTCCGCCGCAAGATGATGATCTACAAGC
>CAWUMZ010000249.1:0-2512 GCA_963923625.1 uncultured bacterium | reverse complement strand
AACCGGGTGATGCCGAGATGGTGCACGACAAAGCCGACACCGGAGTGATCGGGGTCGATCGTCCAGCGGCCGGATGGCAGCAGCTCGGGTGCGATCGTGGGGCTGACAGACGCCGTCGCGGGCGCGGCCATCTCCGAGACTCCTGACGGTTCGGGTTCGACCGCGCTGGTGGCGCGCAGGCGCGGTGGGCGCGCAACGCCGGCCGTCAACGGCGTCGCGCGCCACACGCGTGCATGCGGCGGCAGCGTCACCCGTTCGCCCCCGTCGGGAGGTGGCCGCGCCCGCGTTCCGCAGAAGGCGCTGCGGGGATGAGTCCGCGTCCGCGCCTCCCGGGAGCCGGGGCGATGGCCGCGGATGTCGCTGCCGCCGCAGTCCAGCACCGCCCGCTCCCCCCGCGCCGCGTCGTCGGAACGGCAGAGCTCTGTGGTCGCGTGCTGAACATGGCTCCATCATCGGAGGCCGCGAATCAGCGTATCTCGTATGCCGCCGCCGACCGGCTGCGGCTATCTACCGGCGTGCGAGCGCGCTCAGGCGGGCATCGGGCCGACGTAGTCGACCTGGGGGCGGATCAGGCGCGGGTACTGGATCTGCTCCAGCATGTGCGCCGTCCAGCCCGCCGTGCGCGACACCGCGAACGTCGGCGTGTACAGGCCCGGATCGAGCTTGATGGTCTCCAGCACGGCGGCCGCGTAGTACTCGACGTTCGTGTAGAGGCGCTGGTCCGGCTTGTACTCGTGGAGCAGCTCGAGGGCGGTCGTCTCGACGTGACGGGCGAGCGCGAGGCGCTCATCGTCCTCACCGAGGCGCTCGGCGACCTCGCCGAGGGCGCGGGCGCGCGGGTCGTACGTCTTGTAGACGCGGTGCCCGAAGCCCATCAGGCGCTCCTTCTTCTCGATCTTGTCGCGCAGCCACGGCTCGGCGTTCTCCGGGGTGCCGATCTCGTCGATCATCGAGGAGACGTGGCTCGGGGCGCCGCCGTGCAGCTTGCCCTTGAGCGCGCCGATCGCGCCGACGAGGCCGGAGCCGATATCGGAGGCGGTCGAGACGATCACGCGACCGGTGAAGGTCGAGGCGTTCATGCCGTGCTCGGCCGTCAGGACGAGGTACGCGTCGAGGGCGCCGACCTGGGCGTCCGTCGGCTCGGCGCCGTTCATCACGCGCAGGTAGGCGCGGGCGACGGAGTCGTCGGACTTGATCTCACCCGGGGTGACACCGGCGCGGCGGGCGCCGAGCAGGGCGACGGAGCCGGCGATCGCGCCGAGCGCAGCCTGCGCGTCGGCGAGCGTGCCTCCCTCGTCGAGATGGCGGGTCGCGCCCCACGCGCTGATCGCCGAGCGAACCGCGTCCATCGGGATCGCGTCGGGGTTGAGCGTGCTGACGATCGACTCGTCGTCGGACACGTGCTGCATCGCGGCGAAGATGGTGTCGCGCAGCTCCTGGCGCTCCGCCTCGTTCGGCAGGCGCCCGGTCCATAGGAGGTACGCGACCTCCTCGAAGCAGTTCTCGCGCACCAGGACCTCGGCGTCGTGGCCGCGGTAGATCAGCTGGCCGTTCTCGCCGTCGACGAGACCGATCTCGGATGGGCCGATGGAGATGCCCTCGAGACCGTTGCCGGGGTGCATGCGGGGGTTGGAGTCGGTAGACATGTTGATCCTCTGAAGAGCGTTGGATAAACCGTAGCCGCAATGCGCATCGCGGCACGCCAGACGGCTGTTGACCACCTTTTCGCCACCCGGGCCGTGATCGGCCGCCTCCCGGGGACGAGTGGACGGACGGCGAAGTGGAGCCTGGGGGGATCGAACCCCCGACCCCCTGCTTGCAAAGCAGGTGCTCTCCCAGCTGAGCTAAGGCCCCGAGTGCGGAATCGCTCCCGCACGCCGCATTGTGCCGCGTCTCGCGTGGGCGCGCCGCACGCCTAGAGTTCCCGCATGACTCCGCCCTTCTCCCTCACCGGCCGCACCGCACTCGTCACGGGCGCCGGCTCCCCCGACGGCATCGGCTTCGCCAGCGCGCGCCTGCTCGCGCAGCAGGGCGCGCGCGTCGTGATCACCTCGACGACGGATCGCATCCACGAGCGCGCCGGCGAGCTCGCCCAGCAGGGTCTCGACGTGATCAGCACCGCCGGCGATCTGACCGATGCGGCAGAGGCGCGGGACATCGTCGACAGCGCCGTCGGCGAGCTCGGCCGCCTCGACATCCTCGTCAACAACGCGGGCCTCGGCCAAATCGGCCACGAGCTCGCGGGAGGGCACCTCGGCGACGCGCCGTGGGCCGACTGGGAGCGCCAGCTGCAGATCACGCTGCTCACCGCCGTCCACACCACGCGCGCCGCGATCCCGCACATGCGCGCGCAGGGGCACGGTCGCATCGTGATGGTGTCGAGCGTGACGGGCCCGCTCGTCGCGATCGCCGGCAGCAGCGCCTACGCCACGGCCAAGGGCGGCATGGACGGCCTGATGCGCGCGACCGCGCTCGAGGAGGGCCCGAACGGGATCACCTGCAACTCGGTCGC
>CAWUMZ010000248.1:0-2519 GCA_963923625.1 uncultured bacterium | reverse complement strand
CGCCGCGCTAGGAGGGCATCGGGGGCGTCGGCCGCACGTACTTCGCCGCCGTCGAAGCGCCCGCCCACCACGGCCGCTTCGTCAGGAACGCGAAGACCGGCGTCGACGGTATGCCCGTGGGCTTCCCGTAGTTCGTGCTCGACTGCGTTGATCCGAGGTTGCCCTTCCACGCTACGGTCACGGGCTTGTCGCCGCCATCCGTGAACGAGTCGTACAGGCCGTCGAAGTACGAGCCCGTATCGGCGGTCATGTACAGAACCTGACTCGCCGAGATCGAGCTCCACGGCTGGTAGCTGCCGCCGAGCTGGTTGACGGCCCAGTAGAAGACCGTCGTGGCCGACTGCCCGCCCGCGCCGGCGCTGCCGAGGTCGGAGACGTCGCTCCAGGCCGCGGGCTGCCGCGTCGTCACCTGCGGATTTTGAAAGGTCTCCACCGCGGAGCCGTAGCCGTTCGGATTCACACCGAGGTTCGCGAACCACGTCACCGCGTTCTGATGGAAGTTCGGCACGTCCTGTCCGGCGATGGGGCACGGAGATTGGTATTGCTTCTGACAGGTCGGCGTGCCGCCCGTGAAGTAGTACATCGTCAGGTTGTTCGTATAGGAACTCGAGCTCCCCTTCGTGAAGTTGAGGTAGTAGTTCCAGGCCCAGCCGGGGTTCATCGCGGTCGCCGATGCGCTTCCCTTGGCCGACGTGTTGCTGTCGGTCAGGCTCGAGCTCGTCGCGGCGTACGTCGCATTCGCGAGCGGGTTGGGCGCGACCATGCCACCCGGGATCGTGTTCACGGCGTTGCCGGTCGTGACCGTGCCGATCTCGTCGCTGTAGAGATTCGGCGGATAGGCCTGCACGATGTTGTTCGCCCAGACGCAATACGACTTGGTCGACGACGTGCTGCCTGTCGAGCACAGCGCATTGCCCGCTGCGTTCGTCTGGATGGCGACCTGGCCGTTGACGGTCGTGGTGGCCACGCCGGCACTGCCGCGCGCCGCCTCGTACGCGCCGAGCGAGTTCTCCGACTCGTTGGACAGGACGAACTGCTCATATTCGTAACCCGCCCACGTCGACAGGAAGGTCTGCAGGGCCTGAACCTGCGGCTGCGCATACCACTTGCCCGTTCCGAGCGTGTTCGACACGAGCTGCTGCCACGCACCCCCGCTGCTGCTGGACGAGCTCCCGGTGCTGGGCTGCCCGAACAGCATCGTGTCGATGGCTCCGCCGCACTGAGTCTGGATGGACCCCCACACCGGCAGGTAGACGTTCATCAGCGAGCTGTTGCTCGAGTTGATCGGATCCGTGTCGGCGTTGTTGATCAGGTACTGGTACCCCTGCCAGGCGTTGGTGCCGTTCAGGTCGTTCTCACAGTCGGTCGCGCCGGCGACATCGAGGCTCTCCTGGATGTTGTTCACGGCCACGGTGAGGTAGTTCAGGTCCTCACCCACGCATGCGAGGTCATCCTGGATCGCGGCGATCTGGGCGTCTGACGTGCTGGAGCCCTGTCCGAGCGGCGCGAGCGCCATCCCGACGACCATGTCGGCCTCGGGGACGCCCGCTGCATCGAGGAGCACGGCGGAGCCGACCTGCGCGACGTCGGTGATGACCTCGGTCGATGTCGACGAACCCTGTGGCGTGGACGGGATCGGATAGGAGCACGTCGGCGCGGTCGACTGGCGCACCGATGCCCGTGCCGCCGACGCGGCGGCGATGCGGACGCGGACGGCGCCGCTCGAGTTCGCGTTCTTCGGGCGCAGCCCCTTCAGGCGTGCGCCGCTCTCGGCGAGCTTCGCGATGTCCGCCGCCAGAGCGTCGAATCCACCGGCGCGCACCGCTGCCCGACCGAGCTGGCGAAAGCCGACGTGCCCATTGCGGAGCCGCAGGTAGTCGGCAGGGGCCGCGGACGGGATGCCGAGGGCCCTGCGCACGCGCTTCACGGCGCGGTCGTAGCCGCGTCGGTCGGCGGCCATCCCCGTGGCGGCCGTCGAGATGACGTTGAGCTGGATGATCCCCCCATCGGTCGTGGCGTCGAATGCCCGAGCGTGCAGGTGCCCGCGGAAGCGCTTGCCGATGACCGTGCCCCCGGAGGTCGAGACCTCGAGCGGCAGGCGCACGTTGCGCACGCGGCGCAGGTCGAGGATGCACGTGCCCTGACTGCCGCTCTTGCAGGTCGCGATGCGCCTGCCGGTCCGATCCGTCAGCCGCACGGTCGCGCCCGCCAGCGGACCGCGCGGTCCGACGTACGACCAGGTGCGCACGAGCTTGAGCGTCTTCGGCTTGGCGGTTGCGGCACTGGCGGGACCGGCGATTGCGCCGATCAGCAGCATGGCGACGACGGCGACGAACAGCGAAGCTGCGGGGGGACGACGCATGGGATCTCCTCGACGAACGACTCGAGCAACCATACCCGCTGCATGCCCGCACCACAAAGACGGGAGTCCTCGCGAAGGTGGCGGTGGAGCTAGAGCTCGAGGCCGTGCGACGCCAGGTAGTCGGCGAACGCGACCGGCGTGAAGCCGAACTCCTGCT
>CAWUMZ010000247.1:0-2524 GCA_963923625.1 uncultured bacterium | reverse complement strand
GGCGCCGGCATGCCGGGCATCGGCGGCAATGGCGCCGGTGATGGCTCGTACGGCGGCGGCGGCGGTGGCGGCGGCGGGTGGTACGGCGGCGGCGGTGGAACGCTCAGCCCGAGCGGGGTCGGCGCCGGCGGTGGCGGCGGCGGTTCGTCGTACGCGGCCAGCTCCCTCACCGGCGTCACCTACACGAGCGGGTACGGCACCAGCGATGGCGTCGTGACCGCGACGTTCACGATCTCCGATGCGCCGCTGCTGGTTGCCACCACGCCCGCGCCGACCGCGACGATGGGCGGAACGACGGTGCGTGCGGACGCGCCGTACGCCTACCGCTTCCACGCGATGGGCAACCCCGCGCCGACCTACTCGGTCGGGTCGGGCTCGCTGCCCGCCGGGCTCACGCTCGATCCGGTGACCGGCATGCTCGCGGGCACGCCGACGAAGCCGGGGACCTCGGTCTTCACGATCACCGCGACCAACGCGCATGGCACCGCGACCAGCGGCACGATGCGGATCACCGTCGGCAATGCGCCGATGTTCACCCGCATGGCCGCGCCGCCGACCGCGGCGCTGGACATGCGCTACCGCTACGTGTTCCGCTCCGCCGGGCTTCCCGCGCCCGCGATCAGCCTGGCCAGCGGCGCGCTCCCGCCCGGGCTCGTGCTGCGCGCCGGCGAGATGCCCGGAACGGCCGTGGTCGTCGGTCGCCCGACGACCGCCGGCCGGTACGTCTTCGGCCTCCGGGCTGCCAGCCTCAGCGGCGCCGCCACGCACCGCGTCGTGATCACGGTCGCACCGCGCGCGCCGATGGTCATGGAATCGCCGTTCGTGGTCACCCGCGGCGCAGACGGGCGGCTGCATATGCGCGTGCACCTGCAGCCGTCGGCCTCCTCGCCGATCCGTCGCGTTCGCTGCCTGGTCTACGCCCCGAACGCCAACATGCGCCAGGCCGCGGGAGATCCGTCGGCGGGGGCCGCCCTCCCGGGGGCGTCCATGATCCCGGACCTCTACCGGCAGATCGCGGACGGCACCGCAACCGCCGGTGCAGGCGCCGTGCCGATCGACGTGATCCTGCAGTTGACGAACATCACCGATCCCGCGGGGACGCCGGTCCGCCTCGTCATCGATGCCTTCACTCCCACCGGGCAGACCACCACCCAGCTCATGATCGGGCGCATGCGGATGGGGTAGGGCGGATCAGCCCCAGCGATCGCGCAGGCGCGGGGCGAGGTCGGCCGCGAAGCGGTCGAGGAAGCCACCCTGGTCCGGGCCGGGTGCATGGAAGACGAGGTGCCGGAAGCCCATGTCGACGTACGGCGCGATGCGCTCAACGGCCTCGTCCGGATCATTGGTGCAGATGAAGCGGCTCGTGGCGTCGACCGAGGGATGGTCCGACAGCCGCTCGAGCTCGGCCGGGTCGTGCACGTCCTTCTTCAGCTCGGCGGGCAGCGCGAGCGGCGCCCAGAACTGGCAGTCGGCTTTGGCCTGCTCGAGGTCGGGGTGGTACGAGAGCTTGATCTCCATCAGCAGGTCGATGTCGTCGAGCGAGCGATTCGCCTTCTCGGCACCCTCGGCGAGCGCCGGCAGGATCTTCTCCGTGTAGAGCTCGCGCGGCTTGCCGGACGTGGTGATGAAACCGTCGGCGGTCGCGCCCGCGTAGCGAGAGGCGAGCGGCGCGGCGGCCGCGACGTAGATCGGCGGCGGCGCGTCCGGCATGTCGTAGATCGTCGCGCTCTTCGTGGCGTAGAAGTCGCCCTCGAACGTGACGCGCTCCTCGGCCCAGAGCTGGCGGATCAGCTCCAGCGATTCCTTCAGGCGCTTGAGGCGCTCCGGGCCCTCGGGCCACTCGACGCCGGTCGGCGCGACCTCGTTCATCGACTCGCCCGAGCCGACGCCGAGGAAGATGCGGCCGGGCGCGAGGCACGCCAGCGTCGCGAAGCCCTGCGCGATCGTCGATGGGTGATGGCGGAAGGTGGGGGTGATGACGCTCGTCCCAATGTGCACGCGCTCGGTGCGCTCGGCGAGCGCGCCCATCCACGCGAACGAGAATGGCGAGTGGCCGCCGGTGTGGCGAAACGGCTGGAAGTGATCGGAGATCGCGACGGTGTCGAGGCCGAGCTCGTCCGCCTGCACCGAGTACTCGAGGAGCTCGCGCGGAGCGAACTGCTCGCTGGATGCCTTGTAGCCGAGTCGGATCACGTCATCCCCTTCGCGTCCACCGCGCGCGCGGCGGACGTAGACTGCCGCTGGATGATAGCCCTGGTCCCGCTGAAGTCACTCGACGATGCCAAGTCGCGCCTCGGCGAGGTGCTCGATGCCGAGCAGCGCCATGCCCTCGCGCTGCGGCTGCTCACGCGCGTCGTCGACGCGTGCCAGGGCGCGGGTCTCGAGGTGGCGATCGTCTCGTCGGATCCGATGGCGTACGTCGCGGCACGCGAGCTCGGCACCGTCGTCGTCGATGACGGCGGCGAGGATCTGACCGGCAGCGTGCGGCGCGGGCTCGCTGCATATCCCGACGCGCCGACGGTGG
>CAWUMZ010000246.1:0-2531 GCA_963923625.1 uncultured bacterium | reverse complement strand
TCGTCGCGTTGTCGGTGCTCGACGGGCCGGTGTCGGAGGCGGCGTTCAGATCCGGGGCCGCAGGCGCTGTCGGCGCCGTCGCGTCGATGGTCACGGCCAGCGGGCTCGACTGCTTCGCCGGGTCGCCGTTCAGTCGCGCGACGACGCTCCACACGCCGTCCTCCATCACCGGCATGGTGCAGCCGGTCCCGGGCAGGGTGTACTCGCAGTAGACCGTCAGGCCGCCCTTCGTGGCGATCAGCCGCATCACGTCGCCGGGGACACCGCCCGACACGGTGAACGTCGGCGTGCTGTCGCCCGTGAGGTTATCGGTGCTCGACGTGCCGGTGTCGGACGCCGCGACGAGGTCGAGGTCGTACGGCACGGCGGATGCGCTGACGCTCGCGGTGATCGTGGACCAGGTGCTCTGGCCCATCTCATCGAGCGCGATGTACCGCACGGCGGTCACCGCGCCGACGTAGTTCGTCACGGGCGTGAAGGTGATCGTGTTGTCGTTGTTGACGACGTACGTGCCCTTCCCGGCGACCGTCAGGGTCGTCTGCGCGCAGAGCGGCGGGGTGTCGGTCGGCAGGCACAGGGCGACGCTGCTCCATGCGACCGACGCGTCCTTCGCGTCGTTGCCGAGCACCGTGATCGGCGTGGCCGTGTTGAAGCCGATCGTGGGGGTGTCCGCCGTGGCGCTCGGCGCGGTCGCCGCGGGGATCGTGGCGGTGATGGTGCTGGTCGTGCAGCGGACGGATGGCGTGGTGGGGGCCCACGTCCCCGTCAGCTGGTTGCAGACCGCGTAGTTGACGCCCTGCGCTGCACCGTGGAACGACGCGAGCGGTGTGAAGGTGACGGTGGAGCCGCTCAGGCTGTAGGTGCCCTGTCCGGTGATCGCCACCGAGGTCGCGGTGCACGTCGGGGGCGTCTCGTTGAGCGCGCAGAGCTTCAGCGTCGACGCGTCGAGCGACGTGCCGCCGGTCGTCGTGTAGCCGGATGCGGGGATGGTGCCCGCCGAGTCGTTGGCGAGCGGGGTGATGGCGACGGCGGTGCGGAAGCCCGTGCTCGTGGCCGTATCGGGGACGGCGACGGGAGCCGGCGGCGGCAGGAGGGTGACCGTGAGCGTTGCCGCGGCATAGCGCGTGGGGATCGGCGCGGACGACACGTCGTCGACGTACGAATCGGCGATGACGTAGCGGATCGTCGACGTCTTCGGCCCGTTCGCGTCGGTGAAGCCGGCCACCGGCGCGAACGTCACCGTGCCGCCGCTGAGCGTGTACGTGCCCTCGCCGCTGACCGTGACGCTCGTCACGTTGCAGTTGGTGTTTGTCAGCGGTGCGACGGCGGCGACCGGGCACAGCCGCAGCGTCGAGACCGAAATCGGGTACGACAGGGACGCGGCGGTGTCATTCGCCGCCGGCGTGGCGGTCACGCTAGAGCCCTGCTCGCCGAAGGCGGTGTCGTCATTGGCGGTAGGCGCGGCGGGCGGCGTGGTGATCACGACGGTGAGCGCGGTGCTCGTGGCCGACACGTTCCCCGCGGCGTCGGTGATGATCGCGGTCGCCGAGTAGGTGCCGTCGGGCAGCGTCGGCATGGTGCAGCTCGACGCCGGCAGCGTGTAGGAGCACGAGTACGAGGACCCGGCGATCGTCATGGTGATCGTCATCGTGTCCGTGCCCGTCAGGCCCGCCGCGCCCATCTGCGGCGTCGTGGTGCGGGTGCGGTTGTCGGTGCTCGACGTACCGGTGTCGGACGCGGTGAGGAGGTCGACCGCGGTCGGGGTGCTCGGCGCGGTGGTGTCGACCGTGATGCTCAGCGGGGACGACGAGGCCGATCGGTTCCCAGCGGGATCGGTGTCGGTCACCGTCACCGACCAGACCCCGTCTGCGAGCGTGCCGAGGTCGCAGGACGTGACCATCGCGGTCGCGGTGAAGGAGCACGTGACGGTGCTCGGTGCCTTGGTCGCGGTGATCGTGTAGAGCTCGCCGATGACCAGCGACGGAACCGTGATCGTCGGCGTGCTGTCGCTCGTGATGTTGTCGGTGCTCGACGATCCCGTGTCGGACGAGGCGAGCATGTCGGGCGCGAGCGGCGCGCTCGGCGCCGTCGTGTCGATCGTGATCGGCAGCGGGTTCGTCGACGTGGTCGAGTTGCCGGCCACATCGGTCGCGACGATGGTGATGGTCCAGACGCCGTCGGCGAGGGTCGTCAGATCACACGACGTCGTGAGGAGGCTGCGCGTGAACGAGCACGTGGCGGTGCTCGGCGACTTCGTCGCGGTGACCACGTAGGTGACGTTCATCTCGGGCGTCGGCAGCGTGGTGATAGCCGGCGTGTTGTCGCTCGTCACGTCGTCCGTCGAAGACGCGCCGGTGTCGGAGGCCGCCGCGAGGTCCGGGTCGAATGCCGATGGCGCCGACGTGTCGATGGTGACGTTCGTGGCGGCCGACGCGGCGGACACGTTGCCCGCGACGTCGGTGAGGGTGCTCGACACGCTCCAGACGCCGTCCGACATCGTCGGCATCACGCAGCTGGTCGCGGGGTTCGTG
>CAWUMZ010000245.1:0-2549 GCA_963923625.1 uncultured bacterium | reverse complement strand
TCGCCTCGAAGGGCTCGCTGACCGTCGCCACCGACGCCACGTACCCGCCGGCCGAGCTCTTCGCCGAGGACGGCCAGACGATCGAGGGCATGGACATCGACCTCGGCACCGCCATCGGCGAGGTCATGGGCGTCAAGTGGAACTTCGTCAACGCCGGCTTCGACACGATCATCCCCGGCATCCAGTCGAAGAAGTACGACGTCGGCATGTCGGCCTTCACCGACACGAAGGACCGCGAGAAGGTCCTCGACTTCATCACGTACTTCACGGCCGGCACGAGCTTCATGACGGCCGCCGAGGGTGGCCCGACGATCAACTCGATTGAGGACGTCTGCGGTCTCAAGGTCGCGTACGAGAAGGGCTCGACGTCCGCCGAGGCCGCGATCGCACAGGGCAAGAAGTGCGTCGCCGCCGGCAAGCAGGACGTCACGGCGCTGGCGTTCCCCGACCAGAACGCCGTTAACCTCGCCGTCGCCTCGAAGCAGGCCGACTTCGCGATGGCCGACACGCCGACCCTCGAGTGGATCGCGCAGCAGTCGGACGGCAAGCTGGCGGTCGCGGGCACGTCGTTCGACGACGCGCCGTACGGCATCGCCGTGCCGAAGGACGGCGGCCTGGCCGAGCCGATCCTCGAGGCCATCAAGAAGCTGATGGCCGACGGCACCTATCAGGCGATCCTGGCGAAGTGGGGCGTCGAGAGCGGCGCCATCACCGATCCGGGCATCAACAAGGCGGTCTTCTAGGACGCAGGGCGGCTCGGGCCACGTGCCCGAGCCGCCCCCTGCGCGTCCTCCGCGGTGCGGGTAGACTCCCCGCGGAGAGGGAGAGATCCGTTTGGCCGTTGAGGAGCAGAACGAGCGCGAGGTGATGCCGCCGATCAAGGCGATCCCGGCGCGTCATCCGTGGCGATGGGTGTCCGCGGTGATCGTCCTCGCGATCAGCGTGTGGTTCGCCTCGAGTGTCGTCACCAACCCGAACTTCGGGTGGTCGACGGTCTGGGAGTACATGTTCGCCGACCCGATCCTGCGCGGTCTGGTCATCACGATCGAGCTGACCATCCTCTCGATGGTGCTCGGTGTGATCCTCGGCATCATCCTCGCCGTCATGAAGCTCTCCGCGAACCCGATCGTGCGGGGCGCGTCCGAGATCTACATCTGGTTCTTCCGCGGCACGCCGCTGCTCGTGCAGGTGATCTTCTGGTTCAACCTCGCCGCGCTGTACCCGGTCATCCACATCGGCCTGCCGTTCCTGCCGCCCGTCTGGGAGGGCAGCGCGAACGTGCTCATCACGCAGTTCACCGCCGCCGTGCTCGGCCTGGCGCTGAACGAGGGCGCGTACATGGCGGAGATCGTGCGCGGCGGCATCATCGCGGTCGATGAGGGGCAGACCGAGGCGGCGCAGTCGATCGGCATGACGCGCGGCCAGACGCTGCGCCGGATCGTGCTGCCGCAGGCGATGCGCGTGATCGTGCCGCCGACCGGCAACGAGACGATCTCGATGCTCAAGAACACGTCGATCATCTCGGTGATCGGCTACGCCGAGCTGCTCTACTCGGCGCAGATCATCTACTCGCGCACGTACGAGACGATCCCGCTGCTGATCGTCGCGAGCCTCTGGTACCTGATCCTGACGAGCGTGATGTACGTCGGGCAGTACTACATCGAACGGCACTTCGCCAAGGGGGCGCTGCGCAACCTGCCGCTGACGCCGTTCCAGAAGCTGAAGATGAAGTTCGGAGGGCAGCACCCGTGACCGAGGGCGTCCCGATGGTGCGCGCCCGGGGGCTGCGCAAGTCGTTCGGCCGCGTCGAGGTGCTGCGTGGCATCGACTTCGAGGTCCAGCCCGGCGAGGTCGCGTGCATTCTCGGCCCATCCGGCTCGGGCAAGTCGACATTCCTGCGCTGCATCAACCACCTCGAGAAGATCAACGCGGGCGAGCTGTCCGTCGACGGCGAGCTGGTCGGCTACCGCCGCAAGGGCGACGCGCTGCACGAGTTGAAGGAGAACGAGGTCGCGAAGAAGCGCGCCGAGATCGGCATGGTCTTCCAGCGCTTCAACCTCTTCCCGCACATGACCGCGCTCGGCAACATCATGGTCGGCCCGACCGTCGTGAAGGGCGAGCCGAAGAAGGTCGTCCGCGAGCGCGCGCAGGCGCTGCTCGAGCGCGTCGGCCTCGGCGACCG
Source organism: uncultured bacterium (assembly GCA_963923625.1). Taxonomy (GTDB): domain Bacteria; phylum Actinomycetota; class Thermoleophilia; order Gaiellales; family F1-60-MAGs149; genus F1-60-MAGs149. The sequence goes on along the minus strand of CAWUMZ010000245.1, from coordinate 367 downwards.
CGGCGATGCCTATCCGACGCAGCTGTCGGGCGGCCAGCAGCAGCGCGTCGCGATCGCGCGCGCCCTGGCGATGGAGCCGAAGCTGATGCTGTTCGACGAGCCGACCTCCGCGCTCGACCCCGAGCTCGTCGGTGAGGTGCTCGAGGTGATGCGCGGGCTCGCACGTGACGGCATGACGATGATCGTCGTCACGCACGAGATCGGCTTCGCCCGCGAGGTCGGCGACACGCTCGTCTTCATGGACGAGGGCGTGATCGTCGAGGCGGGCGATCCGAAGCAGGTCATCGACGCCCCGCAGCACGAGCGCACGAAGGCATTCCTCTCCAAGGTGCTGTGACGCAAAGGGGCCAGACCCCTATGCGTCACG
>CAWUMZ010000244.1:0-2551 GCA_963923625.1 uncultured bacterium | reverse complement strand
GACCATGAACGACCTGCCCGGCTATCGCATCGACGAGGTCATCGGCGAGGTCTTCGGACTGACCGTGCGCTCGCGCGGCATGAAGGGCCAATTCGGGGCGAGCTTCAAGTCGCTCGTCGGCGGCGAGCTCGGCAGCCTCACGGAGATGCTGCACGAGGGCCGTCAGGAAGGTATCCAACGCCTCGTCGAGGAGGCCGAATCGAAGGGCGCAAACGCGATCATCGCGATGCGCTTCGACACGTCCGAGATGATGAACATGGGCACGGAGATCTGCGCATACGGCACCGCCTGCAAGGTCACGAAGCTCTGACGACGGCGTCAGACGCGCTTGAAGACCAGCGCGGCGTCGTGACCGCCGAACCCGAAGCCCGTCGACATGGCGTACTCCGCGTCGGTCGGGCGAGCAGTGCGCACGAGCTCGAGCTCCACGTCGGGCTCGACGAGGTTCGCGCACGGCGGTAGCTCGCCTCGCGCGAAGCACACGAGCGTGGCGACGGCCTCGATCGCCCCGGCGGCCGAGAGCGTGTGCCCGTGCTGGCCCTTCGTCGACGACACCGGCACGCCGCCCAGCCCCGCCAGTTCGAGGGCCAGCGCCTCGGCGCGATCGCCCACTGGCGTCGATGTGGCGTGGGCGTTGACGTACCCGATCTGCGCGGCCTCGACGCCCGCGTCCGCGAGCGCCTCGGTGATCGCACGCGCGGGGCCGGTGCCCGTCTCGTCGGGGCTGGTGAGGTGTCCCGCGTCGCAGGACTGGCCGTAGCCGACGACCTCCGCGTAGATGCGCGCGCCGCGTGCACGGGCGTGCTCCAGCTCCTCGAGGACGAGCACCGCGGCTCCCTCCGCCATCACGAAGCCGTCGCGCGCCGCGTCGAACGGCCGCGATGCGCCTTCTGCGCCGCGGTCGAGCGATGCCACCGCGCCGAGCTTCAGATACCCGGCGAGGATGGGCGCGATCAGCGCCGCCTCCGCGCCGCCGGCGAGCATCGCGTCGGCTCGTCCGAGCCGGATGCGCTCGAAGGCCCAGCCGATCGCATCGGATCCGGCCGCGCACGCAGTGGCCGGTGCGGAGGTCGGACCGTGCAGGCCGTTCAGGCGCGTGACGGCAGCGAGCGGCGAGTTCGTCAGCGCCAGCGGGATGGTGAACGGGCTCACGCGGTCGGCACCGCGCTCGAGCAGGGCGGCGTGGGCCTCCATCAGCGTCGCGACGCCGCCATGCGCGCAGCCGATCGACGCGCCGATCCGCCAGCCGTCCAGGCCGAGATCGCCCGCGTCGGCCAGGGCGTTCGCCGCCGCGACGGCCGCGAAGATGCCGACGCGATCCATGCGCTTGGCCTCCCGCCGGCCGATCACGGCGTCGGCGTCGAAGTCCGGCGCGCGCACCGCGGGCAGCGGCGGCAGGCCCGGCAGCTCCGCGACGGAGGCCGCGCTGCGCCCGGCGAGAAGCGCGTCCCAGAATGCCCCGACCTCGTTGCCGAAGCCGGAGACGATGCCGAGACCGGTGATCGCCACGCGCCGCATGGGTGCAGTGTGACGAATCCTGCCGGCGGCGGCGATCTCTCAGGTTCCGTTCAGCGTCGTGCGTCAGGATTCCCCTGCACGTCACGCATATCCACGGAGCATCTCCATGACCGACAACCCCACCCCCAACGAGCTCGAACCCTGGGAGCCCACCGGCCCCGCCGCCGCAGGCGAGCAGCCTGCGCCCGGCGCCTCGCGCTCGAGCCGCAATAGGAAGATCGCGATCGTCGGCGGTGCCGCAGCCGTCATCGGACTCGGCGCCATCGCCGCACCCGTCCTCGCCCAGACGATCACGGGCCACGACAAGGACGACGCCGACCACCAGCAGTTCGAGAAGGACCTCGCCGCCAAGCTCGGCGTGCCGCAGTCCAAGGTCGACGATGCGCTCAAGTCGATGCAGGGCGACAAGCTCGGCCAGCGCCTCGACGAACTGCAGCAGTCCGGTGCGCTGACGGCCGACCAGGTCGCGGCCATCAAGGCCAGGATCACGAGCGGCGATCTCCGCGGCGCGATGACGGAGTTCCGCGCCGACCTGATGACGACGCAGCTCGCCGCGCTCGTCGAGAAGGGCACGATCACGCAGGATCAGGCCGATCAGGTCACCGCGCTCGTCAAGGCCGGCGCTCCCGTCGGCCTCCGCGTGCCCCCGCCGGGCGCGACGGGCGACCAGCCGCAGCACGTCGAGTCGGCCGCGCATCAGACGCAGCAGGTGCAGGAGCTCCAGCAGCGCGGCGCCCTCACCGCGGAGCAGGCCAAGACGATCACCGACCTGATCGCCGCCGGCAAGACGGCCGACGCGGAGACGGCGATCCACGCCGCGATGGACGCGGGCATGCTCGGGCAGCTCGTCAAGGGCGGCGTACTCACGCAGGCGCAGGCCGATCAGATCGCGTCGCTGCAGGCGGCAGGCGTGCCAATCGGCATCGGCGGCCCCGGCATGGGTCCCGGCATGGACGGCCACCGCGGCCCCGACCTGGACGGCGACCACCACATGGGCGGCGACATGGACGGCGACCACGGCATGGGCGGCGAC
>CAWUMZ010000243.1:0-2583 GCA_963923625.1 uncultured bacterium | reverse complement strand
CGCCGCAGCACCCGAGCTCGCGGTGATCGTCTATCCGAACGACGGCCGCGTCTGGGACGGCATGGCGCGCGAGTGGGCCGTCGGCGGCGCCGGCGGCTTCCCCGACGATGCGGTCCGCAGCTGGGCCGCGGCCGGTGCCACGCTGATCGGCGGCTGCTGCGGCGTGACGCCCGCGGGCGTGACCGCGATCGCGCACGCGCTACGGGCCTAGCCCGGCGCTACGCTCCACTCATGGAGCCGGAACAGCACGACGTCATCGTCATCGGCGCCGGCATCGCCGGACTGAGCGCCGCGTGGGATCTGCGCGACCGGGATGTCGTCGTCCTCGAGCGCGCGAATCGCGTTGGCGGGCGCATCCGCTCGGAGGCGCGCGGCGAGCTCTGGCTCAACCTCGGTGCGCACGTCTACGCCGGCGACGACTCCGCCGCGGGCATCCTCATGCGCGAGGTCGGTGCCGATCCGCGCGACATCCCGGGCGTTCTCACCGGCGTCTCGTACAAGGGCAAGCTGGTCGCGGACGGACCGCTCGAGCTGTATCCCTTCAAGCTGCCGATCTCCATGGCCGGCCGCGCGGCATTCGTGCGCACCGGGCTGAAGCTGCGCAAGCTGGTCGCGCAGTACGGCGAGATGGCCAAGCCGCGCCCCGGCGAGGACCCTGCCGCGCTCCAGCAGCGCATGCTCGAGTTCATGGACGACCGCTCGTTCACGGAGCAGCTCGGCGTGCTGCAGCCCGAGGTCGACGCGTTCTTCCGCTGCACCCTCACGCGCGGCACGGGCGAGCCCGAGCAGATCGCGGCCGGGTACGGCGTCGGCTACTTCCACCTCGCGTGGAACAAGGAGGACGGCCTCGGCCGCAACATCGTCGGCGGGCCGCAGACGCTGATCGACGGCCTCGCCGCGCCGCATGGCGATCGCATCCGGTTCGGCGTGGTCGTGAACCGCGTCACGCAGGATGCCGATGGCGTGACGGTCGAGTGCGATGACAACGGCACGCGTCGCACGCTGCGTGCGCGGGCAGCGATCGTGACGACGCCGTCGCACATCACCGCGGAGATCGTCGAGGGCCTGCCGGCCGAGACGGATGCCGCGCTGCGCGCGATCACGTACGGCCCGATGATCTCCGCCGCCTTCCTCACCGACGAGGAGGGACCGCAGCGGTGGGATGGCATCTACGCGATCGCCACGCCGGGCCGTGCGACCTCGATGCTGTTCAACATGGGCAACGTGCTGATGCCGCAGCGCGAGAAGGGCTCGAGCTTCATGTCGTACTCATCGGCGAACCTCGCCCGGCGGATCATGGGCGAGTCGGACGAGACGATCCTGGACACGTATCAGGCCGAGCTCGAGGGCGTGTTCCCCGAGCTGAAGGGTCACGTCGTCGAGCGCCTGCTCCACCGCGTCGACCCGGGAATTCCGTACCCGTTCGCGGGCCGCAGCCGCATCCAGCGCGCGCTGATGCGGCCGCTCGGCCGCGTGCACCTCGCCGGCGACTACCTCGGCACGTGGTACGCGGAGACGTCGGTGTGGACGGCGCGCCAGGCGGCGGCGGTCGCGAAGACCCAGTAGGAACGGGGCCCGCGCCCGAGGACGCGGACCCCGCGGGTTGGCCTACAGGTCGCCCGTGTCGTCGATGACGCGGCCGATCGTGTCGAACTTCTCGCGGTTCTTGCTCCTCAGGATGAGGGCGTAGGCGAGAGCGGCGATCACGAGGATCACCGCGATCGGCGCGATCGCCTGCACGTACGAGATCGTGCCGGCGAGGACGTCGATGTTCTTGAAGAGCAGGACGATCGCGAAGATCTGGCCGACGATCGCGATGATCGGGCAGATGATCGTCGTGATGACGTTGCCCTTGCGGCCGTCCTTGCGGAACCAGACGATGATCGCAACGGCGCACAGCGCCTGGATCGCGAGGATCCAGACCACGCCCTGCACGGCCATCATCGTGTAGATGCGGACGTAGGCGGTGTCGAAGGCCTTGTCGAAGCCGAAGCCGGAGAACACGCCCCAGATCAGCATAATCACGAGCGCCACGACCATCGCCGTGACGTTGGCCACGTGCGGCACCTTGAACCGGTTGTGCGTGTTGCCGAGCGACTTGGGCAGGATGCCCTCGCGGCCCATCGCGTAGAAGTACCGCATCGTCACGTTGTGGAACGCCATCGCGCAGGCGAAGGCGCCGGTCAGGATCAGCACCTGCATGATCGTGGCGAGCCAGTGCGTGCCGAAGGCCTCCATGGCGACGAAGAACGGACCGGCCGGATCCTGGGCGGCCTTGACGACCTGATCCTTCGGGAAGGCCGACTCGAAGGCCACCGACGTGATCACGTAGCCGATGCCGAGGCCGATCACCGCGATCATCGTGGCGCGCACGACGTTGCGCTTCGGGTCCTTCGACTCCTCCGCGTAGTTCGGGACGGCCTCGAAGCCGACCCAGGACCAGAACGCGAGGAACACGCCGACACCGGCGGCCAGCCCGACGCCCGGGTCGGTCAGCTTTGCGATGTTGATCGAGTCGTACGCGATGCCGGTGGTGCTGCCGCCCTGGCCGAAGACCAGCACGTCGAAGACCGTGAGGATGAT
>CAWUMZ010000242.1:0-2588 GCA_963923625.1 uncultured bacterium | reverse complement strand
GGCGTCCTCGCCGCGTGGGTCGCGCAGAACCGCCCCGACGTCGAGCGCGTCGTCGCCGTCGCGCCGGCGCTCCAGCTCGCTGCCATCCCCGGCTTCGCCAACCCGCTGTTCGCCAACGCCTTCGGTCGCATCCCGGACATCTCGATCGCGGGCAGCGATCCCGACACCGTCGATCACGCCTATTCGGGGACCTCGACCCGGTCGCTGGCCTCGATGCTGCTGCTGGGCCGCTCGGTCCGGGAGCAGGCCGCGGCGACCGCGCCGGCCGTCCGCGCGATCACGGTCGATACGAACGCCGCCGACGACGTGGTGGTCAACTCGGCCGCCGACCAGCTGGCCGCCGATTGGGCCGCGCATGGCGCCGACGTCCAGACATTCGAGTTCCCCGCAGCCGACGCGCTGCCGCACGACGTGATCGACGTGCAGAAGGCGGCGGCGAATCCGGGCCTGGTCTACCCGGTCCTCCTAAAGCAGCTCGGGTTCGCCTCGTAGCGCCGCCTCGCGCCTACGGCGCGCAGGTGGCATCGGTCGCCGGCGCGTCGAAGATGCGCTCGACGAGCAGATCCGCGCTCTGCGTGGCCTTGAGCGCGAAGCCGCCGGGGGAGCGGGCGCGCAGCACCGTCTGCCCCTCGGGCCCCGGCTGGATGCAGTCGATCACGCCCGATGTCGCCCAGTACGGCATCCAGCGCACGCGCAGGGTGTAGAGACCGGGCTGCGTGACCGTGCCGCGCAGCGCGTCGTGCCCCTGGTCGAGGATCTTCGCGGTGCCGGGTCCTGTCATCAGCGGCGTCGGGTCGGGCAGCTCGTAGATCGTCCACGCGCCGCGCTCGGCCGCGATCCGCAGGCCGGACGTGCCCGACCGCAGCAGCGCGGCCTCGGCCTTCGCGCCCTCCGAGTCGAGCTTCGTATGCGGCAGCAGCACGTAGCGCACGGCGCGCGAGCGCAGCCACTCGCGGTACTCGAGCGGCGTGATCGTCTTCTGGTACAGAACCGGGTTGTCAGCCAGGTCGACCTGGCGGTACCAGCCGCGCACGAGCGCGTAGCCCGCCTTCGGGATCCAGAAGGCCTCCCACCGCCCAGCCGTCTGCACCACCTCGACGCGATAGTCGGGCGACTCATGCGCCTGCAGGAACGACACCGCCGGCTGCCAGAACGCGGACTGCGTCGGTCGCGAGTCGGTGCGCGTGACGGCGTCGTACAGATCGGGCAGCGCGCCGTAGGCGAACGAGGCGATCAGCGCCACGACGACGAGCAGCCGGGGACGCCAGCGCTGGACGCCGGCCACCACGACCATCATCGGGAAGACGAAGTAGCGCAGCCGCGCGAGGTTGTCGCCGACCGGCGTCGGGATCGCGTAGAGCAGCAGCGCGCCGACGGCCCAGACGATCAGCAGCCACATGACCAGATGCGTCTCCGGGCGTCGTCGCGCGAGGGCGATGCCGAGGATCGACACGCCGAGCACGGCGAGCAGGTGCCCGACGAGGAACGGGTAGACGCCGTCGGACGGGAACAGGAAGCCGATCGCCGCCTGCACGATGACGAGCACCGCGAGCCACGCGCCGACGACGAACGTGCGCGGATCGAAGCGGCGGTGCTCCAGCCAGACCGCGGCGAGGATCAGCGCAAGGAAGACGAAGGCCAGCGGGCTCAGCCCGAGCGTGACGGCACCGAGCACGCCGCCGACGACGTGGCGGTGCCGCTGCAGCGCGACGAGGCACGCGAGCATCGCGGCAGCGCCGACGGCGTAGGCGTAGCCGCCGGTGAAGAGCGGCCCGAGCGCGAGCAGCCCGAAGGCGCGGGCGCCCCACGACGCGCGCTCGCCCCAGCGCTGCACGACGAGCACGGCGAACAGCGCCGCCGACGCCACGGCCGCGACCAGCGCGAGCGTCGCCGGCCCGATCACCTGCTGCGGCAGGTAGACGAGCGCCGAGTACGAGATCAGCGGGTAGTCGCCGCCGTACCAGAAGTTGTCCCAGAGGACCGCGTCGCGCTGGACGAGCAGCGCGCGGTAGAGGTGCGCGGAGGCGTCGTCCGGCGGCGGCAGGAAGTACGTGACTGCGAGCGCGCCGAGCAGGCACAGCAGCGCCGCGATCGCCGCCTCGCGCACCACGGGCGGCACGCGGAGGTACCACCCCCGCGACGTCTCGAGATACGCGCTCATCGGCTTACAGGGTACGCGCCGACGCGCCGAATCCCTCGCGCTTCACCGGCTCGTCACGACGCGCTGAGCGAGCCGCCCTCGTCCTCGATCGCCTTGCGGCAGCCCGGGCGGGCCAGCACCGCGTTGTAGTGCGCGGCGAGCGACGGCACGGTCCACCAGTTCGCGTCGCCCTCGAGCTCGGTGCCCCAGGACGACAGCATCGCGAGGTAGATGTCGGCGATCGTGAAGGTCTCGCCGAGCAGGAACGGACCGCTGCCGAGCTGCTTGGCGATCTCGTCGCGCAGCGCCGTCAGCTCGACGACCGCGGCGGCGACCACGTCGTCGGCGCCGTTCGCATCGGCGGTGTGGCGCCCCGGGTAGAAGAAGCGCATGTACGCGGCCTGCACCGTGTTGGTGAGGAACATCAGCCAGCGCACGGCCTCGGAGC
>CAWUMZ010000241.1:0-2595 GCA_963923625.1 uncultured bacterium | reverse complement strand
CACGGCGACCTGCACCCCGTCGACGTCGAGCACCTCCACGGCCACAGGATTCCGCCGCGGTCGGACGGACCCGCGACGGCACGGTACCCTCCGCCCATGTCGGAGCGCCGTCTCGCCCGGGAGATCACCCGCTCCACGCTCGCCGTCGACTGGGCGGCGGTTCGCTGGTTCTCGCCGCTGCGTGGCGGGCTCGTCTGCGGCGGGCTCGCGGCGGTCGCGGTCGCGTCGGGCCACAGGCACGAGGCGGTGCCGCTCGCGATCGGCGCGCTGTTCACCGGGCTCGGCGATCCACGCGGGCCCTTCGCGCCCCGTGTCCGGATCCTCGCCCTGATCTCGGTACTGCTCGCCGTGTCCGCGTTCGTCGGCGCCCTCGTCGCAGGAGCGGGAACGGCGCAGGTGCTGCTGTCGGCGCTCGTCGCCGCCGTCTGTGGATTCGCGGGCATCGCCGGCACGCGCGCCGCGATGGGCGGCGTCCTCGTGATGGTGGCGTTCATCGTGTTCAGCGGCACGCCCACCAGTGATCGAACCGCGGTCGAGACGGCAGTGCTGATCCTCGTCGGCGGGCTCTGCCAGGCGATCGCGATCACGCTGCCGCTGATCACTCGGCGCGTTGGCGGCATGCGCGAGACGATCGCGATCATCTACCGCACTCTCGGGTTCTCCCTGCGCGACGGGCCGCAGGCGGCTGCGAACCCGACGCTCGCGCTCCGCCTGCTCGAGTCGGAGGAGCGCATCACCGAGAGCGGCGCGCAGGGTGCGACCCGCGATTGGCTCCTCACCTTCATCGACGCCGGCGACTGCGCGCGTCTCTCGTACGTGGCTCTCACGCCGGACGGCGAACCGGACGACCCCGCGCAGCGCTCGCTGCTCGCGGACTTCGCCCGCACCGGGTCGGATCTCGCGTTGGCCATCGCCCAGGCGCTCGAGTTCCCCATCCGCCGTCGTCGGGTGGCACGGCCGCTGGCGGCCTTCGGCGCGGCGGCGCGGGCGTGCATCGACGGCGTGCCGACCGCGGACCACGTGGTCGTGGAGACGATCGAGCGCGACCTCCGTGCCGCGGCCGATGCGGTCAGCGGCGATTGGCCGGTCGGGCGGCGGGGACACGTGTCGCTCTCGCTTCGCCTCGGCAGGGCACGGCACTGGCGCCTGCGCCCGCATCTGCGGCTCGGCGACCCCTTCGCCCGGCACGCGATCCGGCTCGCCGCGGTCGTCGCGATCGCCACGGTGCTCTCGAAGGTCCACGGCTTCCCGCACGGCTACTGGCTGCCGATGACGATCGCGTGGATCAGCCGCCCGGACTTCTCGGGCACTGCGGTGAAGACGGTCGCGCGCGTGCTCGGGACGCTCGTCGGCCTGTTCGCGGTGGTCGTGGTCGTCGGACTGCTCGGCACCTCGCCGTGGGTGATCGTGCCGGTCCTCGTCGTCTCGGCGACCTGCGTCTTCATGTTCGTGGTGCCGAACTACACGATCATGACCGCGGGGATCACGGCGTTCATCGTCGCCATCTTCGTCTTCGATGGCGATGGCCTCCGGGAGGACGTGCCGGCGCGCGCCGTGGCGACGTTCGGCGCGGCGCTGCTCGTGCTGGTCGCCGCGTACGTCTGGCGCACGCGCTCGTCGGAGACGCTGTTCCGCCAGGTCGCGCGTGCCGCCGAGGCGCTCACGGCGTACGCCCGCCTGGCACGGCAGGGAAGCGGGGACGATTCGGCGCGCATCGAGGCGCGAACTGCGATGCAGGAGGCGCACTTCGCCGCGAGCTCGGCCATCGCCGCTGCGGCCCACGAACCCGGCCGGCATCCGGCCGATCCGGCGATCGCGGCGCAGGTGCTCGACGACATCGTGCGGGCCGCCGGCTTCGTGACCGTGGAGGACGTGGGTGATCGGGATGACCGCGAGCGGGCGACGGACATCTCCGATGCGGCGATCGCGCACGCCGCCGAGCTCGCGTCGCGACTCGAGGCGGTGGGTGCGACCGGCACCGCGCCTCCGATGACCCCCTTTCCGCGCGAGCCAGATGAGCACGGGTTCGCCGCGATGGTGCGACGCGCGAACGAGCGCATCGACGTCCTGCGCCCCCGGGCTGGCATAGTCCCCGCATGAGCACCTGGAACACCTGCGATCTCTGCGACGACAATCCCGACGTGATCCGCGTCCCCGTGCCCGGCCTGCGGCACTTCGGCGGCGTCACGCGCTTCACCGGCCCGGTCATGACCGTCAGCTGCCGCGAGGACAATTCGCGTGTGAAGGAGCTCGTCAACACGCCCGGCGAGGGGCGCGTGCTGATCGTGGATGGCGGCGGGAGCCTCGTCACGGCGCTCGTCGGGGACGTCGTCGGCGGCGAGGCAGTCGCCAACGGCTGGGCCGGGATCATCGTGGACGGGTGCGTGCGCGACTCGGCCGGTCTGGCGGCGCTGCCGCTCGGCGTGATGGCGATCACCACCTGCCCGCAGCGTCCGGCCCGCGTGGGCCAGGGCACTGCGGGCGAGGACCTCGTGTTCCGCGGCGTCCCGTGCCGCGTCGGAGACATCGCCTACGCGGATGAGGACGGCGTCGTCCTGATGCCGTCCGCCTGACGAGTCGGCAGCTCCCTCTCCC
>CAWUMZ010000240.1:0-2602 GCA_963923625.1 uncultured bacterium | reverse complement strand
CCCATCGAGCACACGCCGAGCGCCTCGATGCCCGCCGCCTCGAGCGCGGCGATCGTCGCGGGCACGTCGGAGAAGTCCTGGTGCACGAACACATCCGCGGCATCCGCCGCCGGGCGGTCGGTGCGCCCGTCGACGACGCAGGTCGTCAGGCCGCGGGCGCGGGCGCGTTCGATGAGCGGTCGCTGCGAGAGCCCGGCGCCGAGGACGACGAGCGCGGGGCCGGTCACTTGCCGGTCGCGGCCGCTTCCGAGCGATACCACTCGATCGTGCGCTCGAGGCCCTCGTCGAGGTCGACCTTCGGCTCCCAGTCGAGCACCTCGCGTGCGCGGGTGATGTCCGGGATGCGGATCTCGACGTCGGAGTACTCGAGCGGCTTGAAGACGATCGGCGACTCGGAGCCGGCCAGGCGCTTGATGCGCAGCGCGAGGTCGTACGTCGTGCAGACGCTGCGCGGGTTGCCGATGTTGAACGACTGGCCGATCGCGGCGTCGTTCTCGAGGATCTCGAGGACGGCCGTGGCGATGTCGTTCATGTAGCACCACGCGCGGATCTGGGCCCCGTCGTTGTGGACGGTGATCTCCTCGTTCGCGATCGCATGGCGCACGAAGTGGTGGATCGCGCCGACGCCGATCTGGTTCGGCCCGTAGATGTTGAACGGGCGCACGACGGCGACGGGCAGGCCGTACTCCTCGAAGTACGCGTGCAGGAAGTACTCGCCGGCGAGCTTCGACACGGCGTACGACCAGCGTGCCTCGCCGACCTGGCCGCCGGACGTCTCGTGCGTCTCCTCGACCTTGTACGCGTGGCGGCCGAAGACCTCGCTCGTCGAGAAGTCGATCAGGCGCTCGAGACGGTCGCCGAGGCCGTGCGCGACCTCCGCCACGTTGGCGGTGCCCATCAGGTTGACGCGCATCGTGCGGACGGGGCTCTTCAGCACCGTCGCCACACCGGCGATCGCCGCCATGTGGATGATGTGCGTCGCGCCCTCGGCGGCCCCGCGCATGTGCTCGAGGTCGAGGATGTCGCCCTGGACGAACGTGACGTTCGGATGCGCCGCGAGATCCGTCTGGCTCAGCGCGTCGTTATGCAGGTTGTCGTAGAGGACGACCTCGTTGTCGTCCGCCAGCATGCCCGCGACGGTGGTGCCGATGAATCCGGCGCCGCCGGTGAGGAAGATCCGCTTGCCCTTCAGCATTCGGCCAGTCTATCGGGTCGGGAGGGTCAGCCGCTCTGGGCGGCCACCTCGCTCAGCGAGGCGACCACGTTTCGACTGGCGGATCGACGGGACGTTCGGGAGCGTGAAAGTCGGGACAGCTCCCGCTGATCGCGTCGACGTAGCCGTGAGGCCATTGCTCCTCGGTCGCCTCGGACACGAGCCGGGCGAGGAAGCGACTTGTCGAGATACCCTCGAGCTCCGCGCGGGCACGAACGCGCGCAGCGACCTCATCGGTGACGTCGAAGTGAAGGTAGGGCATGAGATGACGCTACCAAATCGCACGCGTGGTTCGAGGTCAACCGACGCATTTCGCGGGCCGCGGGTCGACGGCTACGCCAGGCCGCGACGGCGGTACACGTCGAGCATGCGCTCGGCGACCGCGACGTGGCCGTGGACGCGCTCGACGTAGGTGCGCGAGGCCCGCCCGATCTCGGTGAGTCGCTCGGGTTCGCGAACGAGTCCGCGGATCGTGTCGGTGAGCGTGTCGCGGTCGGCGTTGACGAGCGGGATCGTCGTGCCGAACGCCTCCTCGGTGCGCGCGGCGGCCTCGGCGTCGAGCCGCACGATGCACGGCTTGCCGAGCGCCATCGACTCGATCGAGAAGAGGCCGTACCAGCCGACGTTGAGCTGGTCGATCACCAGGTCGGCGGCGGCGTACCGCAGGCGCGCCTGGTCGTTCGGCGTGTTCTCGACGAGGTCGAGCTCGATCGGCGCGCCCTCGCGCTTCAGCGTCTCGATCGCCTCGAGCACCGCGTCGGTGCCCTTCGAGCGGCGGCGCGACGGCGCGTGCACGATGCGGATCGTACGCTCGGGGGCGGGCACGGCCGGCAGCCACGTCTCGAGGTTGATCCCCGGCGGCACGACGTCGTACTCGGGCCAGCCGGCGGCGCGCGGGGCGCGCGGCAGGATCGCGTACGAGCCGACGATCGCGGCATCGGCGTGACGCAGCGCGTAGTCCCACTTGGAGACGGGCGCGTCGCGCAGGTCGGAGCCCCAGAAGTGGAAGACGCGTCCCTTGCCGAGGCGTCCCAGCACCGGCAGGTTGATCTTCTTCGGGACGATCGTCACGCCGAAGTGGAACTGGAAGATGTCGAAGTCGGGCAGCGTGCGCCCGAACGCCCACGCCTGCTTCGGCAGGTTCAACGCGAGATTGATCGGGCCGCCGCCCTGCCGCAGGTGCAGGTTGATGTCGGAGCCGTCGCGGAACGGCTGCCGCGTGAAGACCATCAGCCGGCTCTCGCAGCCGATCGCGTTCAGACCGGCGCTGAGCGCCTCGGGCCCGCCGGCGATGTTGAGTGGGGCGTGGAGGATGCGGGGGCTGCCGGGCACACGGACATTATGGGCCCGGACCCATAGGGAAGAATCGCCAGCTGATGATTGATCCCG
>CAWUMZ010000239.1:0-2604 GCA_963923625.1 uncultured bacterium | reverse complement strand
CTGCGAACCTATGGGCATGGACGAGAAGCCGGAAACGTCGACCGACTCGCTGCCGCTGTCGCTGCCGCCCGTCAACATCGATCCGCTCGATGACTGGCTGCACGTGCGCCCGTCCGTCGAGGACGAGGGCACGGGGCGACTGCTGCTCCCCGCGACGGTGCAGATGAACCGCCTCGAGCGCGTCGTCGTCCTCGGCGTCGGCTCAGAGGTGACGGACATCAACGCGGGCGATCTCGTGCTGCTGCTCCCCGGCAACGCCGTCGAGCTGCGCGACGGCACGAAGATCGTGCAGCGCGAGTTCGCCATCGCGCGCGTCCGCGACTGATCCCGCCGGTAGCCTGAGGGCATGCACGCCGCCGCCGACCCGTCCGAGCTGCGTGAGCTCGCCGTCCACGCCGCGCGCGAGACCGGGCGCCTGCTGCAGCACCACAACGAGCGCGGGCTGCGCGGCCTCGATACGAAGTCGACCGCGACCGACATGGTCTCCGATGCCGACCGCGAGGCGGAGGAGCTGCTCGTGCAGATCCTCACCGACGCGCGACCCCAGGACGCCCTGCTCGGCGAGGAGGGCGCGGGGCGCGAGGGCACGTCGGGCCTGCGCTGGGTCGTCGATCCGCTCGACGGCACGACCAACTTCGTCTTCGGGTATCCGCAGTGGGCGGTCTCCGTCGCCGTCGAGGACGAGCACGGCACGCTCGCCGGCGCCGTCTACGACCCGAGCCGCGACGAGATGTTCGCGGCGGGGCGCGGGCGCGGCACGACGCTCAACGGCGATCGGGTGCACGTGCGCGGCACGCACGACCTCGGCCAGGCGCTCGTCGCCACCGGCTTCGGCTACGACGCGGAGCGCCGCGCCAAGCAGGCTGCTCGCGTCGTCGACGTGATCCCGAAGATCCGGGATATCCGCCGCGGCGGTGCGGCCGCGATCGACATCGCCTGGGTGGCGTGCGGTCGGCTCGACGGCTACTGGGAGAGCGGCCTCAACGCGTGGGACTGGGCGGCGGGCTCGCTGCTCGTCACGGAGGCCGGCGGCTTCTGGTCGTGCCAGCCCGGCCCGCTCGGCGTGGAGCAGGCCGTCGCGGCCTGCCCCGGCGTCTACGACGCGCTGTTCGATCTCCTCCAGTAGGAGAGCGCGCGCCTAACGCTCGTCCGGCGCGCGGATGCGGCGCCACGGACCCGTGCGCAGGATCGGCGGCAGCGTCCACCAGACGCGGCCACGAGGATGCGCACGCGCGTCCTGCTGCGATGCGATGTCGGCCTGCTCGCGCTGCTGCGGCGCGAGGTTCATCCGCGGGTGGTGCGGATCGTTGTGGTCTGCATCGTGCATGACGATCGCCTCCTTCGGAGATGCTTCCAACCTACGGTCGTCGGACACGACGCGACCCGTGCAATTCCCCTGACGCGGTGCGGCAGAACCCCGACCGGGAGGGGAATGGCGCCGCGTCACGTATCGTTAGCCACATCGGACGCCCATCCAGGGCTCCATTGCGGGACGTGCTGCCGAGTGCCGCGCGTCACACTCGGAAGGACACATCTTGCGTTTCGAAGACTTCGATCTCCAGCCGGAGATCCTGCGCGCGTTGAGCGACCTCGGCTACGAGGAGCCCACGCCCATCCAGCAGGGCACCATGGACGCGCTCCTGCGCGACAAGGACATGGTCGGCCAGGCCCAGACCGGGTCCGGCAAGACGGCGGCGTTCATGCTGCCGATCCTCGACCGGATCGACCCCGACTCCAAGGACCTGCAGGCGCTCGTCCTCTGCCCGACGCGTGAGCTCGCGCTGCAGGTGGCCGACGCGTCGCGCTCGTTCTCCAAGTACCTCGAGGGCGTCAGCGTCGTGCCCGTCTACGGCGGCGCGCCGATCGTCGAGCAGATCACCGCGCTCAACCGCGGCGGCCAGATCGTCGTCGGCACGCCGGGTCGCGTGCTCGACCTCCTGCGCCGCGGCAAGATGATCCTCGCCGACTGCCGCATGGTCGTCCTCGACGAGGCCGACGAGATGCTCTCGATGGGCTTCATCGACGACGTGCGCGACATCATGAAGCGCACGCCGTGGGGCAAGCAGACCGCGCTGTTCAGCGCCACGATGCCCGAGCCGATCAAGAAGCTGGCGGAGGAGGAGCTGCACAGCCCCGAGTACGTGAAGATCGCCTCCAAGGAGATCACGGTCGACACGATCGAGCAGCGCATCGCCTACGCCGAGGGTCGCGACAAGCTCGAGCTGCTGGAGCGCTTCCTCGCCGAGATGAAGCCGCCGACCACGATCATCTTCGCCCGCACGAAGATCGGCACGCAGAAGCTCGCCGACGATCTCAAGCGCCGCGGCCACAAGGTCCGCGCGCTGCACGGCGACATGGGCCAGGGCGCTCGCGACTCCGTGATGATCGCGTTCCGCGGCCAGCGCATCCCGATCCTCGTCGCCACCGACGTCGCGTCGCGCGGCCTCGACGTGAGCCACGTCACGCACGTCGTCAACTACGACCTGCCCGACGAGCCCGAGGTCTACGTGCACCGCATCGGCCGCACGGGTCGCGTCGGCCGTGACGGCTTCGCGATCTCGTTCGTCTCCAACAAGGAGAAGCCGAAGCTCGAGGCCATCGAGA
>CAWUMZ010000238.1:0-2607 GCA_963923625.1 uncultured bacterium | reverse complement strand
GTCGACGACGAGCAGCAGGGCGCGATCCTGGTCGAGGCGATCGGGGACGTGGCGCATGGGGGAACCGTAGCCGACGCGGAAGTGCAGGATTCCCCGGGGTTCCGCCGTACGGGCAGGGTGGACCAACCCAGGAGGAACCCCTATGTCCGCCATGCCCGGCATGCCCCCCGAGATGAAGGATGCGCTCGCCAAGAGCTGGAAGCTGCTGCTGACGGCCGGCATCATCAGCGCCGTCCTCGGCGGTATCGCCATCATCGTCCCGCCGCTCGCATCCGTGACGATCACGCTGCTCGTCGGCATCCTGCTGCTGATCGGTGCCGTCGCCTACGTGGCGGAGGCGATCTCGCGCGGCTCGACCGGCCATCGCATCTGGAGCTTCATCGTCGCGATCCTCTACGTGATCGCCGGCGTCTGGCTGATCATCAACCCGGTCAGCGGCACGATCACGCTGACCTGGGTGCTCGCGATCTTCTTCCTCGTGATCGGCCTGTTCCGCATCTTCGCCGGCATCGGCGCGCGCGGACAGGTCCCGAACGCGGGCTGGACGATCGTCAATGGCGTCCTCGCCGTGCTGATCGCCGTGCTCGTCATCGCGAACCTGCCGTCGTCCGCCGCGTGGGCGATCGGCCTGCTCGTCGGCATCCAGCTCCTGTTCGACGGGATCATGATGATCACCGCCGGCATGGCCGCGAAGAAGATCGCGGAGGGCGGTTCGGTCTAGCCGCTGCTCGACCCGGCGCAAGCCGGACTCCTGCGTAAGGTTCGGCGAGGGGCGCGCGACACCATGTCGTCCGCCTCTCGCCCGAGCCTTTCGCATGCCCCGTCGCTTCATCCACGCCGCCGACCTCCACCTCGATAGCCCGTTCGCGGGCATCGGGACGCTGCGCGAGGGGCTGGCCGACACGCTTCGCGACGCCTCGCTCGACGCGTGGGACGCGCTGATCGACTGCTGCCTGGAGGAGTCGGCCGAGTTCCTCGTGCTCGCGGGCGATCTGTTCGACCGCGCCGACGGCACGCCGCGCGGGCGCGCTCGCGTCCGCCGCGGCATCGAGAGGCTCCACGCCGCGGGCATCCGCGTGTTCGTCGTGCACGGCAACCACGACCCCCTCAGCGGTCGCTCGCCGCTCGCCGGTCTCGAAGGCGTGACGGTCTTCCGCAAGGACGTGCCGACCAGCGAGACGATCGAGCTGCCGGGCGGTCCCGTCACCGTCCACGGCGTGTCGTTCGGCAGGCGCGAAGTGCTCGACAACCTCGCACTCAAGTTCGAGCGCGGTGACGCGCCGGGCCTGCACGTCGGCGTGCTCCACTGCTCCGTCGGCGAACGCGAGGGGCACAGCCCGTACGCGCCATGCTCGGTCGAGGAGCTCGTGCAGGCGCGCATGGACTACTGGGCGCTCGGGCACATCCACGGATACTCCGAGGAGAACGCCGAGCCGCCGATCATCTACGCCGGCACGCTGCAGGGCCGCTCGCCGAAGCCCGGCGAGCGCGGCCCGCACGGCGCCGTCGTCGTCGAGTTCGAGGGCGATCAGGTGCTGAGTCACCGTCGCGTCGAGCTCGACCGCGTGCGCTTCGAGGCCGTCGACGTGCCGATCGACGGGCTCGAGGACGAGGCCGATCTCGAGCGCGTGTTGCGCCAGGCCGCCGCCGACGTCGTCGCGCGCGCCGACGGGAGGCTCGTCCTCCTGCGCGCAACGCTGACGGGCCGCGGGCCGCTGCACGAGACGCTGATCGGCGAGGAGTACCTCGCCGGTCTCCGCACTGCGCTCGACGACCAGGAGGGCGAGGACCTCGTCTGGGAGCGCGTCGTCTCGCGGGCGGGACCGGTGCTCGATCTCGACGAGCTGCGCACCTCGAACGCCTTCGCCGCGGAGGTGCTCGGCGCCTTCGACGCGCTCGCCGATGACCCGGCCGAGCTGCAGGCGCTCCTGGACGACCTCGCGCGCTCCTTCACCGACACCGCGCTGGCGGGCATCGCCGCGGAGGACGTCGCCGGCCGCCTCGCCGCGGCGCGCGAGCTGGCCCTCGGGCTGATCCTCGAGCAGGACGGCGGCACATGAGGATCGCGCGCATCGAGGCGATCGCGTACGGCGCCATCGGCGGCCGCATCGTCGAGCCCGAGCCCGGGCTCACCGTCATCCACGGGCCGAACGAATCGGGCAAGAGCTCGACCATGCAGCTGATCCGCGGCGTGCTGTTCGGCTTCCCGGCGCTGCGCGGCGACGGGCCGCGCCGCGAGCCCAAGGGCGGTGGCCAGCGCTCCGGACGCGTCGACATCGTCGCCGACGACGGCCGGCGCTTCCGCGTCGAGCGCACGCACGGCTCGAGCGTCGTCATCACCGACGAGCAGGGCGAGCCGGTCGGCGACGCCGCGCTGATGCGCGCGCTCGGGATCACCAGCGTCGATCTCTTCGACCGCGTCCAGACGTTCGACTCGCGCGACCTCGCTGCGATGGGACTGCTGGACGACCCCGCGGTGCGCGCCGGCGTGCTCGCGTCGGCGGTGCTCGGCGGCGGTGCCGGCGCCACGCCGATCCTGACGGCGCTGAAGAAGCGCTCCGAGGCGCTGTACCTCAAGTCGGGCGAGAACCAGCCGTACGCGCAGAC
>CAWUMZ010000237.1:0-2615 GCA_963923625.1 uncultured bacterium | reverse complement strand
GCTGAGTGGCACCGCGACGGTCTCGGCGAACAGCTTCGACACCGGCAACGAGGCGCGTGACCGGCACGTCAAGGGTCCCGACTTCCTCGGCGCCGAGATGCATCCGCGGATCGTCTTCACCGTCGCAGGCGTTCGGCCCGACGGCGATGACGCCGTCGTCGATGGCACGCTCGCGCTCCACGGTGAGACGCGTCCGGTCGAGTTGCACGCGGTCAGCGGCGGCACGGCGAAGGATCCGTACGGTCACGACCGGATCGGCCTGTCGCTGACGACGTCGATCCTGCGCAGCGACTACGGCATCACCTTCGACCGGGACGGCGCGCTCGTGAGCGATGCCGTCGCCATCGAGATCGATCTCTCGCTCGTGCGTCAGCCCGCGTACCTGCGCGACGTCGCGCGACGCCACGAGGCATCCACGCCATAGCCCTACTGCGGTTCGAGCACCTCGTCGCCGATCGCGGCGCGGATCACCGGCAGCACCTCGTCATCCTCGGGATAGCCCTTGCGGCCCTCCGCGTGCTTCGAGTAGACCATGGCGCCGTCGATCTCGATGTCGTAGATGCCGCCGCGGCCGGGGATCAGCGTCAGCTCGCTGAGGATCGGCCCCCAGCCGGCGAGGATCTTCGCCGCGAGACTCGCGGCGTGCGGGGTGGCCCCTCAGGGGACGCAGTAGGTGAAGCGGATCGCGTGCGTGGGATTGATGGCCATGCGTCGGACTGTAGTGCGCGAACCGGGCCCGCGGAAGCCGCCTAGACTGCCGTCGTGTCCGCTGACGCACCTGCCTGGCCCGAGCACCCGTCGCGCGCCGAGCGTCGCGCCAAGGGCAAGGCGGTGCGGGACGTCCTGCCGCTCAAGCAGCTTGCCGAGCTCGCGCCGGCGCCGGCCGACCGCGACCCGGTGGCACTCACGATCGCCGCCGACGCCGATCGCCTGGCGTGGCTCGTGCCGATCCGCCACGGCCGCATGCTGCGCAGCGCATTCACGTTCTATCGCGGGTCGGCGGGGCTGATGGCGCACGATCTCGCGCTGTCGGCGACCACCGGTCTCGAGGTGCAGATGTGCGGCGACGCGCACCTGCTCAACTTCGGCCTGTACGGCTCGCCGGAGCGCGCGCTCGTCTTCGACCTCAACGACTTCGACGAGACGCTGCCCGGGCCGTTCGAGTGGGATGCCAAGCGCCTCGTCACGAGCATGGTGGTCGCCGCTCGCGACCGCGGTTTCAAGCCGAAGCAGCAGCGCGAGATCGCCCGTGCCACCGCGGCTCGCTATCGGACGGCGATGGCGGAATTCGCCGCCATGACGGCGCTCGAGACGTGGCATTCGCAGATCGAGGTCGACGCCGCGATCAAGGGCGTCACGGACACCGAGTGGCGGCGGTTCATCGAGCGCACCGCGGATCGCGCACGCGGCAAGGATCACCTCCAGGCTGTGTCGCGCTTCACGGAGGTCGTCGACGGGCAGCGGCGGATCGTCGCCGACCCGCCGCTGATCGTGCCGCTCGGCGACCTCTCCGCCCTCACCAACGAGGACCCGGAGGCGCTCGCGCGCTACGTGTTCCTCGAGTACCTCGCCTCGGTGCGCGACGACGTCAGGGTGCTGCTCGATCGCTACACCTACGTCGACGCGGCGATCAAGGTCGTCGGCGTCGGCTCCGTCGGCACGCGCTGCCTCATCCTCCTCCTGCAGGGCGTCGATGAGAACGACCTGCTGTTCCTGCAGGTCAAGGAGGCCGGGCCGTCCGTGTTCGAGCCGTACGTCGGCGCCTCCGCCTACGCCCATCACGGTGAGCGCGTGGTCGCCGGCCAGCGCCTGATGCAGTCGGCGAGCGACGCCTTCCTCGGCTGGGCGACGGGCCCGCAGGGGCGCGAGTACTACTGGCGCCAGCTGCGCGACTGGAAGGGCTCGGCCGATGTGGAGCAGATGAGCCCGAAGCTGCTGGGCCTGTACGGCCTCGCCTGCGCGCGCACGCTCGCCAAGGCGCACGCGCGGTCGGGCGACCGGGTCGCGATCGACGCGTACCTCGGCTCGTCGACGAAGTTCGAGGATGCCCTCACGGACTTCGCGGAGGCGTACGCGGACCGCAACGAGCGGGATTACGAGGCCTTGCGGGCGGCGGTCGCGGACGGTCGAGTCGAGGCCCGCGACGACGCCGACGCTACAGTCCCGTCCTGATGAGCGCCGCCCTGCCCGACTCGCCGCCGCGCGGCACGGTGATCCTGTCGACGCTGATCCTCGGCGCGGCCGTCGCGAACATGAACCTCTCGGTGGCCAACGTCGCGCTGCCGACGATCGGCCTCGACCTGCAGGCGTCGCAGGTGTCCCTCAACCTCGTGGCGGTGGGCTTCACGCTCGGGCTGGCCGCATCCGTGCTGTACCTCGGCGCGCTGGCGGATCGTTACGGGCGGCGCAAGATGCTGATCGGCGGTCTCGCGCTGTCCATCCCGATGGCGCTTCTCGCGGCGTTCGCGCCCGACATCGACGTGCTCGTGGCCGCCCGCGTCGGCGGCGGCGTAGCGGCGGGCATGGCATTCCCGACGACGCTGTCCATCGTCGTCGCCCTGTTCCGCAACCAGGCGAAGACCAAGGCGATCGCGATGTGGACGGGCATCGGCTGC
>CAWUMZ010000236.1:0-2620 GCA_963923625.1 uncultured bacterium | reverse complement strand
GTTCCGCAACCAGGCGAAGACCAAGGCGATCGCGATGTGGACGGGCATCGGCTGCGGCGCCTCGGCGCTCGGGCCCGCACTGGCGGGGCTCCTGCTGGAGTACTACGGCTGGGGTTCGGCCTTCGCCCTGACGATCCCGATCGCCGTCGTGGCGCTGATCCTCGCGGTGCTCGTGATCCCGCGCGAGCTCGGCGAGGAGGCGACGGTGGTGGACCACCTCGGCGGTGTGCTGTCGGTGCTCGCGATCGGCCTGCTCACGCTCGGCCTGCACTTCGTGTCCGTGCCGTCGAACGTGAACATCGGGCTCGTGTTCCTCGGATGCAGCGTGGCCGGGTTCGGCCTGTTCGCCTGGCGGCAGCTCCGCGCGCCGAACCCGCTGTTCGATCTCGCGATCGCCGCGCGCCGCGTCTTCTGGGTCGCGGCGCTGACGGGCCTGATCGTGTTCGGCACGCTCGTCGGCTCGATGTTCATCGGCCAGCAGTACGTGCAGAACGTCCTCGGCTACTCGACGTTCGAGGCCGGGTGCGCGGCGCTGCCCGCGACGGTCACGATGATCGCCATTTCGCCGGTCGCGGCGCGGATGATCGAGCGCCGCGGGACGCGCGTGACGATGGCGCTCGGCGTCGCCGTCGTCTTCGTCGGCATCGCGCTCATGCTCACGTGGCAGGAGGGCTCGTCGTACCTCCCGGTCGGCGCGGCGTACGCGATGATCGGAATCGGCATCGGGATGGCGGGCGCACCGGCCTCGCGGTCGATCATGGCGGCCGTCCCCGCGCGGCGCGCCGGCATGGGCTCCGGTATGACGGACCTGCAGCGCGACCTCGGCGCGGCCGTGATGCAGTCGATCCTCGCGATCTTCCTGACGCGGCAGTACACGTCGTCCGTCGACAGCCAGATCTCCGACCTGCCGCAGGATCAGCGCGACAAGATCACGTCGCAGACCGCCGACATCATCGGCGCGTCGTTCGGCGGGGCGGAGGCGCTCGCGCAGCGCACGCCCCAGTACGCCGATGCCATCGTCGCGGGCGCGCGCCAGGCCTTCGAGGAGGGATCGGCCGCCGCGATCATCGTCGCGCTGATCGCCGTCGCGATCGGCCTCGCGGTGACGCTGATCGGCTTCCCGGCCAAGGCGCGCGAGCTCGAGCTCGAAGCCGGCTACGCCGAGGAGCGGTAGCGTCCCGCAAACGCGAGAGGGGGCGGTGCCGGAGCACCACCCCCTCGGGTACCGCGAATGCGCGTGAGGGCTACTTGGCCTCGGCGATCGGCTTGCTCGGATCGAAGATCATCCAGGAGGCGTAGAGGCCGATCAGCGTCATCACGACGGCGACGATGCCGTACGTGAAGCCGGCCAGGAAGCCGGTGGTGGCGATGCTGATGATCACCGTCGCGAGGTAGATCCAGAACCACGGGCGCTGCGTGCCGTTGAAGCGCGTGATGCCGCCGAGGCAGATCAGCGAGAACACGTAGCCGGCGAGCGGGAAGATCCAGAGCAGCGTCCACCACGGATTGCGGCCCGACAGGCGCGCCCAGCGAGTGAAGTTCGCAAACGGGATGAACGCGAGCCAGCCGTTCGGAATGCCGGAGACCTCGCACGTCCGCATCACGCGGATGCCGATCACGATCCAGCCGATGATCGAGATCAGACTGAGAATGGTTCCTTCGGTTGCGCCCATGGTCGTTGCTCCTCGTGGAATGCGCGGGTACGCCGTCGGGGTACGACGAATGGCGCGCGAATCCTGCCGTGGAGTCGTCTGGGAACGCGAGAGGGGACGGTGCCGGAGCACCGTCCCCTCGGGTACCGCGTGGAGGCCGGAGGAACTAGCTGGCGGCGGGAGCCGTGGTGATCGGCTTGGTCGGATCGAAGATCATCCACTGCGAGGCGACCTGCAGCGCCGCGATGACGATGATCGCGACGATCAGCAGCGCGCCGCTGAAGATGCTGACCACGCCCCAGCCGCCGAGCGTGATGACGAGGAAGACCCAGAACCAGGGGCTCTGCGTCTGCGTGTGCTTCGAGATGATGTTGAGCCAGATCAGCTCGAGGATCACACCCACGACGGGGATGAAGAAGAGCAGGACGAGCCACGGGTTCTTGCCCGCGAGGCGCGCCCAGCGCGTGAAGTTGAGCAGCGGCACGAACGAGAACCAGCCGTTGCTGACGCCCGAGGCCTCGCAGAGGCGCATCAGACGGATGCCGACGATGATCCAGGCGACGATGCTGGCGATGCCGAAGATCGAGAGTTCAGTGCTGCCCATGGTTCCAACCCTCCGTTGGAGAACGTGCGATTACCCGCTGTGTATCGCGCCGGCGGCGTGATTCCTGCATTCATCCGGGATCCGTTCGATAGGATCGACGGGAGATGGCCGGCGAAGGCGACATGCAGTGCGGCCTGTGCCGCCGCAACCTCCTGACGGGCGAGCGCCCGCACGCGTACCTCGATGGGAGGTCCGGGCAGCAGGTCGTCGTGTGCTCGCTCTGCGTGGACCGGGCCGAGAAGAACGGCTGGCAACTGCTCGATGAGGCGCCCGTGCAGGTCGCGGCGATCGCGGACGACTCCGATCGCACCGTTCGGCTCCTGAAGGCGCAGGTCAACGCGCTGCAGTCGCAGCTCGAGACCGC
>CAWUMZ010000235.1:0-2622 GCA_963923625.1 uncultured bacterium | reverse complement strand
CGGACGACGCTGGCCGACGAGCTGCCGCCGGCCGACACGCGCCAGGACGGGCTGCGCGTGATCCTGCTCGTCGGCGAGCTGCCGCCCGAGCTCGTCGGATTCGCCTCGACGCTCGCCGGCGCCCTCGCCGAGCGCAACGTGCCGATCGTCCTCGTCGGCACGGCATCGCGCGACCACCTGATCGTCCCCGACAGCGCGTGGCCCGAGGCGCTCGCGGTCCTGCGCGGTCTCCGCGACGCGGCGCGCAAACTGCTCGAGGATTCCGCGACGCCCTCGGCCGAGGACGACGATCCCCTCTAGGATTGGCGCCGTGGAGCGACCCCTGCGGATCCTGGCTGCTCTCGTCATGCTCGTCCTCGTGGCCGGGTCGGCGATCGTGTTCATCCGCGCCCAGGTGCTCAAGAGCGCGCCATCGCCGATCATCGCGCCGAAGATCGCAAGCTCCACGTTCTCGCCCAACGCCTTCAAGGCAGCGAGACGCCAGGCGACGCTGACGGTCGGTCTCCGCAAGTCGGACCGCGCCAGCGTCGTGGTATTCGACACTGACGATCGCGCGGTCGCGCAGGCGGACACCGTCCAGAAGGGCCGCCGGGTGCGCGCCACCTGGGACGGCCGGCTGCCCAACGGCAAGCTCGCCGCGGACGGTCCGTACCGCTTCGCGATCCGACTCGCCCGGCAGGACCGCACGATCCGCATCCCCGACGCGATCATCCTCGACGCGACCGCGCCCAAGGTCGAGTCCGACGCCAAGCCGGGGCAGCTCATCTCACCCGGCCTCGCGGGTGCGGCCGGGTCGTACAGCTTCGTCCTCTCGGCCGACGAGCCCGTCAAGTTCCGCCTGCTGGTCAACCAGATTCAGCCGTCCGGGGCCGCCCGCCTGCTGCGCCGCGAGACCGGTCTGCAGTTCCAGCTGCGCAAGCAGCTCCACTGGTCGGCCGACGCGGGCAACCTCCCGCTCGACAAGATGGGGCAGCCCGTCGGTCCCGGCTCGTACATCGTGGGCTGGACCGCCGAGGATCGCGGCGGCAACCTCATCACCGCCCCGGCCGTCGTCAAGCCCGGCGAGCTCGCGCCCGCGCAGGTCGTCGGCGTGGAGACCGTCGCGCTCACCCAGTCGCTGAAGCCGCAGACCCTGCTCGCCGAGGTGACGCTCGTGCGGCAACGGCCGGGCCTGGCCTTCCCAGGCGAGGTCGTCGCGCGTGCCAAGGGCGCACCGGGTGCGGTCAGGCTGCCCAGCGCCGGTCCCGGCTTCTACGCCATCGAGATCAAGGGCGGCGGCTGGCGCGCCTGGACTCCGAGCGCGATCAGCGGCGGCGCCCGCGTCCTCGCGATGGAGCCCCTCTACTCGTGGCAGGCCGCCAATACCACCGACGTCGACCACTCGGGCTTCCCCGACCTGCCGCCGGGGCCACTCGCACTCGATCGACCGCTGCAGGCCGGCAGTGAGACGGAGCTGGCGGCGCTCGGGCGCATCGTCGCGGGCGCGCGTGCCTCCACGCACCGCACCGTCGGCGCGATCACGGACCAGGCGATCGAGGATCGCGGGGTACCGGGGCGCGCGAAGGTGCTGATCATCGCGAACGCGCCCGTCTGGACGACGCCGCTCTACGCGGCGATCAAGCGCTTCCACGACGCTGGCGGCACGGTCGTGGTCCTGGACGCGATCAGCATGACGCGCCATGCGACGCGCTCGGGCGATGCCATCACCATCGATGGCCAGCGGCATGCCGACGTCCAGGCGCTCGAACCGATCTGGACCGTCAGCGGCGCAGGCACCGCGTTCACGCGTCGCAAGCGGTAGTCCAGAGGCGCACGCCGCGCCCCCTGCCCCGTACCATGCGGCCATGCGCGTGCTGGTCACAGGCGGAGCCGGATTCATCGGGTCGCATCTCGCCGATCGGCTGCTCGCCGCCGGCCACGAGGTGCGTGCGTTCGACTGCCTCGACCCGCAGGTGCACCCCGATGGGCCGCCCGACTACCTCGACCCCGCCGTCGAGCTGATCGTCGGCGACGTCCGCGACGAGGAGGCCCTCGGCCGCGCGATGGACGATGCCGATGCCGTCGTGCACCTCGCCGCCGCCGTCGGCGTCGGCCAGTCGATGTACGAGATCCGCCGCTACGTCGAGGTCAACTCCGTCGGCTGCGCGGCGATGCTCGAGCAGCTCGTCGAGCGCCGCGACCGCATCCGACGACTCGTCGTCGCGTCCTCGATGTCGATCTACGGCGAGGGCCAGTACGCCAACCCCGCCACCGGCGAGCACGGCCTCGCACCCGGGCTGCGCCCCGAGAGCCAGCTTGCCGAGCGTCGGTGGGAGGTCGAGACCGCCGCGGGCGAGCCGCTGCTCCCCGAGCGCACCGCCGAGACGAAGCCGCTGCTGCCGACGAGCGTGTACGCCGTCTCCAAGCGCGATCACGAGGAGCTCTGCCTCTCGGTCGGCGCGGCCTACGGGATCCCGACGCTCGCGCTGCGGCTCTTCAACGTCTACGGCCCGCGCCAGGCGCTCGGCAATCCGTACACCGGCGTCGCCGCCATCTTCGCGAGCCGCCTGCTCAACGGGCACGCCCCCGTCGCCTTCGAGGACGGCGCGCAGACGCGCGACTTCGTCCACGTCACCGACGTGG
>CAWUMZ010000234.1:0-2644 GCA_963923625.1 uncultured bacterium | reverse complement strand
CGCAGATCGACGATGCACTCGTGCGCGACGAGGTCGTTCTGCCCGGTGTAGAGGATCGGGAAATGCGGCTGAAGGCGCCGCGCGATGTAGTTCGCGCTGAGGACCGCGACCTGCGTCGCCTGCTTCAGCCCCTCCGGCCCCATCAGGCGGATGTACGCCCACGAGATCGGCAGGATGCTGGCCGAGCCCCACGGCGCCGCGGAGATCGGGCCCGGACCGGTCGACGGACCCGCCGCGGGCTGCAGCGGGTGGTTGGGCAGAAACGGGCGCAGGTGCGCACGCACCGCGACCGGCCCGACGCCGGGGCCGCCGCCGCCATGCGGGATGCAGAACGTCTTGTGCAGATTGAGATGCGAGACATCCGCGCCGAACTTGCCCGGCTGCGCGACGCCGACGAGCGCGTTCATGTTGGCGCCGTCCACGTAGACCTGGCCGCCCGCGTCGTGCACGAGACCGCAGATCTCGCCGACCGCCTGCTCGTACACGCCGTGCGTCGACGGGTAGGTGATCATCAGCGCCGCGAGCGCGTCGCCATGCTCCGCGATCTTCGCCTTGAGGTCGTCGAGGTCGACGTCGCCGCGCTCGTCACACGCCACCACGACGACGCGCATGCCGGCCATCACGGCGCTGGCCGCGTTCGTGCCGTGCGCCGAGATCGGGATCAGGCAGACGTCGCGCTGCTCGTCGCCGCGGCTGCGGTGGTAGCCGCGGATCGCGAGCAGGCCCGCGAACTCGCCCTGCGAGCCAGCGTTCGGCTGCAGCGAGACGGCGTCGTAGCCGGTGATCGCGACGAGCCAGCGCTCGAGCTCGTTGATCAGCAGCAGGTAGCCGTCGGTCTGGTCGAGCGGCGCGAACGGGTGGATCGACGCGAACTCGGGCCACGTGACGGCCTGCATCTCCGTCGTCGCGTTCAGCTTCATCGTGCAGGAGCCGAGCGGGATCATCGAGCGGTCGAGCGCGATGTCCTTGCCCGACAGGCGGCGCAGGTAGCGGAGCATCTGCGTCTCCGAGCGGTACTCGTGGAAGACGGGATGCTGCAGGATCGGCTCGCTGCGCAGGAGCTCCTGCGGCAGGGCGTCCGGCGTCTCGGCGTCGAGCGCGTCGACGTCGCCCTCGCAGCGGAAGATGGCCCAGAGGTCCTCGACGTGGTGGCGCTCCGTCACCTCGTCGAGCGAGATGCCGACGACATCGCGGTTGACGCGCCGCAGGTTGATGCCGAACTGGCGGGCCTGCGCGATGACGATGTCGGCATGGTGCGGGACGCGCACCTGGATCGTGTCGAAGAACGTGTCGTGGAGGACGTTGAGGCCGCCGCGGCGCAGGCCCTCGGCGAAGATCGCGGCGAGGCGATGGACGCGCTCGGCGATCTGCCGCAGGCCGTCGGGACCGTGGTAGACCGCGTACATGCTGGCGATCACGGCGAGCAGCACCTGCGCGGTGCAGATGTTCGATGTCGCCTTGTCGCGACGGATGTGCTGCTCGCGGGTCTGCAGCGCGAGCCGCAGCGCCGGTGCGCCATCGGCGTCGATCGAGACGCCGACGAGGCGGCCCGGCATCAGGCGCTCGAGGCCGTCGCGCACCGCCATGTACGCGGCGTGCGGTCCGCCGAAGCCGATCGGCACGCCGAAGCGCTGCATCGAGCCGATCGCGATGTCGGCGCCCATCGAGCCGGGCGAGGCGAGCAGGACGAGCGCAAGCGGATCGGCCGCGAGCACGGCGAGCGCACCGCGCGCGTGCAGCTGCTCGATCGTGCCGCGCCAGTCGCGGATCCGGCCGTCCGCACCGGGGTGCTGGAGGAGCGCGCCGACGACGTCGCCCTCGGGCAGGCCCTCCTCGAGATCGGCGACGACGACCTCGATGCCGAGCGGCTCGGCGCGCGTCTCGATCACCGCGATCGTCTGCGGGAGCGCGTCGGAGTCGACGAGGAACACGCCGGCGTCCTTCTTGGCGTGGCGGAAGCACAGCGTCATCGCCTCGGCCGCGGCGGTCGCCTCGTCGAGCAGCGACGCGTTGGCGCGCGGCAGGCCCGTCAGGTCGGCGACGACCGTCTGGTAGTTGAGCAGCGCCTCGAGGCGGCCCTGCGAGATCTCGGGCTGGTACGGCGTGTACGCCGTGTACCAGGCCGGGTTCTCGAACACCTTGCGGAGCACGACCTGCGGCGTGTGGGTGCCGTGGTAGCCGAGGCCGATCATCTGCGTCATCACGCGATTGCGGCTGCCGATCTCGCGCAGCTCGTCCAGCACGTCCATCTCCGTCGCGGCGGGCGGCACGTCGATCGCGTCGCGCATGCGGATCGCCTGCGGAACGGCCGCGGCCTCGAGCTCGTCGAGGGAGGCGTAGCCGAGCTCCGCCAGCATCGCCGCCTGGTCGGCCTCGCGCGGTCCGATGTGCCGCTCGGAGAACGGCATGGCGTGCTCGAGCTCGAGCAGCGTCGGCCGGCCGGAGGGATTCGTGACGGACTTCTTCGCAGTCATCTGCAGTGCCTTTCGCATCCGCGACCGTGACGGTCGCCCTCACCCTGGAAATGTCCCCGTGCGTCCCGCTCCGAACCCTACCGCGACCGCTGCCGGTTATGCCACTGCCGCCACCGGATCTGGGCTATGCTCCCGCCCTGACTGGGGACGTAGTTCAGTTGGTTAGAACG
>CAWUMZ010000233.1:0-2649 GCA_963923625.1 uncultured bacterium | reverse complement strand
AGAGCCCTCTCGGGGGATTGAACCCCGGACCCCCTCCTTACCATGGAGGTGCTCTACCACTGAGCTAAGAGGGCAGGTGCGTCGCAGGCGGCGCGCGGCGAATACTACCCGGGTCGCGACGGTTCGGCGCAAGCGGCGCGCGACGCCTCGGCGACCGGACCGCGGATCCACAGGCCCGTGCGGCGGACGACGTCATCCGGCCCCGTCGCCCACTCGCGCGTGTACGCGTGCTCGACCTCTGCAACCAGCACATCGGTGCCAGCGATGACCTCGAGTTCGGTACCCGCGCGGGCGAGGATCTGAGCCGTGGCGCGCCCGTAGCGGCGCAGCAGGCGCACGCGGATCGCGTCAGGCACGGCGGGAAAGCGGCCGGCGAGCTCGCCGGCGAAGGCGATCGGATCGACGGCGCTCGGCGCGGCCGTGACGGGGACCGGCAGGAAGCCCGCGTCGCGCAGCGCCTCATCCGCGACCGTCGCGCCGATGTGCAGCCAGGTCGTCAACTTGCCGCCGGCCACGCTCAGCATCCCGCGGCTCCCGCGCGTCGAGACCGTCTCGCGGCGGGCCCCGCTGGTCGTGCCGTCGCCGAGCGGCAGCACGCGCAGCCCGGCGAAGCGCACGCGCACGCGATCGGCGGCGATCGCCGCGGGATCCAGCGAGCGTGCCGCCTCGGCCAGGATGCGCTCCTCATCGGCATCGTCGGCGGCGACCTCATCCGGGTCGCCGTCGAATGGCGTGTCGGTCGTGCCGAGCATCAGCATGCCCTGCCACGGGATCGCGAACGAGACGCGCCCGTCGGGCAGCGGCGTCGTGACCGCCGCGGTCCACGGCTCATCCACGTCGAGCAGCAGATGCGCGCCCTTCGAGAGCCGGATCGACGGTTCGGCAGCGGGGTCCTCGAGCCGGCGGACGTGATCGACCCACGGGCCGGCGGCGTTGACGACCGTGTTCGTCGCAAGCTCGAGCGAGCTGCCCGTCAGTCGATCCTGCAGCTCGACGCCGCGGATCTGGCCGGCCAGCGTCGCGAAGCCCGTCACCTCGACGTGGTTGGCGATGACGGCGCCGAGCTCGGCCGCCGCGTCGAGCGCGGCGATCGTGAGGCGCGCGTCGTCGGTACGGTGATCGTGGTACATCAGCGCACCGCCGAGGCGCTCGGTCGCCAGCGCCGGTACGCGACGCCGGGCCTCGGCGACCGCGAGCCCGCCGCTGCGTCCGTCGCGCCAGCGCGACAGCGCGCCGTAGACGCCCACGCCGACGCGCAGGCGCAGCGCCTCGGCGCGCCTCCCCGCTTCCAGCGGGACCACGAAGGGCAGCGGCTCCACGAGATGCGGGGCGACGAGCGTTGCGTTGCGCCAGCGCTCGCGGTGCGCCTCGCGCACGAGGCCGATATCGCCCATCGCGAGGTAGCGCAGACCGCCGTGCAGCAGCTTCGTTGAGGCGCTCGACGTGGCACCCGCCAGGTCACCGCGGTCGACGACCGCTACGCGGGCGCCCGACCGGGCGGCTGCCCACGCCGTCGCCGCACCGATCGCCCCGCCGCCGATGATGACGAGGTCGAAGCGCCCGCCGCCGAGCGCGGCGAGTACGCCGCCACGATCGCGGGGTGCGGGCTCGAGACGCGTCACGTCGGCATTGTCGCGCGGTCCTGCGCCACGCGCCGCGTTCGGCGATACTCCTCCGCATGGCTGCAACCGAATCGCACTCCCCCTCCGCCCGCGGCAACGCCAAGGCGCTGCGCAATCACTGGCACCCCGTCTCGTTCGCCAGCGAGCTCGCCGACGCGCCGATCCCCGCCGATCTCCTCGGCGAGCCGCTCGTGCTGTGGCGCGATTCGCAGGGCATCGCGCACGCCACGTCCGACCTCTGCATCCATCGTGGCACTGCGCTCTCGCTCGGCCGCGTCGAGGGCGACGAGATCGTCTGCCCGTACCACGCGTGGCGTTTCGCGACCGACGGCCGCTGCACCGCCATCCCCCAGCTCGCCGACCCGACCAAGGTGCCGGCGAAGGCGCGCATCGCGGCGCACCACTGCCAGGAGCGCTACGGGCTCATCTGGGTCTCGCTCGACGAGCCGAAGTGGGACATCCCCGAGATCCCGGAGTTCGACACCGACGGCTGGGTGCTCGTCAACGCCGGCCCGTACGAGTGGCAGTCCGACTCGTCGCGCCAGCTCGAGAACTTCACCGACTTCGGTCACTTCCCGTGGGTCCACCCCGGCCTGCTCGGCGATCCCGACCGCCCGGTCGTGCCCGAGCACGAGGTGACCGTCGACGGCCACGTGCTCCACTACTCCGTCGTGCGCCCGGAGGCGGGTAACACGGAGGACTTCCCCGTCTTCGCGAACGACGAGCTCGAGGTGAAGACGCGCCGCTCGCGCTACGAGCTGCACCTGCCGTACACGATCGCGCTGCGCCTCGGCTGGGGCGGCGACGACGGCATGGTCTACCTGTTCTCGTCGCAGCCCTGCGGTCCCGATACGAGCCGCGGCTACGTCGTGATCGGCCGCAACTACAACTTCGAGCAGCCCGACTCCGTGCTGCAGGAGTTCGAGGACGTGATCTTCAACCAGGACCAGATCGTCGTCGAGTCGCAGCGCCCCGAGAAGGTGCCGTTCGACCTCGCCGACGAGCTGCACCTCAAGTTCGACGCCGT
>CAWUMZ010000232.1:0-2672 GCA_963923625.1 uncultured bacterium | reverse complement strand
GATCACCGAGTGGCACGAGGTGCTGTCTCGCGACGTCGAGGTGACGATGAAGCTGTGGGGCCTCTCGAAGCCGACGATCGCGGCGGTGCACGGCTGGTGCCTGGCCGGCGGCATGGAGGTCGCGATGGCGTGCGACCTGCTGATCTGCACCGACGACGCGCGCTTCGGCGAGCCAGAGGTGCGCTACGGCTCGGGGCCCGTCACGCTGCTGATGCCGTTCGTGCTCGGAGAGCGCCGCACCCGCGAGCTTCTGCTGACGGGAGACACCGTCGACGCGCAGACGGCGCTCGACTGGGGTATCGCCAATCGCGTCGTCCCCGCCGATCGCCTCGAGGCCGAGGTGGGGGAGTGGGTGGCGCGCATCGCGCCGACCCCGCTGCGCGTGCTGCAGCTGACGAAGGCCGCGCTCAACCGCGCGCAGAAGGCGACCGGCCTGCTCGAGGCCGTCGAGGCCAACCTCGACCTGTCGGCGATGCTCAACGGCGCGCAGACGCCGGAGCAGAACGCGTTCGACGAGATCGTCCGCGCCGAGGGCGTCAAGGCCGCGCTCGCCTGGCGCGACAAGCGCTACGGCGAGATCCTCGGCGAGCTCGGCCAGTCCTGAGCGAGACCGCCGGCGCCGAGACGGCCGGGGCGCCCGTCGCGGCCGCAGCCGCTTCGGACGCCCCTGGCTTCACGGCTCAGCCGAGGTCCGGCGGCAGCAGCACCCCGTTGATCTGGTGGATCACGCCGTTGGAGGCGGGGATGTCGGTCTTCGTGACCTTGGTCGTGCCGTTCAGGTAGACCTTGCCGCCCTTGACCGAGACGGCGATGGTCGAGCCCTCGACGGTCTTGACGTCCTGGCCGTCGAGCTTCACGACGGCGCTCGCGGGCGCCTTGCCGGCGATCACGTGGTACGTGAGCACCTTCGCTAGCGCGGCCTTGTTGGCGGCCAGCGCGTTGAGCGTCGCCTTCGGGACCTTCGCGAAGGCGGCGTTGGTCGGCGCGAGGACCGTGAACGGGCCCTTGCCCGAGAGGGTCTTGACGAGGCCGGCCTTCTTGATCAGCGACACGAGCGTGCTGAACTGCGGGGCGCCCGAGGCGACCTGCACGATGTTCTGGCTCGTGCGCGCGTGGGGCGAGGCCGTCGCGGCCGAGGCCGCGCCGGAGGTCGCCAGCACGGCGGAGGCCGCGAGGACCGCGATCGTTGCGATGCGCTTGTTCATGGTCGTTCTCCTCTCCACCGGACGACCTCGGTAGGGTGTTTCCGACACCCGGTAGTGGGTGCCGTTGGAGAGGGAATCGGCTGCGTCGACGACGCGGCCGAGGGGTTTACGAGACGCTTACAGAACCCTGCGGATTTCCCGCAGGCGGCTTCGTCGAGTGGGCGGTGAGGGACTCGAACCCGCGACCCCCTGCGTGTAAAGCAGGTGCTCTAACCAGCTGAGCTAACCGCCCGGAGCGGCCATGCTACCGCCGACCCGGCAGGGGCAACGGCGGTGCGCGGCGAATACGCGGCGCATGGAACAGCCATCGCTCGGTCAGCGCGCCTACGCGCTCCTCCCCGTCAAGGCGGCCAACATCCGCCCGATCGAGATCGTGGGCTCGATGGTCGCGATCGGCGCGCTGCTGTACCTCAACCGGCTCGCCATGGACCAGATGTCGGAGCCGCTCTTCGTGGCGCCGCTGGCCGCTTCGATCGCGATCATCTTCATCCAGCCGGGCATGTCGATCGCGCGATCGTGGAACGTGATCGCCGGGCAGTTCATCGCGGCGCTGATCGGCCTGATCTGCGCGCTGGTGCTCGGGGCGCACCTCGAGATCGCCGCGATGGTCGCGCTCGGCCTCGCGCTCGTGGTGATGCGCGCGTGTCACTGCCTGCACCCGCCGGCGTGCGCGACGGCGCTGATCATCGTCGTCACTCCCACGGTGCAGCACTGGACGTTCCTGGTCTTCCCGGTGCTGTTCGGCGCGATCGTCGTGGTCGTGATCGCGTGGCTCGTGCACCTGATCGAGCAGCGCCTGCCGCACCACCCGCTCGGCAGCCGCACGCCGCCGGCGCCGCGCGCCTAGCGCTTCGCCAGCAGCTCCTCCCAGGAGCAGATCTTGACGCGCGGGCGGCCGCCGGCCTCACCGCGCTCCCTCTCGTGCGCGTCGATGTCGGCCCAGTGCGCGTACTCGACGGCCTCGGGACGATGATCGGCGATGAGGCGCTCGACGCCGGCGAGGCTGGCGTCGGCAGGCGTATGGAGTCGACCCGCGTGCAGGTCCTCGAGCAGCGCGTCGGCGGTCTCGACGCCGCACTTCTTGTTCGTGCCGATCACGCCGCTGGGGCCGCGCTTGATCCAGCCGGTGCAGTACACGCCGGTGACGGGCCGGCCGTCCTCGCCGAGCGCGCGGCCGTCCGCGTTCGGGATGACGCAGCGCTTGTCGTCGAACGGCACGCCGTCGACGGGCAGGCCGCGGTAGCCGACGCTGCGCAGGACGAGGCCGCAGGAGATCGTCTCCGTCTCGTCCGTGGCCACGGCGCGCACGCTGCCGTCGTCGGACAGCTCGAGGCGGTTCTTGACCATCACGATCTCCTCGACGCGACCGTCGCCGCGGATCTCGAGGGGGGAGAGCAGGTAGCGGAGGGTGACGGTGCGCGGCTTGTCGGTGCGCGCGCGTTGCGCGTACTCCTGCACGACCTCGAC
>CAWUMZ010000231.1:0-2689 GCA_963923625.1 uncultured bacterium | reverse complement strand
ACGCCGGCGAGCGGACCCCGGTCTGGCGGCGCTACGGGCACGTCAGCCCAGCGCCTTGATGAGCAGCCCGAGGTGCTTGGACGGAGAGACCTTGCGCAGGATGTGCTCGATGGTCCCGTCGGGGCCGATCACGAAGGTCGTGCGCTCGACGCCCATGTACTTGCGGCCGTACAGCGACTTCTCAACCCACACGCCGTAGGCCTCCGCGGTGGCGTGTCCCTCGTCCACGAGCAGCGGAAACGGGAGCTCGTGCTTCGCCCGGAACCTCGCGTGGCTGTCCACGGAATCGGGGGAGATGCCGAACAGGTCGACGTTGAGCGCCTGCACCGCGCTCCAGTCGTCGCGCAATGCGCAGGCCTGCGCCGTGCAGCCGCTGGTGTCGTCCTTGGGGTAGAAGTAGAGGACGACGCGACTCCCCTTCAGGTCCTTCAGCGCGACCGTGGCGCCGGTGTCATCGAGGAGGGTGAATGCGGGGGCGGGATCGCCGACGGAGAGAGCCATGCGCGCAGTCTAGGCACCGGCACCGGCGCGCTTCCCGCATACTTCGCGCGTGGTCACGGACATCCACATCGGCCTCGGGATCATCGTGATCGCGATCAACCTGATCGCCGGCGTCTGGGGCCTGCTGGTGTGGCGGCGGAAGCTGCCGGCCAACAAGGTGTATGCGCAGGTGCTGGCTGCGTCGCAGACCGTGATCATCGGACAGGCGATCCTCGGGCTGCTGCTGCTGAGCCAGAATCTGCGCGCCGCGCAGCAGCTGCACTACGTGTACGGCCTGCTGCCCGCCGCAATGGTCGTGTTCGCCTACTCCGCGCGTCGCGACGATCACCTGCGCAACATCCTGATCTTCTCGATCGCAGCGTTGCTGGCCGCCGCGCTCGCAACGCGTGCCCTCACCGTCTCGGGGCTGATCGGCTGACGTGGAGCGCCGCCAGATCATCAACTGGGCGATCGTGGTCGCCGCCGCGATCGTCGTCACGGTGCTGCAGATCGTGGCCGGCCCCGTCATCTGGGTGCTGTCGATCATCGTGCGCGTGGCCATCCTGGCCGGGCTCGTCTGGTTCGGCTACACGCTATGGCGCGGGAATCGCGCGCGCCTGCAGTGGCTCACCACCCGCCAGAAGCTCCTGTTCTACGGTGCGGCCGCGCTCCTGGTGGCGACGGTCCTCGTGTCGTTCCTGCTGCCGCTGATGCTCTTCACATCGATCTTCCTGTTGGCGGTGGTCGGCGGGTGCGCCTTCGTGATGTGGCGCATCTACCAGGACGCGAGCGGCTGGTACTAGGCGCGACGGCGCGCGCCGCGCGTGCGGCTGCGGCGCAGAGCGGGGCGGGAACGCGCGTTCACCCCACGGTCGTGTGCATCACGCTCCGTGCATGCGGCGCGGTCAGTCCAGCATCGAGGCTGTGGTGGCGGCCCTCCTGCTGTCGCTGTTCGTGGCGGCTTCGGCGTTCGCCGCGTCGCAGGCATGGCGCCGCTCCGAGCTGACGGTGGCGCATGTGGCCGGCGCGCGAGCTGCAGCTCGTGGAGGGGACCCCCTCACTGCGGCTCGGAACGCCGTGCCGGGTGTGCTCGAACCAGCAGTGGCTCGCGACCAGCGCACGGCGCCGTGACGCATCGTCGCGGGCAGGCGATCGTGGAGCTGCTGGTGCTGGCACCGCTGCTCACCGCCTGCGTCGCGGGCTTCTGCGTCGCAGCTGCCCGCGTGACGGCGATGGCACGTGCGGAGGCCGCGCTCTCCAACGCCATCGCGGCGGATGCGGCGGGGTCCTCAGTCGGAGGAGCGCTGCACGGGCGGGCCAGGCTGGTTCGGCTCGACGCGACCACCGTCGAGATAGCGATCGACGCGCCATTCGGCGCCGTCGTGGCGCGCGGACACCGGATCGGTTGAGTCGCCGCGGGCAGACCACGGTGCTGGCGCTCGCCCTGATGATCCCGGCGTCGGCGATCGGCATGACCGGCCTCGCCTGCCTTGGCGCCCGTGTGCAGGCCGAGCGGGCGCAGCGCCTGGCCGACGTCGCGGCCCTACGGGCGGCACTCAATCTGCCGGTGGAGGCGGACATGGAAGGAGAGATCACCCTGTTGCGTCATGGTGATGATTGGGTTGCGACCGCCCGGCTGCGCCCCCTGCGGGTGCAGTTGCCGTTGGTCGGAGCTGTCGCCTATGCCGCACGCGCGTCCGCCGCAGCACGTGCCGTGGCAACTGCGGACGGCGCTCCCGGCGCGGTTCTCGTGGGCTGACGGAGCACTACGATGGACTCGTGGCCATCGGCGTCGAACTGATCCGCGAACGTGCGCGTGCCCTGCCGGAGGAGCCCGGTGTCTACGTGTACCGCGACGAGGCGGGCGAGGTGCTCTACGTCGGAAAGGCGAAGTCGCTTCGCAAGCGCGTGAGTTCGTACGCACGACCCGACCGGGGACTCGAGCGCAAGACCGCCGAGCTCGTGCTCCGGGTCGCCGAGATCGACGTGACGATCACCGGCACGGAGACCGAGGCGCTGCTCCTCGAGCAGACGCTCGTCAAGCAGCACCGCCCGCCGTTCAATGTGCGCCTGCGCGACGACAAGTCGTATCCGATGATCGCCGTCACCACGGGCGAGCCGTATCCGCGTGTGCTCTTCACCCGCCGTGGTGATCGACGGAACGCGCGGCTGTTCGGCCCGTATCCGAGCGCGGGCAAGGTGCGTGAGA
>CAWUMZ010000230.1:0-2692 GCA_963923625.1 uncultured bacterium | reverse complement strand
TCCGCGGCAGCGACGCGCCGATCAGGTCGGCCTGTGCGAGGAACGCGTCGCTGCGCTGCTGCTGGGTGCCGTCGTAGTAGTGGTAGTCGCGGCAGTCGACGCCGTAGTACATGGCGTCCGACCAGCTCGGATCAGCGATGGCCTTGAGCGTCTGCGGATCAACCATCGCGTCCTGATACGCGAGGCGCAGGAGCGGCACGAGGTCGCCCTGCGCGGCGGCGGTGAGCGCGCGGGTCAGCATCATGCGCCCGTTGGTGCCGTAGAGCTCGCCGCTGACCGCGGTCTGGAACAGCGAGGCGCTCAGCTGCCGCGTGACGCGCGTGCCGTCGGCCAGCGGGAAGCGGACGGGGATCGGCGCGGCCGCGACCCGCGCCTCGAGCCGGTCGTACACCGCCCCGAGGTTGCCACCGGCATCGGCCTTGCACTGCGGGCGGTTGTCGCAGATCGCGAGCGTGGTGTTGAGGACGCTCTCGAACTGCCGTGCCGCGCTGGCCCAGAACTCCGGCCCGGTCAGCGTCAGGTCGACGACGCCGTCGACGATCACGCCCTTGAGCCCCTTCGGGTGCGCGGCGGCATAGGTCTGGGCGTACTGGGTGCCGTACGACTCGCCGTAGATGCGGATCGGCGGGCTGCCGAGCCGCTCGCGGAATGCTGCGAGATCCTCGATCGCCTGGCTCGTGCCGACGTAGGGCAGGAGCGTCGTGGACTTCAGCTCGGCGATGCACGCGTTGACGTACGCGATCGTGGAGGGCTCGATCGCCTGGGTGTCGTTGCGCGCGGCCGCGGTCGCGTTGGGGCACGTGAGTCCGCCGCTGCGGCCGATGCCCCGCTGGTCGAAGAACACGATGTCGTAGTGGTCGAGCATCGCCTGCGAGTAGCTCGACAGGTAGCTGTCGGCGCTGAGGATGCCGCTCGAGCCGGGGCCGCCGGTGGCGACGACGAAGAGCCCGTGGCTCGCCTTGTCGGCGGGGCGCACCGCGAACGCCACCTTGATCTGCCGCGGATCGGCCGCATCGAAGTGGTTGAGGGGTACGGCGAGCTTGACGCAGGTGAACGCGCTGGTCGCCGAGCACGGAGCGCCGCCCATTGCCTTCAGCGTGGTCCGCGTGCTCGCGTTCGCCGCGGTCGGGAGCAGGGCGAGCAGGAACGTGGCGGCGAGCAGGAGTCGCAGGCGGCGAGCCGTCATGGACAGAGCCTACTTCGCCCTGTGGAATCCGGTCTAGAACGAGGTGACGAAGGGCGCGCGGCACACCGTCTGCTTCGCCGTCGGCAGCGTGCCGCGTAGCAGCAGCCGCTCGACGGGCGCGTACGAGCACGGCGAGGAGCGCGAGAGCGTCACGTGTCCGCCGCCGAGCGTGCGGATCAGGTGCCCGTCCGCGAGGCTCCGGAAGACGGCCTCGCCCTGGGTGTGGGGCGTGATCGGGTCTCCGGTCGCTGTGAGCACGATCGTCGGGACGCCGGGCAGAACCAGTGGCGTTGGCGGTGCGGCGAGCGCGGGCGGATTCGGCCACCACGCGCACGACAGGTCATTGAGGAAGATCGACTCGCCGATGCGCGGCAGCTGCCGCCCGACCTCCGCGCCGGCCGCGTTCCACTGCGCCGCGCGCGCCGCCGGCGTGCCGACGTACGACGGCGAGTCGGAGCACTGCACGCCGAAGTACGACGCGTACGAGATGCCCGTGCGGAAGAGCTGCCACGTGGTCGGGTCCACGCCCTCGGCGATCCACGCACCCTCGACGAGGCTCGAGTAGTCGCCGCGCGCCACGTTGGCGAGGTCGCGCAGGATCGTCGCGCGACTATCGGGCCAGTAGAGGGATGACCCGAGATAGGTGTGGAGCATCGCCTGCGTCAGCAGTCCGGTGCCGCCTGCGACGCGGATCGGCCCACGCGCGAGGCGCGCATCGAGCCGGTCGTAGACGGTGCTCGCGCCCTGCGGCATGGCCCGGCGGCACGCGGCGCGGCGCGCGCAGATCGCGAACGTCTCGTTGAGCACGCTCTCGAAACCGCGCGCGGCGCTGGCCCAGAACGCGGGAGAGCTCAGCGACGTGTCGACGACGCCGTCGAGCATCAGCGCGCTCAGTCCCTCCGGATGCTGGCGCGCGTAGGCGGCGGCGAGCTGCGTTCCGTACGACGTGCCGTACAGCGCGATCTTCTCCCCGGCGAGCGTCTGGCGGATCACCTCCAGATCCTCGGCGGCCTGCCGCGTCCCGAGGTACGGCAGCAGCGTCGGCGCGTCGAGCTCGTTCGTGCAGCGGCGGGCGAAGCGGCGGCTGCTCGCCGTCAGGTCGTAGCCCGCGGTACCCTCGGCGCGCCGCGCGGCGAGGACGGCGCTCGGGCAGTAGATGCCGCTGCTCGCCGCGATCCCGCGTTGGTCGAAGTACACGACGTCGTAGTTGGCGACGATCGCGGGCGACCAGCTCTTGAGGAACGTGTCAGCATCCGAGAGACCGGACGCTCCCGGCCCGCCGACGGCGGTGACGAGCAGTCCTTTGGAGTGCGCCGCCGCGGCGGGGTGGACACCGACCACCACGTCGATCTGCGCCGGGTTCGCCGGGTCGAAGTGATCGAGCGGCACGCGCACCGATAGGCACCGGAAGGCGCTGTCGATGTTCGGGCACGGACCCGCGCCCAGGTCGCGCAGCTGCCCAGGCGTCAGCGCGTTCGCAGCGCTCGGCACGACCAGCGTGGCGAG
>CAWUMZ010000229.1:0-2702 GCA_963923625.1 uncultured bacterium | reverse complement strand
GCGATCGCCCAGTCGGGCGCCTTCAGGCCGGTGCGGTCGAGCAGCTCGCCGAAGCGCAGGCGATCCTCGGCCAGGTCGATGCTCTCGAACGGCGTGCCCAGGATCGGCACGCCCTCCTGCAGCAGGCGCTCGGCCAGGCGCAGCGGCGTCTGGCCGCCGAACTGGACGACGACGCCGACCGGGTTCTCGCGCGCGATCACCTCGAGGACGTCCTCGATCGTGAGCGGCTCGAAGTACAGGCGATCCGACGTGTCGTAGTCGGTGCTGACCGTCTCCGGATTGCAGTTGATCATCACGGCCGCATAGCCGAGACGGCGCAGCGTCATCGCGGCGTGCACGCAGCAGTAGTCGAACTCGAGTCCCTGGCCGATGCGGTTCGGCCCCGAGCCGAGGATGATCACGCTCGGGCGATCGTCCTCGACCTTCTCATCGACCGCGTCGTAGCAGGAGTAGCGGTACGTGCTCCGCGCCTCGACCTCCGCCGCGCACGAGTCGACGCTCTTGAAGCTCGGGATCACGCCGAGCCCCCGCCGATGGTCGCGCAGCGTCTTCTCGTCGGTGCCGATGAGGCTCGCGATCTGATGATCGCTGAGGCCCATCTGCTTCGCCCGGCGCATCGCGGTCGCGTCGAGGCCGTCGAGGCCGAGGCCCGCGACCTTCTGCTCCTCCGCGACGATGCGGGCGAACTCCTCGAGGAACCACGGGTGGATCTCGCTCTCCGCGCTCAGCGCCGCCGGATCGTCACCCGCGCGCAGGCGGCTGAAGATCAGGTCGTAGCGATCCCACTTGGCGACCTCGAGGCTGCCCTCCGAGCGCGGCGTCGAATCGAGCTCGCGACTGCGCAGCGCCTTGCCGAAGCTCTCCGCGAAGGTGCGGCCGATCGCCATCGCCTCGCCGACCGACTTCATCTGCGTGGTGAGGGTGTCCTCCGAGCCCGCGAACTTCTCGAACGCGAAGCGCGGCAGCTTGGTGACGACGTAGTCGAGCGTCGGCTCGAAGCTCGCCGGCGTCGTCTGCGTGAGGTCGTTCGGGATCTCGTCGAGCGTGTACCCGATCGCGAGCTTCGTCGCGACCTTCGCGATCGGATAGCCCGTCGCCTTCGACGCGAGCGCCGACGAGCGGCTCACGCGCGGGTTCATCTCGATCACCACGATCTCGCCGGTCGTGCGATTGAGCGCGAACTGCACGTTCGAGCCGCCCGTCTCGACGCCGACTGCGCGGATCACCATCGCGGCGGCATCGCGCAGCGCCTGGAACTCGCGGTCGCTCAGCGTCATCGCGGGCGCCACGCAGACGGAGTCGCCCGTGTGCACGCCCATCGCGTCGAGGTTCTCGATCGAGCAGACGATCACGACGTTGTCGTGCTTGTCGCGGATCACCTCGAGCTCGAACTCGCCCCAGCCCTTGACCGACTCCTCGATCAGCACCTGGCTGATCGGGCTCGCGCTGCAGCCCTTGCCGACGAAGTGGATCAGCTCGTCGCGATCGGCCGCGAAGCCGCCGCCCTCGCCGCCGAGCGTGAACGCCGGGCGGATCACCATCGGCAGCCGCAGCGTGCCGTCGTCGACGAGCGCGAGGGCCTCCTCCACGCTCGTGACCGTCTCGCCCTTCGCGGTGCGCAGCCCGATGCGGGACATCGTCTGCGCGAACAGCTCGCGATCCTCGGCCGTGCGGATGGCGTCGATCGACGCGCCGATCAGCTCGATGCCGAGCTCGTCGAGCACGCCCGCCGCCTGCAGATCGAGCGCCGCGTTGAGCGCGGTCTGCCCGCCGAGCGTCGGCAGCAGCGCGTCGGGGCGCTCCGTGCGGAGCACGCCCGCGATGCCCTCGACGTCGAGCGGCTCGATGTACGTGCGATCGGCCCAGCCCGGGTCGGTCATGATCGTCGCCGGGTTCGAGTTGATCAGGACGGTCTCGTAGCCCTCCTCGCGCAGCACGCGCAGCGCCTGCACACCCGAGTAGTCGAACTCGCACGCCTGCCCGATCACGATCGGGCCCGAGCCGATGACGGCGATCTTCCTGAGGTCGTCTCGACGGGGCATCAGCAGGTCTCCATTCGGGCGATCAGGTTCGTGGCGCGGATGGTCGAGTCCGCTGCGGACGAGGTCAGATGCGTGGCGCGGATCGCCTCGCGTGACGCAAAGGGGCCAGACCCCTCTGCGTCACGCGAAGCGATCACGGGAAGCTCAGACGGTGGTTCGTGACGCATAGGGGTCTGGCCCCTTTGCGTCACGCCGGCCTCGATCGCGTCCCCGTCGGATCGAGGCAAGTGTGCGGCGTCCAAGGCGGGCAGGGCGAGCACGGTCATCACACCCCCCGCCCCTCGCGGTAGGCGGCGGCCTCGTCCACGAAGGAGACGAGGGCGTCGCGGGCATCGTGCGGTCCGGGCGAGGCCTCGGGGTGGAACTGCATGCTCCAG
This sequence comes from uncultured bacterium, assembly GCA_963923625.1. GTDB lineage: Bacteria > Actinomycetota > Thermoleophilia > Gaiellales > F1-60-MAGs149 > F1-60-MAGs149. Next base: position 283 of record CAWUMZ010000229.1, on the reverse strand, counting down.
ACGGGGCGGCCCGTCAGCCGCAGGCCCTCGACGGTGTCGTCGTAGAGGCTCTTGTGGGTGATCGTCACGTCGCCCGCGGCCTCCGGCGGCTGCACCGCGAAGCCGTGGTTCTGGCTCGTCACGAGCACGCGGCCCGTCTCGGTCTCGAGGACCGGATGGTTCGCGCCGCGATGGCCGAAGCGCAGCTTGTACGTGCTGAGGCCGAGGGCGCGCGCGAGCAGCTGGTGGCCGAGGCAGATGCCGAAGACCGGCACGCCGAGCTCGAGCATCGCCTGGACGTTGG
>CAWUMZ010000228.1:0-2731 GCA_963923625.1 uncultured bacterium | reverse complement strand
ACGACATCGGGATCTGCCGCAGGATGTGCGGCTCGACCCGGTCGAAGATCTCCTCGAGCGACTCGCCCGTGATCGTCAGACCGTGGTTCTTGAGGCCGATGATCGCGTGGCCCGGGTCGGGCTGGACGCGCACGAGGTCGGCGACGGCGTCGGCCAGCTCGGCCGTGCCGCACGGGTAGTTGATCTCCGTGGCATCGACGCCGTCGACCCACGCGTGCACGTGGATGATCGCGCCGACGCTCGGATGCTCGCGGTAGATCTTGAAGTGCTCGATCGCGTCGACGGACACGCGGCGGGGCTCGATGCCCGGCGGCACGCTCATCACCATCGCCTGGTTGGCGGCGTCGTAGTCGGTGACCAGCAGCATGTCGCGGCCGATCTCCTGCAGGTTCGACTTGTCGACGCCGGAGGCGCTCATCCAGAAGCGCAGGTCGTCCTTGCGGGCCGACAGGTTGCCGTAGGACAGGCCGCCGATCGAGTACAGGCGCATGACGTGCTCGAGGTCGCGCTTCTCGAGGTAGTCCTGGATCGGGAACGGCGCGGGCAGGAGGTCGAGCGCGTCGAGGCGCTGGCCGGCGGCCGTCAGGCTCGCGGTCACCTCGTCGCCGTCCCACAGCTCGGACTCGAGGTCCGGGTTCCAGATGTTGTCGATCACCAGGTGGCTCTCGGCGAGCGGCGCGAGGCGCTCGGCCACCATCGCGAAGAAGGCGTCGTCGCCCGTGTCCGCGATCGCGTAGTTGCCCTGCTCCATCGTGCCGAAGCGCGCCTCGACGCCCGGGACGACGCGCACGGAGACGTTCGAGAGGGCGCGGACCAGGACGGGGTAGTAGTCGCTGATCGCCTCCTTGAAGTCGGCCGGCGGCGCCTCGCCCTCGTAGATCGCGGCGCAGAACGTCGTCTTGTTCTCGCGGCGGTACGGGCGCACGTTGTCGCGGTTGACGAAGTTGCAGACGAGATTCGCCGTGGCGAGGTCGTCCGTGCGCTCGTACCCGCGCGCCTCGAGGGCGGCGCTGAGCCGGTCGGCGAAGGACGAGAGCGTGTCGGAGACCTCTCCGTGGAAGGCGAATCGCATGGGGTGAGGGTAGCACCCGACGTGCGGCGGAGCCCCGCGTGCGGCGTGGAGTGAGGCGGGATCGCGGGCGTCTGCGCTACAGTCCCCGTCAGTTCGATGCCGTCGGGCATCGAGGATCCGCAATCCGGCAGCCGACCTCCGGTCGTGCCCGCGCTGGAAGGCGGTTGGAGGCATGGATGCTCGAAGCCGGTGATGCGGCCAGCAGCGCGGAGTTCGTGGACACGACGGGGAACCCGTCGTTCGACGACGTGCAGCGCTGGATCGGCGAGCGCATCGTCCGCGAGGGCGAGCCCGTCGAGCTGCGCCGCGGCTCGGTCTGGGCCGGCGCGTACCTCGACGCCGTCGAGGAGATGGCGCAGGGGCTGAAGAGCCCGTCGCCGGAGTACCGCCGCCGCTACGCGCTGCCGCTCGGCCTCGAGCGCATGCTCGGCGAGGACGAGCCGCACCTCGCCTCGGGCCTGCCGCTGCGCGCGCACCAGGTCGATGCGCTGGCGGGCATGCTCGCCGCCGTGATCGGCGACTACGAGCGCCTCGAGGCCGACGAGGCGGCTGAGGCCGCCGAGGCCGAGCTCGACGATGCCGCACCGCGCCTCGCCGACGAGTCGCAGGCCGTCGTCGGCGAGAGCGGCGGCGAAGACGATGATGACGACGACGAGGAGCTCGTCTTCGAGGACGACGACGAGAGCGAGGCGGTCGAGCTGCCGCCGCTCGTCGACGAGGAGCCGCTCGCCCGCGTCGTGCTGGCCACCGCCGACGACGAGGACGACGAGGACGACGACGAGGACGACGAGGACGCCACGGGCGAGCACGACGCGCCCGACCCCGGCGCCGTGCGCCGCTACCGGTTCAAGCACCCGACGGCCTCGGGCAAGACGGTCGCCGCCGCCGCGTTCGTCGACGCCGCGCGCATCACCGGCGTGCTGATCCTCACCCATCGCCGCCTGCTCGTCGACCAGTTCAAGCGCGACCTCAAGGAGCAGGGCTATGGGCACCGCCTCAAGGACCCGGTGCTCGGCGTCGCGCGCCCGCCCGTCGTGCCGCCGATCTCGATCGAGACGTACGCGTGGTTCATCAAGAACGCCGATCGCCTGAGCCGCGACACGTACGGCGTGATCCTCTGCGACGAGGCGCACACCGCCCTCGGCGACCGCACCTCGGCCGCGATCCGCCGCCTCGACACGCCGACGTACATCGGCATGACCGCCACGGACGAGCTGCTGCAGAAGCACGTGGGCGACGTCTTTCCGGCCGAGATCGCCGACTTCCCCCTCGGTGAGGCCGTCCTCTCGGGCGTCGTGGCGCCGCTGCGCGCCGTGCGCGTGCCGCCGGGCGCGTCGCTCAAGCGCGTGCGCCTCGTCGGCGGCGATTACGACCAGCAGGAGCTGGCCGACGCGCTCGACCACGACGCGGTCAACATGGCCGCCGCCATGTACTACCTCGACATGTTCGGCCAGCGGCCGGGCATCGTCTACGCCGCCGGCGTCGACCACGCCGGGCGCGTCGCCGCCGCGATGCGCGCGATCGGGCTCAAGGCCGAGGCCGTCTCGGGCCGCACCCCGCCGCGCGAGCTCGCCGAGACGCTCGCCGCGTACGAGCGCGGCGACGTCAACGTGCTCGTCAACGCGCAGCTCCTCGCCGAGGGCTGGAACGCGCCGCGCG
>CAWUMZ010000227.1:0-2737 GCA_963923625.1 uncultured bacterium | reverse complement strand
CGCGCGTGCAGACCACGGGCGATGTCCCGAGCGGCCTCTTCGATGGCGTCCTGCTCGTCGATCGTCCTGAGGACCTCCTCAACGTGCGGCGCGGCATCGGCGTGCTCGCCGACGGTCGCGGCTTCGATGCCGACCGCGGCATCGCCTTCCGCGCGGGAGACGCCGCCGGCCGCGCGCTCGCCCGCAAGCGCGATCTCGCCGGCGTCGAGCAGCAGGTGCGCGAGGACCAGTCCGCCCGCGTCGCCGCCGCCGCCGCGCTCGCCGACGCCACGCGTCTGCGCGAGTCGCTCGAACAGGCCGAGGCGGTTACGCGCAATGCGGTGGCCGAGGCCCGCGACACCCAGCTGCGGCTCGAGCGCGAGCTCGGCGAGGCCGGCCGCGAGGCCGATCGCCTGGCGCGCCTCGACGAGGCGACTGCCGAGCGCCTGCACGCCGCGGGCGAGGAGGCCGATGCGTCCGAGGCCCGGGCCGCGGCCGCGCAGACCGAGGTGGCGGCCCTCGAGGCCGGGCTCGCGGCGCTGCGCGAGCGCGTCGTCGAGCGCACTGCCGAACACGAGGCTGCCGAGACCGTTCGCGTCGGGCTGCAGGGCGAGGTCGCCGACCGTCGCGGCCGCCGCGCCGCCTCCGAGGAGCGCGCCGAGCGCGCCCGCGTCGAGGGTGCGCGCCTGCGCACGCTCGCCACGGAGCAGGAACGCCAGGCCGAGCTCGCGCAGCGCGGTGCCGCGGCCCTCACGGCCGTCGTCGATCAGCTGCCGACGATCCTCGAGACGATCCGCGCCGCCCTCGTCACCGCCGAGCGCTTCCGCGAGCCGGCTCGTGCGCAGACGCAGGCCGGCGAGGCGCGCGTCACCGAGCTCGGTGCGGAGCTGCGCTCGTGCGCCGACGACGATGCCCGCCTCGGTGCCGAGCGTCGCGATGCTGCCGGCAAGGTCGCCGCGCTCGGCGTCGAGCTCGAGCGCTGCGAGGAGCGCCTCACCGATCTCGGCGCGCGCCGCCGCGAGCTGATCGATCAGCAGGGCGATGGCGCGAAGGACGTCGTCGACATGACGGAGCCACTGCCCGAGGACGAGCGCACGACGCGCGAGGGCAAGGTCGAGCGCCTCGAGCGCCGCATCGTGCAGCTCGGCGCAGTCAATCCGCTGGCCAAGGAGGCGTACGAGGAGGCCAAGCAGGAGGCTGACGACATCACGGAGCAGATCACCGATCTCGAGAAGTCCGTCGCCGAGCTGCGCAAGCTCGTCCGCGAGCTCGGCACCGAGATCCGCAATCGCTTCGAGAGCACGTACCAGACCGTCGAGGCGGGTTTCGCCGAGGTGATGGAGACGCTGTTCCCGGGCGGCTCGGGTCGGCTCAAGCTCGTCGATCCGGCCGAGATGATCGATCTCGAGGCGGGTGAGGAGGCGATCGAGGCCGCCGACGCGCACGAGGGGCAGGACGAGGATCCCGCGGTCGAGGCCGAGAACGACCTGGACGACCTCGATGCCGTGCGCGAGGCGCCGGAGCCGGGCGTCGAGCTCGAGGTGCAGCCGGCCGGCAAGAAGATCCGATCGCTGCAGGTGCTGTCCGGCGGCGAGAAGTCGATGGCCGCGCTCGGCTTCACGTTCGCGCTGATGCTCGCGCGCCCCAGCCCGTTCTACGTCCTCGACGAGGTCGATGCCGCGCTTGACGAGGTCAACATCGATCGCTTCCTCGAGCTCGTCAATCGCTTCCGAGATCGCGCACAGTTCATCGTCATCACGCACCAGGCCGGCACGATGGAGGCCGCCGACGCGCTCTACGGCGTCTCGATGCCGGGCAACGGCGTGTCGCAGGTGATCTCGCGACGCCTGCCGCGCGAGTCCGATGGCCCGGCGCTCGCCGCCGCGCCGGATCTGGCGTAGCCCATGGCCGATCCGCACCAGATGTTCTCCGGCCTCGGCGACGTGCCGGTGGTGGAGGAGCAGGCGGCGCCCGAGGCGCAGGGCGGAGGGTTCTTCCGCCGCCTCGTCGATGGCCTGTCGAAGTCGAGCAAGGCGCTCACCGGCCAGATCCAGTCGATCGCCTTCGATCCCGACGACGCCGAGGCGTGGGAGCAGCTCGAGGAGGCGCTTCTGCTCGCCGATTGCGGCGTCCCCGCCACGGTCGAGATCATCGGTCGGCTCGAGCGCCGTGCTGCCGCCGGTGGCCTCACGCCCGGCGCCGACCTCTCGCCTGCGCTGGCCGAGGAGATCGCCGACCTCCTGTCCGGCGCCGAGGCGCGCATCGACGTCGCGCATGAGCCGACGGTGATCCTGATGGTCGGCGTCAACGGCACGGGCAAGACGACGACGGTCGGCAAGCTCGCGGAGCACCTGCGCCGCGTGGGCAAGACGGTGGTGATCGCGGCGGCGGATACCTTCCGCGCCGCCGCCGACGAGCAGCTGCAGGTGTGGGCGGAGCGCGCCGACGCCGACTTCGTCGGTTCCGCCCATGGCGGCGATCCCGCGGCGGTCGCCTTCGACGGCATCGAGGCGGCAGTCGCGCGCGGACGCGACGTCGTCCTCGTCGACACGGCGGGACGCCTCCAGAATCAGGTCGGCCTGATGGACGAGCTCGCCAAGATCCGCCGTGTCATCAACGGCCGCCTGGAGGGAGCGCCGCACGAGACGCTCCTCGTCGTCGACGCGACGACGGGCCAGAACGGCCTGCAGCAGGCGCGCATGTTCGGCGAGGCGACGCCGCTGACGGGCATCGTCCTGACGAAGCTCGACGGCACGGC
>CAWUMZ010000226.1:0-2757 GCA_963923625.1 uncultured bacterium | reverse complement strand
GCGACCCGTAGCGCCAGCCGAGCACCGCGGCGATCACGAACACGAGCAGCGGCCCGAACGCGCTCGGGTTGCCGAGCAGCATCAGCACGCCCGCCAGCACGCCCTCGGCGGCGAGCCCGATCACGACGGCCTCGATCCAGAGCCGCCGCGACGACTTCGCGGGCGGCTTCTGGAGGTTGGCGCGAAACGAGCTCATGCGCGAAGTGTGGCGCTAGGCGTCGTCGTCATCGGACCACGGCGGATCATCGTCCGCCGCGCCCGCCGGCACCGAGGCCGGAGCCGCACCCGCGCCGCCGGCCATCAGACGCGGGATGTCGCCCTCGTTGATCAGCACCTGGCGGGGCTTGGAGCCCTCGTAGCCGGAGATCGCGCCGCGGCGCTCGAGCATGTCGATCAGGCGGCCGGCGCGCGTGTAGCCGACGCGCAGGCGGCGCTGGAGCAGCGAGACGGACGCCGTGTCGTGGTTGCACACGACGCGCAGCGCGTCCTCGAGCAGCGGATCGGAGTCGGGATCCGAGTCGTCGTCCGCGTCGCCTCCACCACCCGGGGTGGCGACGGTCTGCGGCATGTCGAGGAAGCCCTCCTCGAACTCGGGCTCGGCCTGGTTGCGGCACTGCTCGACGACGAGGCCGACCTCGTCCTCGCCGACGAAGGCGCCCTGGATGCGCTGGATGCGGCTCGTGCCGATCGGGCGGTAGAGCATGTCGCCCTGGCCGAGCAGGCTCTCCGCGCCGGGCGTGTCGAGGATGACGCGCGAGTCCGTCATCGACGAGACGGCGAACGCGATGCGGCTCGGCACGTTGGCCTTGATCATGCCGGTGATGACGTCGACGGACGGGCGCTGCGTGGCGAGCACGAGGTGGATGCCGACGGCGCGCGACTTCTGGGCGAGGCGGATGATGCAGTCCTCGACCTCGGCCGGCGCGACCATCATCAGGTCGGCGAGCTCGTCGATGACGACGAGGACGTACGGCAGCGTGTCCTCGGGGCGGCCGCCTTCGATGCGCGCCTTGTTGAACTCGACGATGTTGCGGCTGCGCGCGGCGCCGAGCTTCTCGTAGCGGCGCTCCATCTCGCCCACCACGTTCATCAGCGCGGCGGCGGCGCTCTTCATGTTCGTCACGACGGGCGTGAGGAGGTGCGGGATCGCCTCGTAGTGGTTCAGCTCGACCCGCTTCGGGTCGATCAGGATCATCTTGACCTCGTCCGGCGTGGCGTTCAGCAGGATCGAGACGAGCATCGCGTTGAGCGAGCCGGACTTGCCCGAGCCGGTGGTGCCGGCGATCAGGACGTGCGGCATCTTGGCGAGGTCGGCGTGCACGTGGTTGCCGCTGATGTCCTTGCCGAGCCAGACGGTGAGCGGGCTGCAGCCGCCCGGGAACGAGCCCTGGATGTCGCCGAGGGTGACGAGGTTCGGCGTGGTGTTCGGCACCTCGACGCCGACGGCCTGCTTGCCGGGGATCGGGGCGAGGATGCGGATGTCGGTGGTGGCGAGCGCGTAGGCGAGGTCGTCCTTGAGTGCGGAGACCTTGCCGACCTTCGTGCCGGGCGCGAGCTGGATCTCGTAGCGCGTCACGCGCGGGCCCGAGACGGTGCCGATGACGCGGCTCTTGACGCCGAAGCTCTCGAGCGCCTCGACGAGCGACTGGCCCATGCGGTCGAGGGTGCTCTGCTCGACCTCGGCGGCCTGCGAGCGGCCGAGGACGCTCGGGTCGGGCAGCTTGTAGTCCTGGTGCTGGCGGCGCACGACGGGCGCGCCGAGGTTGATCGTCGGCTCGCCGCTCTCGTCGTCCTCGAAGATGCTCTCGGGCGTGTCGGCGACGGGCTCCTCCCACGACGGCTCGGCCGTGGGCTCCTTCTTCGCCTTGGCGGCGGGTGCCGCGACGGGCATGGGCGTGGGCTCGGCGGGCGGGAACGTCGGCTCCTGCGTCAGCTCGGCCTGCGCGGACTCGTCGCCCCACACCTCGTGGATCGGGTCGGGGTAGACGATCTCCTCGGGCTCGTCCGCCAGCGGCTGCACGTGCGCCTTGCGCGTGCGGCTCGCCTCGCGATGCTCGATCAGGGCCTGGCGCTCGGCCTCCTCCTTGGCGAGGGCGCGACGCGCGGAGCGATCGTCGAGCCAGTCGACGGCGGCGGTGTAGAGATCGACGACGGCCTCCCAGAACGCCTGCCACAGCACGCTCAGCTTCTGGCCGGCGAGCAGGACGACGCCGGCGACGGCGAGCGCGACGATCAGCAGCAGCACGCCCGCGTCGCCCGCGGCCGAGGCCAGCAGCCGGTGGATGTTGCCGCCGACGAAGCCGCCCGCGTTCTCCGACAGCTTGCCGCTGGTCTCGTCGTTCGACAGCGCGAGCAGGAGCGCGAGCAGGATCAGCGGCGCGCCGGCGAGGCGGCGGCGCATGCCGGAGCTGAGGTTGCGCTGCAGGATCAGCACGCCGCAGCCGACGAGGATGACGGGCAGGAAGATCGCGAAGGCGCCGAACGCGACGTGCGAGCCGTCCTTGAGGCGCGTGCCGACCGACGAGCCATTGACGCCGATCCACAGGGTGAGCGCGAGGAAGAGTCCGAGCACGACGAGGCCGAGGCCGGCGACGATGCGCGGAATCGGGCTCGGCTGCGTGCTCTTGCGCGCCGCGGGCTTGCGCGCAGCGGGCTTCCGGGCGGCAGGCTTGCGCTTGGGCGCGGCCTTGGCGGCGGGCTTCTTCGGGGCAGGTTTGGACGATCGCGAACGTGTGGCCACGCTTGGGGCTTCTCCCC
>CAWUMZ010000225.1:0-2772 GCA_963923625.1 uncultured bacterium | reverse complement strand
AGGAGCTGACCCTCGAGGAGGAGCAGCGCTCGCAGGACGGCACGATCAAGGCGCGCTTCTCCACGCACGACGGCTTCCCCGCCGAGGCCGTGCTGATGCGCAGCCGCGATCGGCACACCGTGTGCCTGTCGTCGCAGTCGGGCTGCGCGCTCAAGTGCGCGTTCTGCGCGACGGGCACGATGGGCCTCGGCCGCTCGCTCACCAAGGGCGAGATCTACGAGCAGCTGCTGTGGGCGGCCCGCACCGCGCGCACGCGCGACGCCCGCATCCGCAACGTCGTGATGATGGGCATGGGCGAGCCCCTGCAGAACCTCGACAACGTGCTCGGCTTCTGCCACCTCGCCAACGATCCCGACGGCTTCGGCCTGGGCGCGCGCTCGATCGCGATCTCGACGGCCGGCTGGCTGCCGGGCATCGACGCGCTGATCGAGGAGCCGATGCAGGTGAAGCTCGCGATCTCCCTGCACGCGCCCGACGACGCGCTGCGCACCGAGCTGATGCCGGTCAACAAGCGCTACCCGATCGCGGAGCTGATGAAGACGCTCAAGCGCTACCGCTCCGCGACGCGCCGGCGCGTCTACGTGGAGTACCTGCTGCTCGATCAGGTGAACGATCGCGTCGAGCAGGCCGAGCGCCTCGCCGACCTCCTGCACGAGCACCTGCCCGGCGGGCACCACGTGAATCTCATCTGGTACAACCCGACCGGTTCCGGACTCAACGCGTCGGCGCCGGAGCGCGTGCAGCGCTTCGAGGCGATCCTCGAGAAGCGCCGCATCCCCTTCACCCTGCGCCGGTCGAAGGGCTCCGACATCGACGCGGCGTGCGGCCAGCTCGCGGTGAAGGGCGCCGCGGCTGCGGCCCGCGCGGCCAAGCGCGCACAGCGGGAGACGGCATGAGCTGGGACGCGATCGCGTGGGCCCGCTCGACGGGCATCGAGGCGGGCACGCCGAACACGGTGCCGCCGCCACCGCCGATGCCCGACGGCGGCGTCATCGCGATCGAGCGCGAGGCCTGGCTGGCCCGCGTGCAGCCGACCGCGGCGATCGGCACGATCGAGCTCGAGCTGCGCGCCGCCGGCTGGACGCTCGGCCCGCTGCCGGAGGACTCCGAGCGCCTGCCCGTCGTCTCCGCGATCGCGACCGACCAGTCGTCGCTGGCCGGGTCGGGCCCGGGCTTCACCTCCCGCCGCTACGACGAGTCGTCGAACGGCCTGCGTCTGCGCATCCGCCCCATGCCCGCCGCCCAGGCCGGCTGCGCGGTGCTGCTGCCCGACTTCACCCGCGGGCTCGAGGCGCTGCGTCAGCTGGGCCAGCGCGGCCACCTGCCCGACGAGGCGATCCTGCTCGACCGGAATGCGATCGACCTGTGGCTCAGCGCCGCGGAGATCGGTGAGTCGACCGCGCCGCTGCTGCGCCCCGAGGACGCGCTGCTGCTGATGATCGGCACGGGCCCGTCGGGCACGGCCGCCGAGCGCATGGCGCGTGCCGCCGCGTCGCTGACCGACCTCGGCGCCGAGACGCTCGGCCAGGACGTCGCCCAGGCGTGGGCCGCCACGCGCGACCGCGTCGTCACCGCTGCCCCCACGCTGCTCGGCGCGGGTTACGACTTCGAGCGCCGTGAGGCGCGCCGCTCGTGGAGCGAGCCGGTCGTCGATCCGCGTCAGGAGGGCTCGTGGGTGGGCCTGGAGGCGACGGGCGCCGACGCCCACTCGGTGCTCCTGCGCGCACGCCGCCTGTCGGCCGCGGCCTGAGCGTCCGCGATACTCCGGTCATGCCCATCTTCGAGCGCTCCATCGAGATCGACGCCCCGATCCAGTCCGTCTACGCCTTCCACCTCGACACGCGCAACGCCGCGCGCATCGCGTCCGAGGGCCAGGAGTTCATCTCCATCACGGGCGACTTCCCCCTGCAGCTGAACGGCGAGGTCGAGCTGAAGGTCAAGATGAAGCCCCTCCCCGGCGTCCAGACGTGGGTCGTGCGCGTGACCGAGCTGGCCGAGCCGATCCTCGTCGTCGACGAGATGCTGAAGGGCCCGTTCGCGAAGTTCCGCCACGAGCACCGCTTCGCCCCCACCGACGCCGGCGGCACGCTGCTGACCGACCACATCGAGTGGGTGCTGCCCGGCGGCATCGCCGCCAAGGCGATCGAGCCGATCGCGAAGTCGCAGCTCGAGAAGTCGTTCGCGGAGCGCCAGGCAGCCACGAAGGCGATCCTGGAGGCTGACGCGCGCGCAAGCGGCTAGACGCGCAGAGGTGGTATTCCGGCCGGTCTAGCCGACCTTGATCTTGATCGTGCGGAGCTTGATCGTGCCGTTGGCCCGCTTGACCTTGATCTGCACCTTGTAGGTTCCGGCCTTCGTCGCGACGAGCTTGCCATTGACGAGCTTGAGGCCGTCCGGCAGCGATTCGGCGACGTACTCCACCTTCGACGTCGGCCGCACCCAGATGTTCGCCCCGCGCAGCAGATCCGCACCCGCAGCAGGGACCGCCGCGGCCAGAACCGCCTCGCCACGCGTCTCGCCGACGGTGATGCCGGGCGCAGGCGAGAAGACCGGTGCCGGCGTCTCCGTCGTCGGCGTCGAGACCGGTGAAGCCGGCGATGGCACGCGCGTCGATGCCTCGCTCGCCACCGCGAGCTCGCCGACCCGGTTCGAGCCCGTCACGCGCACCCGCAGATACCGGCCCGCGTCGGCCGCCGCGACCGTGTAGGCGCTCGTCGAGGCACCCGCACCCGATGCGGCCTCCCACGTCGAGCCGTCTGCCGACGATTGCCA
>CAWUMZ010000224.1:0-2785 GCA_963923625.1 uncultured bacterium | reverse complement strand
TCGGCGTCGAGCGCGTATGCGATGACGCACGCGGAGTTCAACTTCGATTCGCTCTACTTCATCAAGTCGGGCGTGATCTACACCGCGGCGGGCGTCGCGCTCATGATCGGCCTGATCTTCGTGCCGGCGGGGTGGCTGAAGAAGCTGGCGCCGATCATCTTCGTCGGCTCGCTGGTCGGGCTCGCGGCGGTGCGCATGCCGGGTGTGGGGGTGAGCGCCAACGGCGCCGCGCGCTGGCTCGCCGTCGGCCCGCTGACGATCCAGCCGTCCGAGTTCGCGAAGCTCGGCACGCTGCTCGTCGTGGCGCTGATCCTCGCCAACCGGAGCCGTCCGCCCGAGACGATGCGCGAGCTCGCCATGCCGCTGGGGCTGCTCGTCGGCCTCGTCTGCGCGCTGATCATGATCCAGCCCGATCTCGGCACGACGCTCGCCGTCGTGATCATGGTGTTCGCCATCCTGGTCGCCGCGGGCGTGCGCCAGCGGATCCTCGGTCAGCTGCTCGCGATCGGCCTCGCGGTCGGCGCGGTCTTCATCTACGCGGCACCCTATCGGCGCGACCGCATCTTCGCGTTCTTGGATCCATGGGGGCAGAGCGCCGACGGCGCATATCAGGTGGTGCAGTCGATGATCGCCGTGGGTTCCGGCGGGATCTTCGGCGTCGGTCTCGGCGGCAGCGTGCAGAAGGTCAACTTCCTGCCGGAGGCGCACACCGACATGATCTTCGCGGTGATCGGCGAGGAGCTGGGGCTGATCGGCGCGCTGATCGTGATCGGGCTGTTCGCGGTCTTCGCCTGGGCCGGGTACACGATCGCCGCACGCACCGCGGATCCCTTCCAGCGGCTGCTCGCCGCCGGCGCGACCGCGCTGATCGTCGGGCAGGCGATCGTCAACCTCGGCGCGGTGATGGGCATCCTGCCGTTGACCGGCATCCCGCTGCCGCTGATCTCGTACGGCTCGTCGTCCCGACTCGTGATCCTGGCCCTCGTCGGCATTCTGATCGCGATCAGCCGCGAGCCGCAGCTCGTGCCGCGCCCGCGCCGCAGCGCCGCTCCCGACCCCGACGCGCCCACGCCGGCGAAGCCGCGGAAGAAGCGCACGCGCCAGCCGGTCGGCGCGTAGCGCCTCCGCGCCGTGGGCTAGCCTTGGAGGCATGCCGGTGAGGATCCTGATCGCCGCAGGGGGGACCGTCGGCCACGTCGCACCCGCCCTCGCGGTCGCCGACGCGCTGCGCGCTCGTGGTGCCGACGTGACGTTCGCGGGCACGCCGAATCGGATCGAGGCCGAGGTGGTGCCGGCGCGCGGGTACCCGTTTCTGCCGTTCGCGGTCTCGGGCTTTCCACGGTCGATCGGCATCCCGCTGGCCAAGGCACTCGGTCGGGCGGTGGTGGCGCCGTTCTCGTGCTCGGCGATCATCAAGCAGGTGCGCCCCGACGCGGTCTTCGGCGCCGGGGGCTACGTCGCCGGACCGATGCTCACCGCCGCGCGCCGTCACCGTCTGCCGTGCGCATTGAGCGAGGCCGACGCCCGCATCGGGCTGGCCAACCGCCTCGCTATCCCGCTGGTCGATCGCGTCTTCCTCGCCTTCCCCGTGGCGGGCCGGACGCCGCCGAAGTTCGTCGTCACCGGCCGACCGGTCGATCGCGCGTTCGTCGACACGACACGGGCCGAGGCGCGTGCCGCGCTCGGCATCGGCGCCGACGAACGGGTCGTCGTCGCGTTCGGCGGCTCGCTCGGCGCCGGGCCGATCAACGATGCCCTGCGGCGTGCCTACGACGACGGCGTGCCGGTGGGGCAGCGCGTGATCCTCGTCGCCGGTCGGGGAAAGCTCCGCACGGGCGCTGCTCCCGATCGCTTCGAGGAACTCGAGTTCACGGGCGAGATGCCGAACCTGCTGGCCGCGGCCGACGTCGTCGTGGCGCGCTCGGGCGGGTCGGTCGCCGAGGTGGCCGCCGCCAGCCGCGCCGCGGTGCTGGTGCCGTGGGCGGGTGCCGCGGATGACCACCAGACCCTCAACGCCGCGCCGTTCGCCGAGGCCGGGGCCGCAATCGTCATCTCGGACGCCACGCTCAACGCCGCGGGCCTGCGCGATGCGATCGACGGCGTCCTCGGCGACGCGGACCGTCGCGCGCAGATGGAGGCCGCGATGCGGTCGCTGGCGCGGCCGAACGCAGCCGACGAGATGGCGACGATCCTGCTGGAGCTCGCCGGAGGGCGCGCATGAACATCCACTTCGTCGGCGTCGGCGGGGCCGGCATGAGCGGCATCGCCCGTGTGCTGATCCAGCGCGGCGAGCACGTGACCGGCTGCGACCGTGCGCTCAGCCCGCTGCTCAAGCAGCTCGCGCAGGACGGCATCACGTGCCACGTCGGGCATGACGCGGCGCACGTCGACGGCTGCGACCTGATCATCGCGTCCGGGGCGATCCCGCATGACGCGCCCGAGCTCGAGCGCGCCCGCGAGCTCGGCATCCCGGTCCGGCACCGCGCCGAGGCGCTCGCCGACATCCTGCGAGATCACGACCGCCGGGTCGTCGTGACCGGCGCCCACGGCAAGACGACCACGTCGTCGATGCTCGCGGCGGCGGCGGTCGAGCTCGGGCTCGACCCGACCTTCGTCGTGGGGGGCGAGGTGCGACAGCTCGGCACGAACGCCCGTGGCGGCGCAAGCGGCCTGGCGATCGTGGAGGGCGACGAGTCCGATCGCTCCGTGCGGCAGCTGCCCGCGACGATCGGCGTCGTGCTCAACGTCGACTTCGATCACCTCGATCACTACGACTCCGTCGAAG
>CAWUMZ010000223.1:0-2798 GCA_963923625.1 uncultured bacterium | reverse complement strand
CCGACCGCCATCACCGTGGCGATGCCGCCCTCGAGCGCGATGATCGGCGCGACGACTGCGAGGCTCCCCTTCGACAACGCACGCAGCAGAAGGAAGAAGCCGATGTCGGCGAGCGCTCCGGCGAGTACGGGCCAGGCGAGCCCGGCCGGCGTCCACGGGCCTTGGAGATGGTCGACGACCAGCGCGAACGGCAGCACGGCCGCCGTCGTGACGCCGAGGATCCAGAACATGATGGCCGCCGGCGCGGTCCTCGTCCGGCTGGCCTGCTGCGTGAAGAGGTTCGCGAACGCCCACGAGAAGGCCGTCACCAGCCCGAGCAGGACGACCACAGGGGTCTAGTCGCCCAGCTCGGTGCGCCGCCGATCCACGTACGCCTTCAGCTCGGCGTGGAGATCGGGGTCGAGCGTGGGGCGGTTCTCCTCCCACGCCTCCTGCAGGCGGTTGAATTCCTCGAGCGCGCGCTCGGTGGCGTTCTGGCCGCCCTTCTTCTGCCACGCCGAGTAATTGTCCGTCGTCCAGACGGTCGGTCGGTAGAAGCAGTCGCGGAAGTTCTCGAGCGTGTGCGCGGCGCCGAAGAAGTGGCCGGCGTGGCCGACCTCGACGTGCGCGTCGAAGGCGAGGTTGTCGTCGGTCCACTCGATCGGCGTGAACTCGGCGATCAGATTGCGGAGCATCTCGGTGTCCATCGCGACCTTCGCGAACGAGTGCGTGAGGCCGCCCTCGAGCCAGCCGGTCGTGTGCAGCTGCAGGTTCGCGCCCGCGAGGAACGAGTTGGCCATCGTGTTGAGCGACTCGAACGACGCCTGCGCGTCGACCGCGGGGCTGGCGTTGAGTCCGCCGCCGCCGGCGCGCCAGAGCAGGTTGTGGCGCCGGGCGATCTGGCCGGTGGCGAGGATGCCGAGCGCCGCCTCGGGACCGCCGAAGCCGGGCGAGCCGGACTTCATGTCGGTGTTCGACACGAACGAGCCCATGATCGCGGGGCAGCCCGGACGGATCGCCTGGACGAGCGCGATGCCGGCGAGCGATTCGGCGGTCTGCTGTGCGAGCGCACCCGGCACGGAGACCGGGCCCATCGCGCCCATCATGATGAACGGCGTGACGTTGACGATCTGATTGCGCTCGGCCAGCATCCAGAGCGACTCGAGCATGCGCGTGTCGAACATCAGCGGCGAGTTCGCGTTGATCGTGCCGAAGACCGCGGCGTCCTTCTCGAGCACCTCCGGGCCGCCGAGCACCATCTCCGCCATCGCGATCGAGTCGATCACGCCGTTGAGGTGGATCTGCGCGGCGCCGACGGCGAGGTCGGTGTTCTCGTACATCGCCAGCTGGAGGTCGAGGTGGCGCGAGTCGATCGGTTTGTCGTTGACCTCGATGATCGGGTAGCCGGGCGTGTCGATCTCGGGCGTCATCTGCGCGGCGCGGAGGAGCTTGACCGCATCGGCGAGCGTGCCGTCGCGGCGCCCGGTCACGCCGTCGTCGCAGAACGGCATCGACTGCCCGGTGCAGAAGACCATGTTGTCGCGGCCGAACTGCACCGTCTTGTCCGGGTTGCGCGAGATCAGACGGAACTCCGTCGGCGTCGCCTTGATCTTCTCCAGCATCCAGTCCGGATCGAGGAAGACGACCTCGTCCTCGACGCGCTGCCCCTCGCGGCGGAACAGCTCGAGCGACGGCTCGTGCACGAACTTGATCCCGACCTCCGACACGAGGCGCTTCCAGCCGCGGTCGATGGTGTCGAGCGCGTCCTCGGAGAGGGGCTCGAAGCGCGGGGTCCTGTTCACGAACACGGGCGGGTCCTTTCGGCGGTGTCGGAACTATGGCAGGACGAGCGCGCAATTGGCGGTACACTCCGCGGGCGCCGGCCGTATGCGACGCGCAGCTCTGTGTCCGATTCGAATCACGCCACAACCGACGGCAGCCACGTCCCGCACGGGCCGCTGCCGCTGCTCGCCCTCGGCGCGCTTGGCGTGATCTACGGCGACATCGGCACCAGCCCGCTGTACGCAATGCAGGTCGCGTTCAGCTCGACCTTCGGCATGAAGCCGAACGAGCAGGACATCCTCGGGATCCTCTCGATGTTCATCTGGGCGCTGATCATCGTCGTCACGATCAAGTACGTGATCATCGTCACGCGCGCGAACAACAAGGGCGAGGGCGGCGACCTCGCGCTCCAGTCGCTGGCGCTTCGCTTCGTGCAGAACAAGACGCGGACGATGGTGATCATCGTCGGCATCCTCGCGATCTCGCTGTTCATGAGCGACGCGGTGCTGACGCCGAGCATCTCGGTGCTCTCCGCCGTCGAGGGCGCGGGGTTGAAGGTGCCGGCGATCAATTCGATCGCCGTCGAGATCGCCCTCGTGATCCTGACGGCCCTGTTCCTGGGCCAGCGCTTCGGCACCGAGAAGGTCGGCCGCCTATTCGGCCCGATCATGCTGCTCTGGTTCCTCGTGATCGCCGCGATCGGCGTCAACGGGATCCGCGAGAACCCCGGTGTGATTCGCGCGATCCTGCCGATCTACGCCTTCGAGTTCATCGTCGCGCATCCGCTCATCTCGTTCGGCGCGCTCAGCGCGGTCACGCTCGCGATCACCGGCGCCGAGGCGCTCTACGCCGACATGGGTCACTTCGGCCGGCCGCCGATCACGCTGTCGTGGCTGCTGGTCGTCTTCCCGTGCCTCGTGCTCTGCTACCTCGGGCAGGGCGCGCTGCTCCTCGCGCACCCGCAGATGATCGACAACCCGTTCTTCCATCTCGTGCCGGCGGGGGTCGAGATCCCCATCGTGATCCTCGCGACGGTC
>CAWUMZ010000222.1:0-2805 GCA_963923625.1 uncultured bacterium | reverse complement strand
AGTCGGGCTCTAGAGCTCGACACCGAGCTTGGCCGTGCGGCCGGGCATGCAGCGCACGCCCTCGTGCACCTCGACCAGGGCGTCCCAATCGGAGACCCAGATCATGCGGCGCTCGATCGAGGCGATGTCCTCCGAGCGGAGCCAGCCCGAGACCTTCGTCAGCGTCTCGCGCGTGGTGCCGGTCATCTCGGCGAGCGCGCCGTGCGTCAGGCGGACGTCGATGCGGACGCCCTCCGGGGTGACCTTGCCGAAGTGGTCGGCAAGCTCGATCACGACGCCAGCCAGGCGCGCCGGCACGGGCTGGAAGGCGAGGGCGGCGAGCCGCTCCTCGGCGCTGCGCAGGCGGCGCGCGTTCGAGCGGGCCAGGTTGCGGGCGATGATCGGGTCGACGCTGGCGAGGGCCTCGATGTCGGCCGTGCTGGCACGGAGCACATCGCAGTCCACGAGCGCCTCGACCTGCTCGGTGCGGCTGTCCTCGGCGAACGGCAGGTTGCCGAACACCATGCCGGACTCGACGAGGCCGCTCGTCAGGCAGCGGCCGTCGGTGTTGACGCGCACGGAGCGCGCTACGCCTTCGACCATCACGTACGCGCGGGAATCGGTGTCGGCCGCCCCGGAGATGGTCTCACCGCGGTCGTAGCTGCGGACGCAGAATGCGGCGGCGGCACGGGCGATGCGGTCCTGGGACAGCCCCTCGAAGAGCGGGGTCTCGCTGATGGCGTTGATCAGATGCGGGTTCACTGTTCGACCTCCTGTGGTCCGGATTCCGGTGGTGTCCCGGAACCCATGACCATCATCGGAGGGCGATGTTGACCTGCCCTTGTCGCTCTGTAGCGCCTGTGTTGCCCTCTGTTGAGGGCGCGTTCAGATTGTTAAGACGCTGCGTCGGCGTCGCCCGAGACACCGAGGATCTTGTCGAGCTCGCCCTGCGCGTGGAGCTCCTCCACGATGTCGCAGCCGCCGATCAGCTCGCCGCCGACGAACAGCTGCGGGGTGGTCGGCCAGCTCGAGTACGCGGTCAGCTGCTGACGGATGCGCGGGTCGGGCAGGATGTCGACGGCGACGAACTCCACGCCGCTCTCGAGAATGCGCTCGGCGACGCGGGCGGAGAATCCGCAGCGCGGCTCCTCCGGCGTGCCCTTCATGAAGAGGGCGACCTGATTGCCGGTGACGATGGCAACGATCTCCTCGTAGATCTGCTCGTCGCTCATGACGCTCATGCGGATGCTCCAGGCTCGAGGGTGACGGTGGTGATGGAGAGCGCGTGGATCGCGCCGGAGTCCATGTGCTCCTGCACGGCGGCGTAGATCATCTTGTGCTGCTCGATGAGGCTCTTGCCGGCGAACTGCTCGGCCTCGACGCGCACCGCGAGATGATCGCCGCCGGCGCCCATGAAATCGGTGACGGTGGCGCGACTGCCTGGCAGGTGCGCCTCGATCAGGTCCTGGACGACGGTCAGCTCCACGGGCGCAGCGTAGCGGAGGATCGCAGGAGGTTCGGCACCTCCGGCGGTCCGGTCGGGGCGAGCCGCGGCACGACCCACGCGCTGGCCGTCGGCAGGAACGGCGCGGCCAGCGGATTGGCCGTGCCGGCGTCCAGCACGAGCCGCCAGCGGGCCGTGCTCCACGTCCCGCGGGTGCGGCAGCCGCCGCGCAGACGCCCGTTTGCGACGCTGATGACGCGCTCCGTGGAGCGGCACACCGCGGTACCCGTGCGATCGCCCGGGAGCATCCCCTCCCACGTCAGGCGCAGGCCCGCGATGCCCGGCGCCACCGTGCTGCCGGCGAGGATCCGCAGGTCGCGGATCAGCCGGCGACCGGACGCGTCGCGCCCGTCCGAACGCGCACCGAGCACGAGGCCGATGCGCGGGCGGACCCCCACCACGCCGAGTCGGATCCGCTGGGTGGCCTCCCCCGCCGGTGCGAGCTCGAGCCACGCCACGGCGTTGACCGTCGGCTGGATCACGGCAGCGAGCATGCCGGTGGCCGCGATCGCGACCGGCGCCTCCGCTCCGGCGTACGACGGCACGGTCGGCTCGAGCACGAGCCGGGCATCGGCGGAAGCCAGCGCCGCATCGACGGCGCCCGTCAGGCGCAGCTCCTCGCCGGCCAACGCGACCCAGCGATTGAGCCGTGCAGGCGCACCTGCCGCCGGCCCGACACGGAGCGCCTGCCCGTCATGGCCGACCGCGTAGGCCACGGCCTCGGTCGGCTCCGACCACGCCTCGTCCACGCCATCCGCGGTCTCCACGACCACGTGCACGCGCAGGCGATGCGCGACGTCGGCCGTGGTCGCCTCGTACGTGCCGTCGTGGGCGTCTGCGATCTCGGCGAAGCCGCGCCCGTCGGAGCGCTCCCAGGTGTACGTCGCGTCGTCGACCGACGCCTGATCCAGCCCGAGCTGCGTGACGACGAGCCGCGAGCCGACGGCGGCCGTGCCGGCGATCTCGGGCGAGGCGGTGATGGACGGGGTGGCGGCGGATACGGTGGCAGCCGCAACCAGCAGCGTCGCGGTCGCGGCGATGAGCGCGCGCATCAGCGGCATGCCAGCGCCGCCGATCCGAGTCCGCACGAGCTGCTGCCGGTCGTGACCGAACCCGTTGCCGGTGCGGTGCCGCTCTGCGCCGCCGCCGCTCCACCACCGGCGCTGCGTCGCGCGGTGCGTGCGGCCTTCGTCGTCGGTGCGGGAGCTGCCGCATCGCGCCCGCCGAGCAGGCGAGCGGCGGCCTCGATCGCGAGGATGCGCCCGATCGGTCCGTACGGGCCCTCGCCCGCAGGCGCGGCCGCCTCCGCGACGGGCTCGACG
>CAWUMZ010000221.1:0-2820 GCA_963923625.1 uncultured bacterium | reverse complement strand
GCTCGAGAGCGACGACGAGCCCGACCTCCAGCACGATTCCTCGACCAATGCACTGATCCGGCGCTACCGCGCCATGAAGCGCGCGTAGCCCCAAGGAGCAAGAAGAGATGGCAACTGCGAACCCGATGCAGCTCGGCATGATCGGCCTCGGCCGGATGGGCGCGAACCTCGTCCGCCGCCTGATGCGCGACGGCCACACGTGCGTCGTCTACGACGTGAACGACGCGGCGGTGAAGGAGCTCGAGGGCGAGGGCGCGATCGGCGCCTCCTCGATGGCGGATCTGGTCAGCAAGATGGAGCGCCCGCGCAACGTCTGGATCATGGTGCCGGCCGGTCTCGTGCAGCAGATGGTCGACGAGCTCAAGGAGCTCCTCGAGGAGGACGACACGCTGATCGACGGCGGCAACTCCTACTACCGCGACGACATCAAGCACGCGAAGGAGCTGGCGGCCAAGGGCATCCACTTCGTCGACTGCGGCACGTCGGGCGGCGTCTGGGGCCTCGAGCGCGGCTACAGCCTGATGATCGGCGGCGACGACGCGGCCGTGCAGCGCCTCGATCCGATCTGGAAGACGATCGCGCCGGGCGAGGGCTCCGCGGCGCCGACGCCGGGCCGCAAGCCCGGTGGCACCGCGCAGGAGGGCTACCTCCACTGCGGTCCGAACGGCGCGGGCCACTTCGTGAAGATGGTCCACAACGGCATCGAGTACGGGATGATGGCCGCCATCGCCGAGGGCCTGTCGATCATCAAGCACGCCGACGCGGGCAAGCACCAGCAGGAGGTCGACGCCGAGACGACGCCGCTGCGCGATCCCGAGTACTACCAGTACGAGATCGACGTGGCCGAGGTCGCCGAGGTGTGGCGCCGCGGCTCGGTCGTCGGCTCGTGGCTGGTCGACCTGACGGCGAGCGCACTCGCCAAGGATCCCGATCTCGATGCCTTCGACGGCCGCGTCTCGGACTCCGGCGAGGGCCGCTGGACGACGATCGCCGCGATCGAGGAGGGCGTCCCCGCTCCGGTCATCACGGCCTCGCTGATCGAGCGCTTCGAGTCGCGTGGCCTCGGCCAGTTCTCGGGCAAGGTCCAGTCGGCGATGCGCAGCGAGTTCGGCGGGCACAACGAGAAGAAGGCCTGATGCAGCACGAGCTGATCGTCCTGCCCGATGCGGCGGCGGTCTCGAAGGCGGCGGCGGAGCACGTGGCGAAGGCCGCGCGCGATGCCGTGGCCGAGCGCGGCGTGTTCTCGATGGCCGTCAGCGGCGGCCGCTCGCCGTGGGCGATGTTCGCCGACCTCGCGGAGCTCGACATGCCGTGGGAGTCGGTCGAGCTGTACCAGGTCGACGAGCGCATCGCCCCGGAGGGCGACCCGCTGCGCAACCTCACGCACCTGCGCGAGGCGCTCGGGCCGCAGCTGCCCGTGCAGATCCACCCGATGCCGGTGAATGATGACGATCCGCAGCGCGGCGCCCGCGACTACGCGGGCGAGCTGCCGACGACGATCGACCTGATCCACCTCGGCCTCGGCCCCGACGGGCACACCGCATCGCTCGTGCCCGGCGACCCGATCCTCGACGTCACCGATCAGCTGGTGGCCGTGACCGGCGGCGAGTACCAGGGCACGCACCGCATGTCGATGACGTACCCCGAGCTCGCCAAGTGCCGCAGCCTGCTGTGGCTGCTGACGGGCGACGACAAGCGCAAGCCGCTGCAGAAGCTGCTCGCGGGCGACCCGTCGATCCCGGCCGGACGCGTCACCGCCCCCGCGTCGGTGATCCTCGCCGATACCGCCGCCCACCCGGCGTAACCTTCCCGGCATGGATCAGGACACTGAGAAGCGCGTCGCCGCCGAGGCCGCGGCGCTGCTCGTCGAGGACGGCATGCGCATCGGTCTCGGCACGGGCTCGACCGTCGCGTTCCTGCTTCCCGCCATCGCCGCGCGCGGCCTCGACATCACGTGCGTCGCGACGTCGGTCCGCACCGAGGAGGCCGCTCGCGAGCTCGGGATGCGCGTGGAGAACGCCGCCGAGGTCGATCACCTCGATCTCGCCATCGACGGCGCCGACCAGATCGCGCCGGACTGGTGGCTGGTCAAGGGCGGCGGCGCGGCGCACACGCGGGAGAAGATCGTGGCCTCGATGGCCGACCGCTTCGTCGTGATCGCGGACTCGTCCAAGACCGTCGACGGACTGCACGCGCCGATCCCGCTCGAGCTGCTCAAGTACGGGCTCGCCAACACGCTGCGGCTGCTCGACGACGTCACGATCCGAGGCGTGCCGGACAGCCCCGACGGCAACGTGATCGCGGACTACCAGGGCGACGCGAGCGATCCGGCGAACCTGGCGGCGTGGCTCGGCAGCGTGCCCGGCGTCGTCGAGCACGGGCTGTTCCCCCCGTCGCTCACCAGCGAGATCATCATCGGCCGCGGCGACGTCGCCGACCGCCTGACGCGCGCGCTCTGACGCGGCGCATCGGACGGCTTCCCCACTTCGGACGCCGCGGAATCCGTGGTTGAATGCCGTCGATGCCCGCGACCGGCACCCGCGTCCTCGTCGTCGAGGACAACGCCTTCACCCGCACCACGCTGTGCGGTGCGCTGCGCGATGCCGGCGTGGACGTCGTCGGCGACACCGGCTCCGCCGCCGACGCGGTTCGCCTCGCCCGTACGCTCGAACCGGCTGCTGCGCTGCTCGACCTCGACCTCGGCGAGGGCCCCAACGGCGCGGACGTCGCCGTCGAGCTGCGCGCCATCACCCCGTCGACGGGGATCGTGATCCTCACGAGCTATGAGGATCCCCGTCTGACCGGCCGCAACCTCGACCA
>CAWUMZ010000220.1:0-2824 GCA_963923625.1 uncultured bacterium | reverse complement strand
AGCGATCACGTGCCGCGCCTGTGGAACCTGCTCGACGCGGTCTACATCCACGTGCGCGTGGCGGCGAGCTTCATCGTCTTCATCGCGATCCTGCTGATCGTGCTGTCGCGCGTCGTGCACCCGCCACGCGCCGTCCAGCGGCTGGCCTGGGCTCTGGTGATCGCGGTGACGGCGCAGGTCATCGTCGGCGAGTGGCAGTGGCGCACGCAGCTGCCGTGGTACCTGACGCTGCTGCACGTGGCGATCGGCTCGGCCGCAATCGGCATTGCCGGGGCATTCGGCTGGACGCTGATCGCCTCGCGCCGCGAGGCGCCTCCCGCCACCGACTGACCGCCGTCTGCGATGATTGGGGCCGGGTGGATGGGATCCTGATTCCGATCGCGGGCGTCGTCGCGGCCGCTGGCGTGGCGCTCCTCCTGGCCACAGGCGCGACGCCGCTGCGGGTGGCGGGCGCCATCCTCGCGGGTGCGGGCGGCGTTCCGCTCGTGCTGTCGCGCACGTCGCAGGCGCACACGCTGCTCGACCGCCCCGTCGTCCTCGGCGTCGGCGTCGTCGCGGGCGTCGTCGCGCTGGCGATCCTGACCCTCGTCTTCATGCGCTACCCGTGGCTGGTCCCGCCGATCGCGCTCGTCATCGGGCTGCGCATCCCGCTCCGCAATCCCCCCAGCCCGACGGATCATCTGCTCCCCCTGTATCTCGTCCTCGCCGCCGGCACGCTCGCGCTCGTGCTGCGCTCGCTGCGCGGGAACGGGCCGCCGAACCGCCTCGGCTACGTCGGCTACGCGCTCGCGGTCTACGTCATCGTCGCCGCCGCGAGCCTCGCGTGGACGGCCGATCGCGAGGCGACGGCGTATGCCGTGGCGGCCTTCACGCTCCCGCTCGGTCTGCTCGCGGCGCTCACCGGCACGCTGCTGCCGCTGCCTCCGCTGACGAAGGTGCTGCCGTGGCTGCTGATCGGCGCGGCGGTGGTCCTCGCCGGCGTCGCGATCTGGCAGTGGCACACGCACGAGATCTTCTGGAACGACAAGCTGATGCGCACGAACGCGTACGGCGGGTACTTCCGCACCAACTCGCTGCTGTTCGACCCGAGCCTGTTCGGCCGGGTCGAGGCGCTCGCGCTGGTGACGATCGTCGGCCTGCTCGCGCTCGCGCCGCCGCGCAAGCTGCTGCTGCTGCCGGCGCTCGCGGCGATCCCGATCTTCCTCGGTCTGGCGACGTCGTACTCGCAGTCGTCGCTGGTCGCGCTGTGCGTCGGCGTGCTCGTGATCGCGTGCGTCGTGTGGCGCTGGAAGGCCGTCATCGCCGTCGGCGCGATCATCCTGATCGTCGCGGTCGGCGCGCTCGCCACGCCGCAGGGCCGCCACCTGCTGCACGAGCCCGCGCAGAAGGCGTCGAGCGCGCGTCTCGGGCTCGTCCAGCGCTCGATCAGCCTGTTCGAGGCGCATCCGGTGCAGGGCAGCGGCCTCGGCGCGTTCGCGACGGCGACCGACAAGAAGAAGGCCGCGCCGCACAACGTCCTCGCCGGGACGGCCGCCGAGCTCGGCATCATCGGCGCGCTCGCGCTGCTCGCGTTCCTGCTCAGCGTCCTGTGGGCGATCCGCCACCGGCGGCCCGACGCCGACCGCCCCACGCACCTCATCCTCGCGGCGCTGTTCGCGACGATTCTGGTGCACGCGCTCGTCTACGACAACTTCTTCGCCGATCCGGCGATGTGGGTGATCGCCGCGCTGCTCGCGGCCGGTGCCGGCCTGCTCCCGCTCGAGACCGAGGCCGATCCGGGCGACTGGATCGCGAGGCGCGCGACGTGAGCGCGGTCCGCGACCGCCTCGGGCTCGCGCTGCTCGGCGTGCTCGTCGCCCTCGTGGTGATCGACGTCCCGTGGCTCGGCATCGACGCGTGGGCGTTCGTCGCGCCGAAGGCCGCCACCGGTGGGCTGCTCGGGCCGCTCGTGCGCGCAGCCGGCGGCCACTGGGACCTCGGCATCGTGCGCGCGCCCGCGCTGCTCGCCGGTGTGATCGTCGCCGTGCTCGCGATCGTGCTGCCGCGGCGCGAGCCGCTGCGGCGCGTGCTGCTGATCGCCGCGACGGCCGGCGTCGTGCTCGCCCTGCTCGTGCCGGCCACGCTCCTGCAGGTGGGCCTGCGCGAGGGCACGTCGCCGTGGTTCCACACGAACGATGCCGCGTACCAGGTCGAGCTCGCCGGCAATCGCATCCTCCACGGCTCGGATCCGTACGGCTTCGACTACACCGGCACCGGGCTCGAGCGCTTCTACTCGCTCGACGGCACGCCCGTCACCGATGGCCGTGTCGAGACCGTCGCGCTGCGCCACCTCGCGTACTTCCCCGGCCTGCCGGTGCTCGGCGCCGTCAGCGCCGCCCTGCCGGGACCGCTCGGCGACGTGCGCATCCTGATGCTGCTGTTCGCGCTCGCGCTCGTGCCGGCGGCGCTGCTCCTGCCCGGCCCGCTCGAGCTGCGGCTCGGGATCGGCGCATTGCTGGCGGCGAACCCGCTGCTCCTGCGCAGCACGTGGTTCGGGATCCTCGACGCGCCGGTGGTGCTCGCGCTCGTGCTCGCCTTCGCGCTCGCGCTGCGGGGACGCTGGGGGTGGACAGGCGCGATCGTCGGGCTCGCCCTCGTGGAGAAGCAGTACGCCTTCGTCGCGATCCCGTTCCTCGGCCTGGCGGCGTGGCAGGCCGGCGGCCGCGACGCGCTGGTGCGCGCCGGCGCCTGGCTCATCGGCGTCACCGCGGTGGTGACAGTGCCGTTCCTCCTGTGGGGACCGACGGCGTTCGTCGACGACACCCTCGTCTTCGGCACGAGCGCG
>CAWUMZ010000219.1:0-2866 GCA_963923625.1 uncultured bacterium | reverse complement strand
CATGTGCGCCGTGCCGTGCGCGAGACGGGCAACTGCACCTTCGACGAGGCCGTAAAGGGTCTCGGCCGCACGGAGCAGGCCGCCGCGTTCTGGGCCGTCCTCGACCTGATCCGCGGGGGCGAGGTCGTCGCGGAGCAGGATGCGCCGTTCGCGCCGATCCGCATGCGCCTCGCCACGCGCCAGCTCACCTCGGTGCCGACGGCGGCATGAGCGCCGAGCCGCGACACGTCGGCAACGCGCGGATCGTCGAGGCGCTCCTGTTCATCACGTCCGAGCCGCTCGACGAGCGCACGCTCGCGGCGGCATCGAACCTGTCGGAGCCCGACGTCGAGGAGGCGCTGCAGCTCGTGGGGCAGCGCCACGCCGAGGGTGCGTCTGGCGTCGTGCTGGAGCGCGTCGCCGGCGGCTGGGCGCTCCGCGCCGCCGACGAGACCGCCGTGGCGTGCGCGCGCCTGCTCGACCAGCTCTCGCAGCGGCCGCTGTCGCGCGCCGCGCTCGAGACCCTCGCCGTCGTCGCGTACGCGGGCCCGGTCAGCCGTCCCGAGATCTCGCGCATCCGCGGCGTCGCGGCCGACAATCCGATCAAGAGCCTGCTCGAGCGCGGTCTGATCGAGGAGGCCGGTCGCTCCGATCGTCCGGGCAACCCGATCCTGTACCGCACGACGGTGCGCTTCGACCGCGTCTTCGGACTGGAGGAGGGGCGCCACTCGCTGCCGCTGCTCGAGGAGCTCGGCGACGACCTGCCCGACGCCGCCGAGGTCCGCGATCGCCTGCAGGCGATGGCGGCCGCGCAGGCCGTCTCGATCGAGGAGCCCGGCGTCGCGATGGCCGCCGAGCAGTCGGCGGCTGACGATGCCCCGGCAGGGGACGCCGCAGCCGAGACGCCGGCCTGAGACACTGCACGCCGTGGCTGACTCCGCGGCGAACACGATTCGGCTCAACCGGTTCCTCGCGCAGAGCGGCGTGGCCTCGCGTCGCGGCGCCGACGCGCTGATCGCCGAGGGGCGCGTGACGATCAACGGGACGGTCGCCCGCGCCGGATCGCAGGTCGCGCCCGGGGCGGTCGTCGCCGTCGACGGCACGCCCGTCACGGCCGAACGCCTGACGTACCTGCTGCTCAACAAGCCCGTCGGCTACGTCACGACCCTGAGCGATCCCGAGGGCCGGCCGACCGTGATCGACCTGATCGACGTGCTCGAGCGCGTCGTCCCCGTGGGCCGCCTCGACGCGATGACGAGCGGGCTGCTGCTGCTGACGAACGACGGCGATCTCGCGCACCGGCTCGCGCATCCGCGGCACGGCGTGCCGAAGACGTACCGCGCGATCGTCCGAGGCCTGCCCGGCTCGGCGGCGCTGCGCAAGCTCACGCAGGGCGTGCACCTCGACGACGGCCGCACGCGCCCGGCGGAGGTCTCGATGATCGCCGCGCGCTCCGGCGGCGCCGAACTGGAGATCACCATCAAGGAGGGCCGCAACCGGCAGGTGCGCCGCATGTGCGCCGCCGTCGGCTATCCGGTGATGGAGCTCGAGCGCATCGCGTACGGGCCGCTCACGCTCGGCCGGCTCGGCGTCGGCACGTGCCGTGCGCTCAAGCCGCACGAGCTCGAGGCGCTGCGGGCCGCGGCAAGCGGCGGCTGAAAACCCGACCCGCGGTATCCTTCGGCACCGTGAGTGCAGCACCCGCCACCGGAGCCCCCGAGCTCATCGTCGTCATGCGCTCCTCCGCCACCGCGGAGGAGGTCCAGCACGTCATCTCGCTGATCGAGGGCGCGGGCGCCGGCGTGCACGTCGATGCCGGCGGCGAGGGCACCGTGATCGGCGCGATCGGCGATCGCGCGATCGTCGCGGGCCTGCCGCTGGAGGCCGTCGACGGGGTCGAGCGCGTCGTGCCGCTGCGCAAGGAGTACAAGCGCGTCTCGCGCGAGTTCCGCTCCCGCGACACGATCGTCACCGTCGGTCCGTGCAAGGTCGGCGGCGGGCACTTCGCGATGATGGGCGGACCGTGCTCGATCGAGTCGTACGAGCAGACGCTCGCCTCGGCCAAGGCCGTCAAGGAGGCCGGCGGCTCGATGCTGCGCGGCGGCGCCTACAAGCCGCGCACGTCGCCGTACGCCTTCCAGGGTCTCGGCATCGAGGGGCTCAAGATCCTCCGCGCCGCCGGCGACGAGGTCGGCCTGCCGGTCACCACCGAGCTGATGGACGTGCGCGACCTCCAGGACGTCGTCGACCACGTCGACATGATCTGGGTCGGCGCGCGCAACATGCAGAACTTCAACCTCCTCAGCGAGGTCGGGCGCTCCGGCAAGCCGATCATGCTGAAGCGCGGCATCGCGGCGACCATCGAGGAGCTGCTGATGGCGTCCGAGTACATCGCCAACGGCGGCTGCGACGAGCTGATCCTCTGCGAGCGCGGCATTCGCACGTTCGAGAAGGCCACGCGCTTCACGCTCGACGTCTCGGCGATCCCGGTGCTGAAGGCCGAGACGCATCTGCCCGTCATCGTCGACCCGTCGCACGCGGCCGGCAAGCGCTCGCTCGTCGCCCCGCTGGCGCTGGCCTCCGTGGCCGCCGGCGCCGACGGCCTGATCGTCGAGACGCATCCGACGCCCGAGCACGCGCTCTCCGACGCCGCGCAGCAGATCCCGTCGGCCGAGTTCCCCGCGTTCGTCGCGGACATCGAGCGGCTCGTCTCGGTCTGCGGCAGGACCCTCAGCCGGTAGGCGGCCATGCAGGTCGCGATCGTCGGCCTCGGACTGATGGGCGGGAGTCTCGGACTCGCCCTGCGTCAGCGTGCCTCCGCGCACGTCGTCGGCTTCGACCTCGATGAGGCCGAGGCCGCGGTCGCGTTGGAGCGCGGCTGCGTCGA
>CAWUMZ010000218.1:0-2894 GCA_963923625.1 uncultured bacterium | reverse complement strand
GGCCTCCGCTCCGAGGCGATGCACGACCTTCGCGTACCGCTCCGGCGGCGCGCCCACGATCGTCGGCTGGTCGGTGAGCGGCAGGACGGAGTTGAGCAGCGCACCGCGTCCGGGAGGCGTCGCGCCGGAACCCGCCTGCGCCTGCGCCATCGCGGCCGGAGCAGCGCCGATCAGCAGCGCCGTCGGTTTGTAGCCGCTCTTGAACTCCGAGCGCTGGCTGTAGATGTGCGCCGTCGTCGCCTGGCCGAACAGCGCCGGGAGGCCGATGCGCCGGGCGCGCTGCACCGTGACGTCGAACATGCGGTCGAAGAGCCCGAGCCCCCGCCACTCGTGGGCGATCACCGCCACGCCCGACTCCGCAGCCTCGCCTGCCTCCCCGCAGAGCAGCGCGTGATGGCCGATGACCTCATCGCCGACGCACGCGACGGTACTCGACACGTGGCCGTTGCGCATCTGCTCCTCGATCCAGATGGGGCGGTAGAAGTCGCCGTGCACGTAGCCGAGGCCGTAGCCGCGGTAGAGCAGCTGCGCAATGGCGACCGAGTCGTCGATCGTCGCGTCGCGGATCACGATGTCGTCGACCGCACCGGAGCGGACGCGCTCGTCGTCGGCGGCACCGTCGACCACGGGCGCGATCGCGATGCCGTGCTCGACGGGGACGCGCAGGACCAGTCGCTTGCCGTCGCCGGCGAGGTTGATCAGGCGCGCATCGGTATCGATCGCCACGGCCGCCTCGAGGCCGGCGGGCAGCGGGCCGTGCGGTCCGCCGGCCACGCGAAACGGGCGTCCCCAGTCGTGGACGGCGATCTGGACGCCCGTCGGATCGAGCTCGAGGTTCAGCTCGACGTCGCCCTTGCCCCGCCCCTCATACGACTGCTCGACGCTGAAGGCGACGAGGCAGCGCACGGCTTCCTGGATGCGCTTGACGTCGTCGCCGGCGATGCCGGCCTCATGCGCGAAGCCCGTCGCCACGCTGTCGGCAAGCGCGAGCGCGCTGGGCGATGCGGGAATCGTGAGGGTGGCGCGACCGAGCATGTGGGCACTCTAGAGCGGCGGGGCCTACGAGCAGCTCAGCTGGCGCTTGGCCAGCTCGCAGCGCGCGAACTCGACGCCGTTCGGGCTGCGGTGCGAGAACGACCACACGCCCGGCGCCGGCGCGGGCGTCGCGAGCACCCAGCCGAAGCGCACGGCGGCCCACGTGGAGGTCGCGTTGCCCGGCAGCGTCGTGCCGGGCAGCATGGACGCGCCGTCCTGCGTACGCAGCGGGCCGACCGCCGGCGCATCGACACCGGAGAACGACTCGAGCAGGACGCCGCTGTTGCCGACCACGAGCTGCCCGGGCATGCCCGGGAGCTGGTTGGCCTCCGCCGCGTGGATGTGACTGCCGAGGATCAGCGAGAAGGGATCGAGATGCGGCAGCGCGGCCGCGGTCTGATCGGCCGCGATCCACGTCCAGTACGGATCGCCGCTGTCCGGATACCACCGGGAGATCCCGAAGATCGGGCGGTGGGTGATCAGCCACGACTCGCGACCCGGTGCGGCCTTCGACTCCGCGGCGGCCGTCGCGTACAGCGGGTCCTCGTGCTGCTTCCACGACGACACCGCGACGTCGTCGCCGTATGCGGAATCGACTACCGCGATATGCAGCGAGCGGCCGTCGCCGATCGGGAAGTCCTGCGTCCACGTCTGCGACACCGCATTCGGCACGGCGCCCGTCGCGTCGGGCGCGCAGTGCCGTGCACTGCCGAACCACGGATCGAAGAAGAGGTACCAGCCGTTACCGCCGCGGAAGCAGGCCTCGTGATTGCCACGGGTCATCACGATCGGCGCCGTCGCGAACAGCGGCGAAAGGGGCACGATCGCGTCCGCGAGCCAGCTGTACGCGGTGTCCTTGAAGCTGTTGCCCGGCACGGGCGCGGGCGTGCCGCCGCAGCGGGCGAGCATATCCGACGGGCACGCCATCTCGCGATAGAAGTAGTCGCCGATGTGGATGATCAGGTCGGGGTGCGCGCGCTGGACCGACGCGGCGAGACGACCCAGCGGCCACGTCGCCGGCGACGCGCAGTTCTGCGTCGGGTCGCCTTTCTTCAGGCGGCAGCCGGTGTCGCCGAGCAGCGCGATGCGGCTGATCGTGTCGGGGAGCGCCGCCGGGATCGTGGTCGCGCCGACGGACGCGCGCACCGCGTGGGTCGGGATCGCGGCTTGGCAGACGAACAACGCGCTGTACGCGGCGCCGGTGCGCGGCGACGGGCGTCGGGCCGTCATCGCGATGCGCCGATCCGTGCGCGTGCCGTCGGCCTGCACCGTCACCGCGAGCGCGGGGCAGCGCGCCCCGGTCGGCAGGATCGCGCGAGCTTGCAGGCCCGAGTGCGCGGTGGCCTTCGGCACGACCAGCGTGAAGGCGGTCAGCGGCGTCGTTGCGGAGGCGACGGGGACGGCGATCAGCGCGGCAGCGAGCACGCCAATGGCGAGGAGCAGACGACGCATCCGGCGAGTGTACCCGGAGACGTCGATGCCTACGCGGGCTCGAGTCCGAGGGTGCGCGCAAGCCGCGCGTGCGCCTGGCCGAGCGCGCGCTCGGCCGGTCGCCCCTCCCAGTGCATCCGCAGGATGCGCAGCACGCCCGCCTTGCGGTCGGCCTTCACATCGGCCCGGCCGATCAGGCGATCGCCGCTCAGCAGCGGCAGCACGTAGTACCCCCACTTCCGCTTCGGCTGCGGCACGTAGATCTCGAGCGCGTGGCGGAAGCCGAACAGGCGATCGGTCTCGTCGCGATCCCAGATGAGGTTGTCGAAGGGACACAGGAGCACGGCCGCCGTCGGCCGAGCCGGCATCCGCGCGAGGGTCTCAGGTTCGACGACCGCCACGTGCTCGCCCACTCGCACCTCGACGAG
>CAWUMZ010000217.1:0-2912 GCA_963923625.1 uncultured bacterium | reverse complement strand
TCTGGCCCCTCTGATTCACCCCGCGTGACGCATAGGGGCCAGACCCCTTTGCGTCACGATTCGGTGCTCTGAAACCGCACACGTGTGGCTGATTCGCCCATTTCGGCTGCACACGTGTGGCTTTCGTGGGGTGCGCCACGCCGGAGCCGTCAGATCGCGCAGCACCCTGTGTCTGTTCAGGGACACCGTCCCCGCTGCGCAGGAGCCCGCTGCATGCCGTCCGCCGTCCGACGCCTCACCATCACCATCGCCGTCGCCCTCTGCAGCGCCGTCGCGCTGCCCGCCGCCCTCGCGGCACCGGGCGACCAGACGACCTTCAGCGCCGGCCTGCCCGCGGGGACCACGCCGTACTCGATGGCCGTCGCCAACGACGGGACGATCTGGTTCGACGAGAACGCGGGCCGGTACATCGACCGCATCACGAGCGGTGGCGTGATCACGCGGTTCGACAACGGCGCCGCCACGCAGGCCGGTGGTCTCACCGCCGCCCCGGACGGCAGCGTGTGGTTCCGCGAATCGACGTCCGGGCGCGTGCGTCGCATCGCGGCGGACGGCACGATCACGACGATCGCCACCGTCGCGGGTGCGTACGCCTTGAGCGTCGGCGCGTTCGACGCCAACGGCGACTACTGGACCGTCGCCTTCGACACGCATGAGCTCGTGCGGATCACGCCGCTGGGCGCGATCACGCGCTTCGCCCGGACCTCGACCGAGAACCCCATTGCGCTGGCGATCGACGCCGACGGCACGATCTGGTGGAACGAGGACGTCGCCGTTGGGCTCGGCTACCGCACTGCGGCGGGCACGATGGGGTTCGTCCGGCGTCCCGTGTCGGTCCTGTCGCAGGGCGTCTGGCAGGTCAAGCGCGGGCCGGATGGGCACGTCTGGGCCATCGATCAGAACAACCAGGCGCTCGTGCGCACGACCGGGCCGGGCACCATCGAGGACGTTTCGCTCGGCGGCTCCTCGGGGACCGACTTCTCCTTCACGTTCCTGCCCGACGGCACGGCATGGGTGCCGGCGTTCGAGCAGTCGGTCACGACACGCACGTCCGGCGGCATCGTCACCACGCACGCCTCGTGGACACCGGCGACGACGTGGGGCGCCGTTCTCGGGCCGGACGGGAACGTGTGGAGCACGAGCGGCTCGATCACCGGCGTGACACGGACGCTGACGGGGATCGTCCCCGAGAACACGACGGCGCCGACGTTGACCGGCACAGGCGCGGTCGGCGAGGTGCTGACCGCCGGCGACGGCACGTGGAACTACCTGCCCACGTCCACCCTCCACAGCTGGGAGCGCTGCACGTCGCCATCGAGCGGCTGCACGACGATCCCCGGAGCGGCCTTGCCGACGTACACGGTCACCGCGGATGATGGAGGCCTCTACCTCCGCTCCGTCGTGACCGCGACGAACCTCAACGGGCAGGCAACCGCCGCGACGGCGACGCTGGCGATCGCCGCGCCCACCCCGACGGGCGCGGGTTCCGGCTCCGGCTCCGGATCGGGCTCGGGTGCCAACGCCGGCGCGGGCGCAGGTGCGAGCAGCGGCAGCGCCGTGGCGTCGGTCACCACCACCGCTGCCGCGACGGCCGCCGCGCCGACGTTCTCCGCCGCCACGCCGCGCGTCACCGCGCGCCGCGGGCGCATCCGGATCTCCACGGCGGTGACCACCACCGCTGCCGGCACGATCACCCAGACGGTCCTCCGCGGAACCCGGCGCCTGTGCACGCGCAGCGTGTCGCTCGGCTCGGCGGGAACGCGGGCCATCGCGTGCACCGCACGCGGACGCGGGCAGACGACGACGCGTGGGCGCGGCGTTCGGCTCGTGGTCATCACCACCTTCGCGCCGTCGGGCGGCGCCGTGCAGTCCAGCACCCAGAAGATCTCCGCGCGTCTGCGCGGATAGGCCGGAGAGGGCCGGGAGGGCGCCCGCACCGGCGGTGTGCGACACCGTCGGTGCGGGTACGCTTCACCGCATGTCCAGTGCCCCCGCCTACGGCGTGCAGTCGATGGTCGACCCGCTGCGCCGCGTCCTCATCCGCCGCCCTGTCACGCAGGGCGACTTCGCCGCAGCCGACTGGCGTGAGCCCGACCCGGCCAAGCTGACCGCCGAGCACGAGGCGTTCGGCGAGCTGCTGGAGAGCCTTGGCTGCGAGGTCAATGTCGCGGAGCCGCTCGACGGCCTCGTCGACTCCGTCTACGTCTGCGACCCCGTCTGGGTCTGCGGTCAGGGAGCGATCGTGCTCCAGTCGGCGAAGCCGCAGCGCGTCGGCGAGGGGGAGGGCATGGTCGCCGACCTCGAGGCCGCGGGCGTGCCGATCGCCGGCCGCCTGACGGGCACGGCGACCGCCGACGGCGGCGACATGGTCTGGCTCGACAACGAGACGCTTGCCGTCGCGCGCGGGTACCGCACCAACGCGGAGGCACACCGCCAGCTCGACGAGATCCTCGCCGCCGAGGGCGCGCGCACCATGCGCTTCGACCTGCCGCACGATCGCGGCGCCGAGCACGTGCTGCACCTGATGAGCTTCATCTCGCCCGTCACGCACGACCTCGCCGTCGTGTTCCCGCCGCTCGCCCCCGTCACGCTGATGCAGGAGCTGCAGGAGCGCGGCATCGGCGTGATCCCGCTCGAGGAGGACGAGTACTGGACGATGGGGTGCAACATCCTCGCCACCGCCCCCGGCGTCGTCGTCGTGCTCGACGGCAACCCGAAGATCCGTCGCGCGATGGAGGCCAAGGGCATCGAGGTGCACGCCTACCAGGGCGGCGACGTCTCGCTGAAGGGCGACGGCGGCCCGACCTGCCTCACGCGCGAGCTGCTCCGCCAGGCGTGAGCCCGCTGCGCGAACGGCTCGTCGAGCGCATCCGCGCGCACGGTCCACTGACGTTCGCGCAGTACATGGAGGC
>CAWUMZ010000216.1:0-2934 GCA_963923625.1 uncultured bacterium | reverse complement strand
GCTCGGCGCCGAGCGCGAGCAGCACCGGGCCGGCGAAATCGACGTCGGCGATGTCGACGTCGCCACGCCCATCGAGTGCGATCACCCGTGCCTCGGGATAGGCGTCGGCCGGATCGTCGATCGGGCGCGTCGGCACGGTGAAGGTGGCGCCCATCGCCGCGCGCACCGCCTTGGGACCGGTCGGGTCGGCGGCCGGCGCACCGAGCACGACGACTTCGGCCCCGAACGCCGCGCCGGAGCGCAGCAGCGTGCCGACGTTGCCGGGGTCGCCCACGCCGCACAAGGCGAGCCCGAGACCCGAGAGCCGCTCCGGGGCCTGCGGCAGCGAGTCGATGCGCACGACGCCGATCTGGCGCGTGCCCGAGCCGAGCGCGGAGACGCCGTCGAGGAGATCGCCTCGCACGACGAGCGGCGTGACGCCCGCACCCTGCGGCGACGGGGTCTCCTCGCGAACGAGCAGATCGTCGAAGACACAGCCGGCCTGCAGCGCCGCCTCGACGAGATCCTCGCCCTCGATCGCGAACACGCCCGCCTCACGGCGCGCGGCGGCGCGCGTGAGCGAGCGCACGCGCTGCAGCCGCGGATTCCGCGCGCTGCGGATCGTGTCCATCAGAGGCGCTTCCCTACGCGGCGAGCGCGGACTTCGCCTGCTCGGCGAGCGCGCCGAACGTGGCGGGCTCGTTGAGCGCGAGATCCGCGAGGATCTTGCGATCCGCCGTCACGCCGGCCAGCTTGAGGCCGTGCATGAACTGCGAGTAGGAGAGCTCGTGCTGGCGGGCGCCCGCGTTGATGCGGACGATCCAGAGCGAGCGGAAGTCGCGCTTGCGGACGCGGCGGTCGCGGTAGGCGTAGTTGCCCGAGCGGGCGACCTGCATCTTCGCCTGGCGGTAGAGCTTGGACTTCAAGCCCCAGTAGCCGGACGCCTCCTCGAGGACCTTGCGGCGCTTCTTCTGCGCGTGAACGGAACGCTTGACGCGAGTCATGCCTGAACCCTATCGCTTTCCGAGGAGGCGCAGCGCCTCCGGGTAGTCGGCCTTGGCCATGGGCTGGTCCTGGCTGAGCTGGCGGCGGCGCTTGGCCGTCATCTTCCCGCGCAGGTGGGCCTCGTTCGCCTTGCGACGCGTGATGGTCCCCTTGCTGGAGAGCTTCATGCGCTTCTTGGCACTGGAGTTGGTCTTGACCTTCGGCATTGCAGTTCCTTTGTCCCTACGAGGTCGTCGCAGGCTCTTCGGCTTCCGCGGTGGGAGCCTCTTCGACTTCCGCCTCCGGAGCCCCATCGGGGTCCTTCGCGGCCGCCTCCGCAGCGTCCTCCTTGAGGAGCTGCTTCGACGGAGCCAACATCATGACCATATTTCGTCCATCTTGCAGCGGTTCCGACTCGATGACCGCGATTTCCTTGAGATCATCGGCCAAACGGAGCAGCAATTCGCGCCCCTTCTCGGGGTGCGTCATCTCGCGTCCGCGGAACATGATGGTGACCTTGACCTTGTCGTGGTTCTTCAGGAACCGCACGACATGGCCCTTCTTGGTCTCGTAATCGTGGACGCCGACCTTCGGGCGGAGCTTGATCTCCTTGATCACGATGACGTTCTGGTGCTTGCGCGCCAGCTTCGCCTTCTGCTCCTGCTCGTACTTGTACTTCGAGTAGTCCATCACGCGGCAGACGGGCGGGCGCGCGTCGGCGGCGACCTCGACGAGGTCGAGGTTCTGGTTCCATGCGAACTCGAGCGCGTCGTCGCGGTCCTTGACCCCGATCTGCTCACCATCTGCGCCGATCAGGCGCACCTGCGGTACACGAATCGCCTCGTTGATGCGGGTACGCGGCTCCTCGGGGGGCCTGTCGTATCCGCGGCGTGGCCTCAAGACTGATGCTCCGTGTGCAAGGGTGATGTGCTCCGTTCGGTGGATTGGCGGCTCAGCGGCCGACGCGGGCGATGGTAGCACGCACACGGCGTGCGGCACTCCCGCGAAACCCATTGTGGCACAGGCGTTCTGAGCGCTGTGTGACCGAACTCGCCGGACGCGCTCACGAGGCGCTGTAGATCGCGCGGCTGTCGCGCTCGGTGACGAGCGCGTCGATGACCGAATCGAGCGGCAGCGTGCCGAGGTCAATACGACCGTGTCGGCGCAGCGCGACCGCGCCGGCCTCCGCCTCGCGATCGCCGATCACGAGCATCGCCGGCACCTTCTGCGTCTCGGCCTCGGCGATGCGCTTGCCGATCGACTCGCCGCGCGCATCGATCTGCACGCGCAGGCCGGCGCTGTGCAGCGCGTCGCGCGCCATCTCCGCCGCCAGCACGTGACGATCGGAGATCGGCAGGACGACGGCCTGCACCGGCGCGAGCCAGAGCGGGAACGCGCCGCCGTAGTGCTCGATCAGGATGCCGATGAAGCGCTCGAAGCTGCCGAGCAGCGCGCGGTGGATCATCACCGGTCGGTGGTCGCGATCGTCGGCGCCCGTGTACGTCAGCTCGAAGCGCTCCGGCAGGTTGAAGTCGAGCTGCACCGTGCCGCACTGCCAGGAGCGGCCCAGCGAGTCGGTCAGGTGGATGTCGATCTTGGGCCCGTAGAACGCGCCGTCGCCCTCGTTGACGCGGTAGTCGATGCCGCGCGCCTGGAGCACGCGATGGAGCGCCTCCTCGGCCTTGTCCCAGATGGCGTCATCCCCCACCCGCACCTCTGGCCGCGTGGAGAGCTCGATCTTGAAGTGCATCGCGAACAGCTCGTAGAGATCGAGCGCGAAGCCGAGGACGTTCTGGACCTCCTCCTCGATCTGCTCCGTCGTGACGAACAGGTGCGCATCGTCCTGCGTGATGTGCCGGACGCGCATCAGGCCGTGCAGCGTGCCGGACGGCTCGTGACGATGCACGAGGCCGACCTCGTTCATGCGGAGCGGCAGCTCGCGATACGAGCGGCGATCGCTCTTGAAGATCA
>CAWUMZ010000215.1:0-2936 GCA_963923625.1 uncultured bacterium | reverse complement strand
CCGTCGAATTGCACGACGTTCGGCACCGTCAGACAGCCCGTGGCCATCACCAGGAAGCGCACGTCGAATCCACCCGCGCTGGTCTCGACCTGCCAGCGCGCGGTTTGCTCGTCCCACCGCGCGGCCGTCACCTCCGTCGACAGCTCGATGTCGCGGTGCAGGTCGTGGCGATCGGCGACGTGCTCGATGTAGCGGAGGATCTCTGCGTGCGTCGAGTAGCGCTCGCTCCACGACCACTCCTGCTCGAGCTCCGCGTCCCACGAGTACGAGTAGGTCATGCTCTCCACGTCGCAGCGGAGGCCCGGGTAGCGGTTCCACCACCAGGTGCCGCCGATCGCCGGCGCGCGATCGACGATCTTGACCGCCAGGCCGCGCTTGCGCAGCAGGTGCAGGAGGTAGAGCCCGGAGAAGCCGGCGCCGACGATCAGCACGTCGAGGCTGCGGCGCTGCACGTCAGACCTCGAGCGCCAGCAGTTCGGCGAGGTTGGCCTCGACCTGCGGCAGGTAGCCGGGGTCGGTCGCGATCAGCCCCATGTGGCCGTCGATCGAGTCGATCACACGCAGCTCGCCCTTCGGCACCATCGCGATCTCGTGCTCGACGTCGCGGGGCGGGAAGAACATGTCCTCGCTGATCGGCATGGCGTAGACCGGCGCGGTGATGCGGCCGAGCGCGGCGGCGAGGTCGCCGCCGGTGTTGCGCGCGACGTCGGCGTGCTGCCACTTCCAGCCCATCGTCAGCAGCGAGTTCGGGTCGAGTACCTCGTGGTAGCCGTGCGTGAACGCCGCGGTGAAGTCGTCGAACGTGGGGAAGTCTCCCGTGCGGCGCCAGCACTCCTGCTTGAACCACTCGGTCGACCAGCCCATCACCGCGGCGAAGCGGCCGTGCAGGCGCAGGCCCTCGGCGACGTCGTCGAGCGAGGCGTAGTCGCCGCCGTTCCAGCCCGGATCCGAGCGGATCGCATCCATCAGATTCTGCGTGTAGAGGTAGTCGTGATGCGTGTTCTGCGCCGTGCCCGCGATCGGCGCCGCGCGCCTGACCTTGTCGGGATAGCGCACCGCCCATTCCCATGTCTGCTGCGCGCCCATCGAGCCGCCCATCACGAGCGCCAGCTCCTCGACGCCGAACGCCTCGCGCAGCACCTGCTCCTGCGCGCGGACGTCGTCGCCGATGGTCACGTGCGGGAAGTTCGGCCCGGCGTGCGGCCCGTCGACGGTGTGCGGCGACGACGACAGGCCGTTGCCGATCTGGTTGATGCTGACGATGAAGTAGCGGCTCGGGTCGAGCACCCGATCGGGGCCGACGTAGGTGCGGAGCATCACCTCGTGCGTGCCCGAGTACCACGTGGGCATCAGGATCGCGTTGTCGCGCGCCGCGTTGAGCTCGCCAAGGGTGCTGACCGCGAGCTGCAGGTCGGGCAGGATGCCGCCCTCCTCGAGCTCGAAGTCGCCGACGCCGTGCAGCGTGAATGGCCCGTGGAACTCCTCGGTGTAGAACGGCAGATCGGTTGGCATCGGGATCAGTCTCCGTGGACCAGATCGGCGGCCTCGGCCTCGAGCTCGCCCTCGTAGATGTAGCGCTCGCGCGGGTCGAACAGCTCGATGCCGGCGAGGTAGCCCTCGTAGATGGCGTGGTCGAGCTTGCGGCACGCGACTGCGTCGCCCACGCGGTGCACGTTGCCGTGCTGCTGCTTGAGGGCGAGGTAGAGGGCGTCGTTCGGCTTCTGGCCCGTGACGACGACGCTGTCGTACGGGAGCCCCGCCTCGGCCGCGCCGGTGTAGATGTTCCACATCGCCACCTCGTCGTCGCCGATCGCGCTGGCCCACGTGTTGATCGTGTACGTCAGGCCCTTCTCGAACTGGCGCTGGTAGAGCGTCGCCATGTCGAGTCCGCCGGAGGTGAAGGGGTAGAGCTGGTTCCAGCGCGTGGCGACGTGCACCTGATGGCCGCGGTCGAGCAGCACCTCGGCGGCGCCCGCTGCTGCGCGCGAGCCATCGTCGTCGAGCAGCACGACGCGCTTGCCGATGCCGTCGGCGCCCTCGATCGCCTCCCAGAGCGTGAAGACGCGGCCGTTGTCGGTGCCCGGCAGGACGTCGACCATCGGCTGGATCGGGGAGAAGCCGGAGCGGCTCGGGAGCGCGCCCGTGGCGACGACCACGCCGTCGGGATCGAGTTCGGCGATCAGCTCCGGCGTGGCCTCCGTGCCGAGGCGCACGTCGACGCCGGCGAGCGCCATCTGCACCTTCAGGTCGCGCGTCACGACGTTCCACATGTGGCGGCCGGGCGTCTTGACCACGAGCTTGAGCTGGCCGCCGAGCTCGTCGGAGGCCTCGAGCAGCGTGACACGGTGGCCGCGCTTGCCGAGCGTCTCCGCCGCCTTCATGCCCGCCGCGCCGCCGCCGACGACGACCCAATGGCCGGGATCCTCGGCGGGCACGAGCTCGCCGAAGCGCCCCTCTCGGCCGGTCGCTGGATTGACGGTGCACGAGACCGGGAAGCCCTTGTAGATGCGGCCGATGCAACCCTGGTTGCCGCGGATGCAGTGGATGATCTCGTCGGACCTGCCCGCCGCGGCCTTGTTGGCGAAGTTGGGATCCGCGATCAGCGCACGGGTCATGGCGACCATGTCGGCCTTGCCGCTGCCCACGATCTCATCGCCCATGGCGGGATCCTTGATGCCGCCGACGGTGAAGACGGGCACGGTCGACACGGACTTCACGCGCGCCGTCATCTCCACGAGGTACCCGTCCGGCTCGTCCGACGGCTGCATCGCCATGTGGATGTTGTGGTACCCGGCCGCCGAGACGTTGACGAAGTCGATCGCCGTGTGCTCCTGCAGGTGCTGCGCCGCCGCGACCGCGTCATCATCGGTCAGTCCGCCGGGCATGTAGTCGTGCAGGTTGAGGCGGATGCCGACCGTCCAGTCGGAGCCGACCTT